>JAHELS010000052.1 GCA_024644085.1 Rhodopirellula sp.
CATTGCTCGAAACCAAAGTGCTCGACTGGTCACCTGACCTGGTGACGGTCTACTTTGGCTGGAACGATCATTGGCTCGCCCGGGGATTGGAAGACAAGGACCAAACGGGTGACGAGGGACCAATGCTTAATTCGGGGCTTGGCGGACTTCGGCTGTACCAATTCATACGCATGCTCCGGCCGGAGTCGCAACATCGCTCCAGCACGAAGACGCGGGTTTCGCTCGAGGACTACAGAAAAAATCTCGCACGCATCGAAGAACTTTGCTCAACCGCAGGGATAGAAACTTGGTTTCTGACGGCGCCGCATGCGCTGGATCTCTCGATCCCACCCTACCTCTACACGTCCGGCGAGATCCTCGACCCCGACGGACTGATTCCGTTGCATCGGTCATACAATTCGGTGGTTCGCGAGATGGGCCAGGAAGCGGGTGCGGTAGTCATTGATTTGGCGGCCGAAATGGATCCGATGGACAAGCAAGCGTTATTCATCGACGATCACATTCACCTGTCCGAGCGGGGACGCTTGTACGTCGCCCAGCGATTGCTCGAAACGCTCCAGCAACGCGGGTTGCTCGCGGCCGAGCGGTCGGGGTTGCCGCAATAGTTTTCCACCGCATGAATGAGAATCAGTCGAATACCGAAACCCGGCCGCACATCAGCTTGCGAAAGCGGATCATTTTTGGGCTGATCGTCACCGTGGCTTTTTTCGCGGCGCTCGAACTCGGATTCCGCGGGCTCGAATTGGTGAAGCCGCCGCGACATGTCGATTATGGTCTCGGTTTCGACGAGGGCAGCCGCGTCTTTGTTGAGTCATCGCTGTACCCCGGAGAGATGGAAACCGACCGCGCCAAGCGGGTCAGTTTTGTGCGGCAAAGATTCGACCGCGTCAAACCGGACGATACGTTTCGTATCGTGGCACTTGGCGGATCGTCGGTGAACTATCTGGAACCCGAGTTCCGCGCCTTGGAAGAAGAACTGACCGAAGAGTATCAGGAACAATTCGGCAAGGTTGAAATCATCAATTGCGGTGGATTTGCATACGGCAGTCACCGGCTGGTCGTTGTGTTTCGCGAAGTGCTCAACTACTCGCCCGATCTGATCCTGCTCTACTCAGGCCACAACGAGTTTGAGGAGGTCGAGCAAATGCAGTTGTCAAATCTGGATCAACTCAGCTTTGATCGGGCCATTTCCAAATCGGCGATCGTCCGATTCATTCGTGACCGTAAAGCGGATTACAAAATCAGCCAACTCGAAAAGGAGCACAACCGGCGATTGCTCGCCAGCGAAGAACCGGTGAGTGAATCGAACTTTGCCCGTGCCTGGACGCATCCGTTCACACAAGCCGACGTCAAGCAACGGATGGGGCAATTCGAACACAATCTGAGGCTCATTCTCGCGCTGGCGCGTGAAGAGAAGGTTCCGGTGATCGTCGGGACGGTATCCTCCAACTTGCTCCGCCCCTATCTGCCCCAGGCCGCGGCGGCTCGATACGAACAGGTGTACCAGTTGTGGACCGAGGGTCGCGCCGAGGAGGGACTGACGATGGCGAGGGAGATCCTCCGCGAAACGCCTGGTCGTCATCAATCCAGTGATCTGGAGAATCGCATCCTGCGCAAGCTCGCCGACGAGTTCTCGCTGCCGATCGTGGATGTCGAGGCGAACGTGGTTGAGAACGAGCCATTGGGTATCCCGGGGGAAACCCTGTTTGACGATCATTGTCATCTCAATGCCGCCGGTCGGGCGGTCTGGATCGCCACCTTCGAGCCTGAGATACGCCGACTTCTCGAGACGCGCGGCAAGAATCAATAACCGGAGCGTGTTGTGCCGCAAAAACACCAAGCGCTATTTCAATCGTTACGCGGTATACGGGTACACAGCTTCGTAGGCCGGACCGAGCTTCGCGAGTTCCGGCATTGTTTTGAGTGGTCGCGTTTTGAGTGGTCGCCGGAACTCGCGAAGCTCGGTCCGGCCTACCGTCGTGTTGGTCTTCGCGCAGAATCGAGAATTGAAGCCAAGAGCTCTTGCGTGAGATAGCCCGCCACTGGGTTGGGAAGAAGGTCGGAATCTCGGACGCACGTTCCGGACGGGCACTTCGCGGTGTGCCGCGTGAAGTGGGAATGGTAAAAGTCGAACGATCGCGTGGTCTGCGACGTATACATGAGACCGTTCCGCCGCGCCGAGCGGCGAAGAAAGCCAAAATCGTCGCAGGTGCTTGCGGTTGGGCGGCGACTTGGTCAGGATGACCACGTAGCGGTGAAAGTTTTTCTATCAATAAAGGGTTTTTGACGATGACACGTACGATTTTTGCATGCTGCTGTGCCTTGAGCATTGGATTTTTCACCGTCGGCTGCGGTGGCGGCGGCGAAACCTCAGTGATTGACGTACCACCGGCATCGGAAGCCGAGATGGAGGCGGAAGCAGACAACTATGAAGCCGAAATGGAAGCGGAAGACGTCGGTGGCGGCGACGGTTGAGAACCGGAAATCGCGTCTTGAGGCATGACGAAACGGAAAAGTCGTTCGAGACGGGCAGGCAAGCACGCCGAGCCCGTTGCCACCGGACGGCCACCTGCCAGGTCCGGTGATCAGACCGGCCCGAGCGAATTCCGCAAACGTCCCTCGTTCCTGTTGCTACTGAGCATTATCGGCTCAGTAGCATTTCTTTTGCGCTTGATCAACGTATTGCAGACGATCGAAACACCCACGGTCGTGCAATTGCTCGGTGATGCCAAAGGCTATTACGACTGGGCTCTGCGGATCGCCGGTGGCCAATGGTACGGCCAGGAGACCTTTTACCAGGCACCGCTGTATCCCTACACGCTGGCGGTCTTGATCAAGGTTTTCGGCAGCGGTGTCTTTGGAATACGCCTTTTTCAGACGTTGCTGGGAACCCTCAGTGTTGTGTTCCTGGGCGTTGCGGCCAAACGGGTTTTCAATCCTGTTACGGGATTGGTGGCTGCAGCCATGTATGCCGTCTACCCTCCGGCGATTTATTACGACGGGATCATCCAGAAAACGGCACTCGCGTCCTTTCTTCTGTGCGCCCTTTTGGCGGTCTGTGCCCTGTACCAAAAACCACGGGGCGATCGTCGCCCTGCTTGGGTGACGATAGCGATGGGAGTGGTTCTTGGACTGCTGGTTCTGACTCGTGAGAACGCGCTGTTGTGGGTTCCGATCATTCCGTTATGGATTTGGTTCGGATTTTCCATTCCCCGCAAAGCGCGAATGATTGGAATCGGTTGGTACCTCACCGGTCTTGCGCTGGTGCTTGCGCCGGTCGCAGCTCGCAACGCTTCGCTCGGCGGCGAATGGTCACCCACCACATTCCAGGCAGGCCCAAATTTTTACATCGGCAACAACCTCGAATCGAACGGGCTGTACCGTCCCTTGGTTGCCGGTCATGAAACGCCAATGTATGAGCGCGCCGATGCCCAACGCCTGGCGGAGCGGGCCGAGGGTCGCGAATTATCCTCGCGTGAAGTATCGAGCTTCTGGGGCAGGCAAGCGCTGCGTGAAATCGGGCAAGATCCAGCTCGTTGGATTCAGTTGATGTTGCTGAAGTCGTTGATGGTGGTGAATCGTTATGAGGTGCCCGACGTCGAGAGCATGTATGTCTATCGCGACTACTCATGGCCGCTACGGTTGATCGGGCCTTGGTGGCATTTCGGAATCCTTTGTCCATTGGCCGTTTGGGGAATTGTCACGACGCGAGATCGATGGCAGAACTTGTGGCTGTTGTATCTGTTGATCCTGGTCATGATTGCCGCGGTCGTGCTGTTCTTTATTCTTGGCCGATACCGGCAACCACTCGTTGCGTTGTTGGCCTTGTTCGCAGCGACCGCGCTGGTCGACTTGGTGCAACGAATTCGCACGAAGAATTGGATTGCCGTCCGGACGCCACTGATTGCAGCGACGATCGCGCTGGTGGCGTGCAACATCCCGGTGCACGACGAATCGATGCTCAACGCTAGCTCGTACATGAACCTGGGGATCGCGGCCGGAAAATCTGGAAACATGGCGGTCAGCCTCAAATCGCTGGCACACGCGGTCCAGACTCACCCCGAGATGCCCGAGGCACACGTCAACCTGGGCCGCGCCCTTGAATTGACCAATCGGCCCGGTGCCGCGATTGAGTGTTATCAAAATGCGCTGATGCTTGATCCCAACCTCAGCATGGTTGACACGTTTTTGGCGAGAAACTACGAGAAAATCGGCGATCTCGAGAGCGCGATCGCGCACTATCGGCGAGCGATTCAAATTGATCCGGATGACCTCGAGTCCCGAAAATCGCTCGATCGTCTGATGAATTCTCGATGATTCAGTGGCCCGGCCGCATGATCGCCCGCAGGCAATCCAGGGGGACCAGACCGCGGGCAGGTCCGAAGGCACACCAGCCTGTCGAGGGGGTTGTTTTGACCCTTTCGCGTTCTTCCGTTACTCTCTAGCCCGTTCGACAGGTGTTTGTCGACTGTCATATTCACATTTTGAGGAGTCCTCTATGCTTCGTACTCGCAGGAGCCGACCAGGTTTCACATTGGTGGAATTGCTGGTTGTGATCGCCATCATTGGTGTTCTTGTTGGCTTGTTATTACCCGCGGTTCAGGCCGCCCGAGAAGCCGCCCGGCGCATGTCGTGCAGCAACAACTTCAAGCAGATCGGGCTTGGAGTTCACAATTACCACAGTGCTTTCAAGCAATTGCCGACCAACGGTGCGGGAACCTCGCGTGCGGTCGTGGGCAACGTGACCAATAACAGCAACCGGTTGTTCCTCAGCTGGTTGGTTGGGATCACGCCCTTCGTCGAGCAGCAGGCTCTGTGGGAACAGATTGCGAATCCCAGCGTGCAGGTCACTCAAGGCCGAACGATGCCGGGTAGCACGATTGGTGGCATGTGGCCCGCGATGGGACCCTGCCCATGGCAACGCGCCTACGTGCCGTGGGAAACAAACGTTCCTACCTATCGCTGTCCGAGTGATCCCGCGCAAGGTTTGCCGGGTCATGGACGCAACAACTACGCGGCCTGCATCGGCGATGCTTTGGACCGCGTGAACTACGGTGGAACCAGCGAATATGGTTTCTTCCACAACAGCAAGGGTGGTGGCCAAACCGACTTGAACTGGATGGCAACCCGCTCACGTGCTGCTTGCCGCGGTTTCTTCTGGAATCGTCGGGAAGCCAAGTTCCGTGACGTTCTCGATGGTCTCGCCAACACGATCATGGCTGGCGAAATCTGTACCTCCAATGGTCAACGGGAAGTCAACGCTGACTGGGTTCGCGGTTTTGGTGGTGGCAGCGATCCTGCATCGGATATCACAGCCAACCCGAACCTTTGTAAGCAAGGTGTTCACATCGATCCTGAGCGACCGGCGTTCTACTCTCCGACCGCAACGATGCACGGTTTGGGCAGTGACCAATGCAAGGGTTGCCGCTGGGCTGACTTCCGGCCGATGTACACTTCGTTCACAACCATCCTGCCGCCGAACGATCCAAGTTGTCAGGCTGGTGGCGGTGATTACAACGAAGGCATCCACAGCGCCGGCAGCCGCCACCAAGGCGGTGCACACATCCTGATGGGTGACGGTGCGGTGATCTTCATCACCGACAGCATTGAAGCCGGAAATGCATCGGCACCGCCGATCGAACGGGGCAACAATGCCAACCCAGGTTGGCTCGGCCCGGCAAGCGCGCCTGGATCTCAGAGTCCATACGGGCTGTGGGGTGCCTTGGGTACCCGTGCCGTTAAAGAGACGATCGAAGAAGAGTTGAACCAATAGGCTCGGCCTTCTCGAATGATCAACGCGACCCCGCCCAGCAATGGGCGGGGTTTTTTGTTGCGCCCGGTGAATTCTGTTCCTGCTCGCCTCTACTTCGAGACATCCCCTTTGATTGCCCCGAGGTATTCCTCGGTTGCCTGGGGATCGATTCGGATGAAATGATCCCGCAGCGGCGGGAAGATGCTGCCTTCGGCGGTATCCACTTTCAAATTCTCCGAGGCCCTGACTGGCATGTGACAATCGATGCAGTTCTGGGCCAATCTTTCGCCCAATGTGTCACTCATTCCGCAATGCTCGCTCTCGTGGCAACTCATGCAGCGTTTCGAGAACAGCGCGGTCTGTCCGCGTTCTGGTTTGTGCGGGTTGTGACACTCGGCACAAGCCATTTCTGATTGCTTGAAACACTCACTCAACTGCAGCCGTGCGACCTGGTTGCTGGTGTGAACGCTGTTGGCCGACGTGTCGTGCCCTTCGACCGGGTCGTAATGGTCCGCTAAACGATCACCCGGTCGAAACTGGAAACCGCGCGGATCCTTGGGGCTTTTCTGTGCCGTATGACATTGTCCACAGATATCCATTTGCTGCTCGCGACTCAACTTGCTGGGAACCGAAACATGTTTCGATTCCTTGACATTCGGGTTCGCAAGATGAAAGTCGACATGTTCTTTGCCGGGGCCGTGACACCGTTCACATGAAATACCGGTAATCAGTGAGCCGGGTGTGAAATGATTGGGCGGTTTTCGATGGTCGATGTAGGTCACGTGGCATTCCAGGCACCCCGTTAGAATTGGTCGCGCGTAAATCGCGTCGCCATCCAGATAGCCGGGGCTGTTGATCCAATCATCCACCTCGCTCAGGTACGTGCAATTCATCTGGAACAATTGGTCACCGTGCCAATACAGGTAGCTCTCTCCCATCTTGGACGAACCCATCACGAGATGAAACGGCACCTCAAACTGCCAGTCGAAGAACGAAACACGTTGATAAAATTTTCCGTCTCTTTCGATCATCGTGAAATGAACGTTCTCATCGGCGGTTTGCATTCGATTGCCAACCGACTCGAAGGATCCCGATATATTCTCGGCCGTTGCCAGCCGACTTGTCCTGTGATGGGCCGTCTTCACAAATGATTGGTGTTTTTCCTGGTGGCAACTCTGGCACGCATCAGCACCGAGAAAGCCCGGGTTTTCGTGCACCGGTTCGGTCTCCGCTGGCGGATCGGGGATCTTCCCCGGCTCGAAAGGGATCTGCACTCCCAACTCGCTGCTCTCGATTCCGACAAACCAGAAGTCGCCGCTGGGATCGATCTGTGAAACAAGGTGAATCGGAACCGCCTGGCCCAATCCACGCGCGGCAAGCTTGGCAAGATCGTGCTGTTCGGCGAACGCATTGGCCTCACGTTGAGATTCTCGTCGCGCTTCTCGCTTGGCCAAGTCGTCATACACATCGCTGGAGTTGTCGCGGATAAGAAAGAACAGGCCGACCAAAGCAACCAGGGCGACAAGAATGCACAGGGTTTTCCGCATCGTGAGGGTCTCCATTGGCCGGATCCAGCTGTTATCAAATCTTAGCAGGACAGCACCATGTTGGTTTCATTTACAAGCACGACGCGCCCGTTTCAATGTTTGCGCGATATAAAAGCCGCAGCGCCGGCAAGTTTCGTAGGCCGGACCGAGCTTTGCGAGTTCCGGCGATCACTCAAACCATGCCTGAACTCGCGAAGCTCGGTCCGGCCTACGACTCGCCCATCGTGCTTGATTTCGCGCAACATCAATACCGGCACATCGTGCTTGTATTCTAGCGGCTCGTCGTCCGACCCTGCGCCCTTGCGAGCGTGGCTTCATCACGACGCGCGTCTGCGGTCCTAACGTGCGAACAATTCTTGCTGACCCTCAATCACCAGGTAACGCTGGTTGGGACGAACCGCCGACCAGGATTGCTTGTGGCCCGAGGGAAACTCGATCTCGAGCTTGTCAATCCTTTGGGCAGCCGCGATGCCCAACGCGATCACAGACTCGTTGCTGCACATGTAGCCGTCGCCGCCGATCTGCCATCCTTTCCACGTCTCGTCCCCCACGGTCACCGTGACCGTTGAACCAGTCCCATCGCGCTCGCTGGCCGTGCCCACCAATTCGATCTGCAACCAATTCTCCGACTCCGAGTCATTCAACAGCAGTGCGAGCGGTTGGTCGAGATGGTTCGAGCACAGATCCATTTTCCCGTCGCGATTCCAGTCCAACAATGCCAAGGTACGTGCCAATTGTTCGCGATTCCAATATTCGCCGGCGACATCGGACGCAAGGGGCACGAATCCGCCGCGTCGTCCCTGGAATACCTGTGCCTTCATGCGAAACGGAATCCCGGCGTAGCGGGCATCGTAGATGTGTCCGTTCAAGACGGCCACGTCGAGCCAGCCGTCATTGTCAAAATCGGCCGCCTGGGTTCCAAAACCTAAAACGTCAAGCGAAGGTTCGACCAGACCATATTTTCGCGCGTCATCGACGAAGAATCCTGATTTGTTCTGCAGGAACAGATTCAGTGGTTCGTTGTGGAAGTTGGTGATCAACATGTCGAGTAACCCGTTGCGGTCGAAGTCCCCCGAGGCGATCCCCATGCAAGCCTGGACGATCCCGGAAGGACCGACATTGCAGCCCGTGATGCCGGCCGACTCCTGTAGCACAAACGCGTGATCCGAGTCTGAGTTTACCGCAACGCTCTTCCAGAAATGGTTGACGTCACCGTCGTTGGAGACGAACAGGTCGTTGCCATGTTGTTGATCGAAGTTTGCGATCACGGCGCCAAACCCGTAGTTTGGAAGTTCTTCGATGCGTTCAGCCCCCGGCCATGGTTTGAATGTCCCATCGCCATGGTTTCGCAGAATGCGATCTGTCGCCGCGCGAAACCGCTGCGGTGTGCAGGCCAGGTTTTTCCCGACACACTTCCGCTCGAAGATCAGCGGATCATCCAGGTAATTCACTTCGACGAGGTCGGGCAACTGATCGCCGTCCAGATCGCCAAGGACAAGGCTGCTCGTCCATCGCTCGGCATTCTCGCCGATCGCGCGGTTGCGTTGGACGAATGTCCCGTCGCCCTGGTTAATGTGAACCGCGTTGCGGCCAATGTTCGCTACCAACAGATCGGCCAGCCCGTCCTGGTTCACGTCGCCCGCGCAGACACCCTGGCCAAATCCGCGATCGCCCGTGCCGGATAAGACCGTCACGTCCGAGACCGTTCCGTCGGGTAAATGCCGAAACAACTGATTCGGCGTGGATGTTCCCTCGGCACGCGGATCGCCGCCCGACTGTGCGACGTATAAATCGGGACGCCCGTCGCAATCATAATCCAACACCGCCAATCCACCTCCGTTGGATTGGTACAGGTAGAATTCGTCCGATTCGAGCGGAAAATCACTGACGAAGGGAATGTCCAGCCCGATCGCCGGAGCGATATCCCGAAAGCGAATCGCAAGGCGTTGCTGGTCGCCGTCTCCCAACTGTCGCATGGGAATGACGGAATCGAGTTGCGGCAGCGGAAAAGCGTCGATATCAAATCCGACCAGTTTCTCCAGTCGTACTCGTCGGATTTGATCGAGAGTCGCGTTACCCTCCCATTCCCGAATCTGATGGTGGCGTTGGTCCAGTTCCGCGGCCCGCTGTTGTTCATTTCCTTGCAACTGCAAAGCGTGGCGATACCACCCAAGCGATTCCCATGGCCTGACCAGCTTTTGCAATTCGCCGGCGATCCACATTGCCTGGCTCGGATCCGCATTGGCAGCGAGACGAAATATTTCATCGAGCACGACGAGACTTTCGCGGGCAGAGCGCGCCTTGTCGACTTCATCCAGGCGATCCAGCACCGCAGACATCGTCCGTAATGAACGACGATCGGTGGGATCGAGCCGAAGGGCTTCGCCGAAGGCACGAACCGCCTCGCGAGGACGGTCGTGACGATCAAGCCACTGGCCAACTGCGAGCCAGTATTCCGGGTGCGTCGAGCTGCCGGGGGGCAGCTGTTTGACCCACTGTGCAAATGATTCGTCATCACCCTTTTCGGTGATCAAGCGTCCGCGAAATGCCACCACCGCAGGGTTGTCCGGCGCGTGATCACGCAAACGTTCAGCAGTCTTCAAAGCGGCATCCAAATCATTGTCCGCGATGAACTGATGACGAGCCTTTCCCAGATCGAACAAGGTCCCAGCTTCGACGGCTGCCGCCGGCAGGACGCCCTCAAAGGATGCGAGTTCGAATGGACCGCTGATGTCGATCAGGCTAAGGAGTTCTCGATTTGTCACAACTCCGAGTCTGGCCAGCGTGATGACGTGCGGGCGTGCCTCGAATCGCCGACCCTGGGAATTCAAAAGTTGTGCCATCGTGCGATGCACACGCGGGTCATCCGGGGCCAGTTTCAACGCGTGTCGCAAATCGTTTTCCGACGCTTGCGGCTTGCCCGCGCGGAGATGCCAATCGAAAGCCTGCAACAATTCATTAGCCGGATCGGGTACATCCAGGCTCGCAATTCGTATCGCAATGGTCGCCGCATCATCAAAATTCCCCTGCGTTGCATTGCCCCCGGCAACCACCCGCAATGCCGACGTGTCGTCGGGTGAAGCAATCAAGATCCGTTGGGCAATCTCGATCGCTTCGGCATGGCGCCCCTGTGCCAGTAATCGTTGCGCTCGCTCGATATCTGTCGGTGCGGTGGGCTGTATCGGTGGTGGCCGAGAATTCGGTTTATCTGAAACATCTTCCGTCTTCGACCAACAACCGACACACGCCGCAGCGGAGATCAACACAATCGTGTAGCCGACCATTCGCCGGGAACCAGTCACAGCATGATGGCGGCGAGTCGACGAGTGTTTATCGTTGCCACGGATGAACTTGTAATGCATCGATGGATTGTATCCAGCCCAGACGATCGGCGTCGTTACCAGCGCGAAGTACGGGCGAACGAACAACTCGCGACAATTCCTCTCGCCCGTGCTCCGCTTCCGTATTCTCCGGTGTTTCGACCTCCGTGTGGGGAGGTCCGGCAAAGCATGTCGATTCCCAGCGTCATTGGAAAAGCTTGGGTGCGAACTCGTGCAGGTACTCGCGCCAGTTGATCCAAGTGTGACCGCCATCGGTTTCCTTGTACTCCACATCAAATCCACGTTTCTCGAGCATTTCGACTGTGGCGCGCGAGGTCCCCAAGAGAAAATCCTCTTTTCCCGTCGCGAACCAGCAGAGTCGCAGACCTGTTTTCAGGTCGGCGTCGTCGAGTATCGCAGCATGCTTTTCCTCGAAGCTGGGCCCCTGCCCTGTTCCCAGTCCCGGTCCCGCGATGCCAAACACCCCGGAACTGAACACACCCAGATAAGCGAATTGGTCAAGATGCGGAATTCCGATACCGAGGGTGTGAGCCCCACCCATTGAAAGTCCCGCAATCGCGGTGTTGGCCCGATCGGTGTGCGCGCGATAGTTCGATTCGATGTAAGGCTTGATGTCGGTGACAAAATCCTTGATGAACTCATCCATCGGTAGCCCACCGCGGCCAAAGGTGAATGGACCGGTGTGTCCCGCCGGCATGACGACAATCATCGGCCTGGCAAGTTCCTTCGCGATCAAGTTGTCAAGGATGAAGCCGGCGCGTCCCACCGTTGTCCATGAGTCATCGCAATCCATCGCACCGTGCAGCAGGTAAAACACTGGGTACTTTTGATCCGAGCCCGCTTCGTACCCAGGCGGCGTGTAAACATGCATTCGACGGGCACGATCCAACGACGTCGAAAAGTAATGGACTTCCGCAACAGCTCCATGGGCAACCCGCTGATTATCCATCCACTCTGCTCCGGGAACATGCACGAGGCTCCACGAATTACCATTGGACTCGCTTGTGGCCGGATTGACCGGGTCCGAAACGGGGACTCCTTCGATCTCAAAGCGATAGCGATAGGTACCCGGTGCGACCGGACCGAGAACGGTTTCCCAGACGTCCTCGTCATCTTTCTTCATCTCAAGGCCCTGGCCGATCTCTGGCATGTCGCCGCCGGTAAGACGCACGCTGGCAGCCTCGGGCGCGCGTATCCGAAACGTTACTGCACGCTCCTGGGATACCGCGGGTGATTCAACCAGAGGTGCGAAACGCCGTTCCTGGGCAATCAATCCGCCGGTCGAGCCGATGAGTATGAACAGTGAAAGGATTTTCATCACAAGGTTGTCGCTGGGTTTCATCACCTGGGTTCCTGACGCGTGAGCATTCAGCCATTTTTCATTGTCATCGTATCAGACAAGCTTTGACGCAACCGTGCGCCGAAATCATTTCAGCTTGGGATTAAAGTTCCAGCTGTGCGTAGATGGCTCGGTGGTCCGACGCCACGGCTTCGTCCAGCACGCGGATTTCGATGATCTTCCAGCGACCTGTCGGACGGACGAGAATAAAGTCGATCTGGCGCTTCGGATCGGCGACGGGGACGGTGGGCAGCGGCTGGTCGCTTGTTGGCGACCAGGTGGTGCTTAGCTGCTCAAGCGTTTCGCTGCCAATGACATCGTTCAGATCGCCCATCAACAACGCGGGCTTGCTCGTGCGTTGGACCAATGTGTTGACAGCCTTTGAGGACAAGACACGTTCTCGGTCATCCCGCCGATGATCAAAATGCGTTGCATACAGCAGGAGTAAATCATCGAGACCGGGAACCATGATCTCGGCCACCAACACGCCTCGTTGTTCTCCGTTATCGAGGTTGGGCATCAAGTGGTTTTGATGACGCTTGATTGGAAACCGCGACAGCACAGCATTGCCGTACTGTCCGCCCTGAAGCTGAATGTTCTCTCCGAAAGCGACGTGCATACCGGTCAACCGCGCAAGCTCAAAGGACTGATCGACGTTGCCGGTGCGTTTCACATTCCGGTCAACTTCCTGAAGGGCGACCAGGTCAGGCTGCACCGACAGAATCACGCCGGCTATTCGCGCCAGGTCGAGCTGCCGATCCACCCCTTCCCCATGATGGATGTTGTAGCTGAGCACTCGCAGCGGCACGGGCTCGCCCGACTGGATTTTGATCGCCGGCAACAGGAACGCCGCGGCGAGAATCAGCAGTCTCGTCAAAAGATTCATCATCGCTTTCTGTTCCGGAATATGATGATCGCCATGCAAATGTCTTTGTTTTGCCATTTTACGGGCTGTGGTCAGCCTGCGGCGCGACTCGCGCTGGTTTTCCATCCGCGGTTCGTTGATGACCGCGTCGCATGTTTCCCGCTTTGAATGATGCCGATTTTAACGGAGATACGCCGAGACTCTGCTTCCAAAAGAGCGGATCTAAACAAGCAGGAGAATTCTGAGTGGCAGCCAAATGGCAAAAATCGATCGCCGGATCCGAATTGGCTCACTTCGTCAGCGCTGCAACCAATTGAATCAGCTCGGTGGCATCGATCGGTTTACTGAGGTACGCGTTACAACCACTTGCAATGCACCGGTCCATATCTCCCTGCATCGCGTCGGCGGTTAACGCGACGATGGGCCTTGTGAAGCCCATTTCTCGCAGCGATTTAGACGCTTCGTACCCGTCCATTCGCGGCATCTGCATGTCCATCAAGACCAGGTCCAGCCGGGCTCCGGATTCCATCAATGCTTTGACGAGTTGACTTCCCTCCAATCCATCTTCGGCGAACTCGACCGTCGCACCGGCGCGGCGCAGCAAAGTACCGGCAAGCAGCCGGACGTCGCGGCGATCGTCGACGACGAGCACGCGACAATCGAGCTTTGGGAGTTTCTCTTTGCCGGCCACGTTTTCGTGATCGATTTGGGTTGATGGCATGAACAACGCGCCGCAATCGTCCTCGTCAACGTCCAGACTTAGCTGAAAGCAGCTCCCTTGATTCGGCTGACTTTCTACTTCAATGCGTCCTCCGAGCATTCCCGCCAACCGTTGGCTGATTGCCAATCCAAGACCGGTTCCACCGTAGCGGCGATCCACCGACGCGTCGCCTTGCGTGAACGCCTGGAACAATCGCTTGCGCTGCTCGATTGACATTCCAATCCCGGTGTCTTGAACCATGAATCGAATGACGCCCGATTTGTATTCAAGGACCAGCTTGACGCTACCCTGCTCGGTGAACTTGATCGCATTTCCCGTCAGGTTGATCAATATCTGTCGAATCCGTTTTTCATCTGAGCGAATGAACTTCGGAATCCTGGTTCGAAACTCAACCGAGAAAGCGAGGTTCTTTTCCCTGGCTCGTCCGTGCATCATGGAATAGACATCTTGGACCACGGCATGCGGTTGAAGCGGTTCGACCGCAACGGTCATCTTCCCGGCCTCGATTTTGGAAAGATCCAGGATATCGTTGATGATATCCGTCAGAAACTTGCCGTTGCGTTCGATGGTTCGTAAGTACTCGAGTTTCTCTGGATCAGTTTCGCTTTGCGACAACAGATCGGCGTAACCGAGAACCGCAGTCATTGGTGTGCGAATCTCATGGCTCATGTTGGCGATGAATTCACTCTTTGCGACGCTGGCCGCGGCGGCCTGGTCCAGGGCCTCGTTGAGCCGTTTTTGATGGCGTTTTTGATCATGAATATCCGTGCATGAACCAAACCAACGGGTGATCTCACCGTGGCGATCACGGGCGGGCATCGATCGGGTAATATGCCACCGGTATTCGCCGGTCTCTGCGTGTCGAATGCGGAACTCGACCTGGTACTTGGTTCCGGTTGCGATGGCTTGCTGCCAACGGGCAACGGTCCTGTCACGGTCCTCGGCGTGAATGGCCTCGACCCATCCGTCCCCGAGCAAGTCGAGGTCGCGACCGATGTAGTCGTACGCATGCTTATTGACGTAATCAAGGGCACCGTCGGCCGTCGCCGAAAAAACAATGTTCGGCATCGAATCGGCGAGCTGTCGAAACCTCTGTTCGCGATCTTCGATTGACGCCAACAAACCGCGGACCATTAATTGCCGCTCACGGTCGCGTAAACAGGCTTGGACGAGACTGACGAGTGCCTTGATCTTGATTGGGCGACTGATTCGCGTGACGTTGGCTTCTTCCTGCAGATGGCCCAACGCCGCCGAGGTAAGTTCGTCACGAGCGGTGAGCACCAGTATCGGAAGATCAGACCATGCCGGTTGACGTTTGAGAAACTCAGTCCACGATGTCCGCCAATCGCCCGTCAGTCGCTCCTCGGCGATCAGCGCGCAACCGACGTTCTCATCGATCCGAGCGGTCAGATCGCTCATCGTCCCGCATGCGGTGCATCGGATGCTGTGGCGGCTCAACAATTCGGAGGTCAGGGCGGCATCGCGTTGCGTAGGCGCCAACAGCAGGACGTGTTGGTAGTCCTCATCCTTCATCCGTCTGCTCTTTCGATCGACGTTTTTCCAGCAGTGAATCGCGGGGGCCTTGGTACACGGGAGTGCCAGCCAGGATGCCGCGAAATTCACTCAGCGGCGTTCCGATGACCACTTTCCCATCGCGCATTTGCAGCTCACGAATCGTTCTTTCGTGTTTTCCATTGCGTTTCTTGACCACCGAAATCGCTTGCCGAATCGAACCGCCCGCCTCGAAGTAACGGAACAGCAATACGGTATCCGCAAGGTAGCTCGCGTCGACGGGTGTTTGCATCCCCGTTCCCAACATTCCATGTTGTGCGACGACCAGGAAAGTAGCGATATCGCGACTCCCCAAGTAGGCAAGTAGTTCATGCATTTGCACCTGCAAGAACCTTTCCTCCGGCATGGCGCCTAAATATCCGTTCAAGCTGTCGATCACGACGACGGATGTACGGCGACCATCGTCATCGTCATCAACCGCACGCCGCAAACGATTCGCGAATTGACCGGGCGTGATTTCACCCGGATTGATCGGCTCGATCAGGATCGAACCATCGGCCAGCAATGGCTCGAGGTCCATTCCCAAACCGTAGGCACGATGCACCAGCGTCCGTGGACTTTCGTCAAACGCATAAATCAATGCCCGCTCCCCGCGCCGGGCGGCTTCCAAGGCGAACATGGTCGCGCACGTTGACTTGCCCACACCGGCCGGACCCAGCATCAAGGTACTCGACCCTGGGTTGATTCCACCGCAAAGCAGGGCATCCAACTCGGCGTTCCCGCTCAGCATCGGTTCCAATTCGCTTCGCCTGGCCTGCGACGAACGGTACGCGATTCGGGGAAAAATACTCAGTCCACCCTGCGTGATGGTGTAGTCGTGATACCCGCTTTGGAATGACTTGCCTCGGAACTTGACGACTCGCAGTCGCCGACGTTCTGATCCGAAGTCCGTCGTCGGGCTGTCCAAGTGGATCACCCCGTGGACCAAACTGTGCAGCTGCAGATCATGGTCCGCCGTGCTCATGTCATCCAACAGGAGAACGGTGTTGCTTCGACCGGCAAAAAACTGTTTCAGTGCCAGAATCTGGCGTCGAAATCGCAACCCGCTCTGGGACAGCATTCGAAATTCGGACAGCGAATCAATCACAATGCGCTTGGGATTCGTCTCCAGCACCCGATCCAGCATCACGCGGCTCGTCTCGCCAAGTTCGACCTCTGCCGGTTCGAACATTGTGTACTCCGAGTCGTTCTGAAACGACTGGCCCGGATCGAGCAATTCATAAATCTCGATTCCGTCGAGCGACCAACCATGGGACTCGGCAACGGCCTCCAACTCCGCGGCACTCTCCGAAAGGGTAACGTAGAGGCCGCGTTCGCCCCGTCGCGCGCCCTCGAGCAGAAACTCAATGCCCAGGGTTGTTTTCCCGGTTCCGGGTGACCCTTCGATCAAGTAGATCCTGTCGGAGGTGAATCCCCCCGAAAGGATTTGATCGAGTTCACGATTGCCGGAACAAATGTCGACTGCAGATTGACTCATGGACGATTCCGAAGGCGTGAATCAATTGGATACCGCAGTTTCGCCGTAAATGCGGGTACCGACAAGCGTCCAGCGCCGATTCGACGGTCAAGACGTCCGAAATCCTATTCGCAGAAGGACAATCGCCGCCGCCCGCACGTCGCATTCGCGCCGTCATCCATGGACAGGCATCCGCGTGCCGAGCAGCGCGCCGTTAACGGATCGACCTTGCAGGTTAGGCAGACGAATCGGGTCGTTGAAGGTGTTCCTGTTTGATCGCCGCGCGATTGTTCGGTCTGTGACGACGGCAGCTGTTTTCTTGGTTAGATGGAATGCTTGGCGTCGAAGGGAACGAGGATGGTCCGGCCCACTTCTTGCGCCTCAAAATCACTACAGGGATCACTGTGTCGACCGCTCGCGGAATCTCGTCGCTGTTTCGCTGGTGGCTGCTGCGCTGGCCGATGCGCACCGCCGAGTTCGTCGGGAGACAATTTCTCGGACGATTCCAGACGGTCGCGGGGGTTCTTGCGGTCCTTTGGGCGGCCATGATGTTAGCGGTTCGGCCGTCATCGTGGACGCCCCCCATTCGTACGGTCATGGCGCGGCAATTGTTGTTCACGGCTGTTGATGCATTTCCCCTGGTCATCCGTTTCGGAGCCGCGGTGGGCATCTTGATGATCGTCCAGGCGGCGTTGTGGATCGATGCGTTGGGGATTACGACCGATGTTATCGTGCCGATGCTTTGGCGAGCAATCGTGCGCGAGCTTGGGCCGTTGCTGGCGTGCCTGGTTGTGATCGGGCGCAGCGGAGTCGCAATTTCGACCGAATTGGCAACCATGGTGGTCAGCGGCGAGGTGGAAGTACTCGACGCACAAGGTATCGACCCGATGACGTACTTGGTGATGCCAAGAATCCTGGGCGTCACGGTCAGCGTATTTTGCCTCGCAATTGTGATGTCGATCTCGATCATCGTAACGGGCTATTTCATCGGTTGGTTGATGGGAGCCATCCACATTCCCTGGAGCAAGTTTCTCGACGATATCTTGCGGGAATTCAATTCGGTTGATTTGCTGTTCTTTGGCAGCAAGACGATCATCGCGGGCGCATTCGCAGGTGCGATTTGTTGCCTTGACGGCGTCAGCATTGCCGGGAACTTGACCGACGTGCCGCGAGTTTCGAGTGCGAGTGCGATCCGCGCGCTGACGGCCGTATTTGCCGTGTCGGCCGTTTTATCGATCCTGATTTACGGCCGTCTACTTGTTTTTCAAATTGGTTGACCGACGAGATGAGCGACACAAACACATCCGAGACCAACGACGACGCCGAGACCAGGGTACCGCGGCGCCAGGTGCTGGAATTGCGCGACGTGACCTTCGGTAACCGCCCGGAAACATCTCTCTGTTTGCAGCACACTTCCATGGTCGTCCATCGCGGTGATCTGGTCATGATCCGAACCAACGCGTCCCAGAGTACGCGTCGGTTCGCGTCGATGTTACAGGGACTCGTCCCCCCGAGCACGGGACAGGTGCTGTTCAACGGCCGCGACTGGGCGAAACAGCACTCGCGGACTCAATTCACAATGCGCAGCCGCATCGGGCGTGTTTTTGACGAACAAGGATGGGTCGCGAATTTAAACGTGCGTGAAAATCTGCTCGTCGCCAAGCAGCACCAGGGCGCGGACATGCAGATGATCGAACAAGAATTGGTGTTTTGGACGGACTGGTTCCAGCTTGGTAATATCACGCGTAAGCGACCCGCCTCGGTCGGTGCTCCCCGTTTGCAGATTCACCAATGGATCCGGGCTTACCTTGGCCGACCGGCATTGCTGATCCTGGAGCGTCCAATGCGGACCGTATCGTCGAAAGTGTTTAAGAACTTCCTGGCGTCTATCCATCACCTGCGCACGCGCGGGGCCGCGGTGATCTGGATCGCCGGCAGCACGCTCGGCGATGCATTGGATACTGTGTCGCCACAGATGTTTCTTGATTTGCGACCTGAAAAACGCAGTATAAAATCGCAACTGCGACCGGGTGACAAGAAAAACGTCAAACGAGGTCAAACATGACCGATCCGTATCGTTTGCGATATACGAACCAGGCAGTGGGAGTCTTTCTGCTGGTCATCCTGCTGTCGTTGCTCGTCTTCTCTGTGTTGGTCCTGCGCGCCGGTGACTACTTCGTAGAAAAGGACCATTACTGGATCGAGATCCCTCAGGAAGACATTCGCGATCTCTACAAAGGCGCGGAGGTAATGATTCTGGGTGAGCGAGCGGGCGAAATCGAAAGCATTCGCTACGTCGACGCGTCGGACAAAGTCCGCGTGAACTTAAGCATTGACCCGGACATCAGTGACCAGATTTTTCCGAACTCGATCGTCCGCCAGGATCGCAAGTATGGACTCGGCACCCCGATCTTGATGATCCGCCGGGGCGAAAGGTCCGGTAGTTCTCGGGAGTCCTTACCGCCCGGCAGCCGCTTGCGAAACTACGAGGGAGAATCGGATCGCCTGGACAGGGTGGCCAAGCAGGTCGAAACCGTCAGTGAATCGATCCGGTTGATCCAGCTGCAGCTCGATCCAACGCTGTTGAGCATGACTGCGGCAGCGGACCAATTGCGAAGCACGTTGGATACCAGCGCTGAACCGACGATGGCGGAATCAAAGCGAGCCGCCAGTTCGTTTTACGAAACCAGCGAAGCGCTACGCCCCAAAACGATCGAAACGCTCGACGCGGTCCAGTCGGCAACGAGTGCGATGGAAGAGCGGATCAGCGACTTGACACTTCAGGTGGCCGATTCAGCCCAAAGTGTGCGTAAGGCCGCTGATTCGATCGCCAACACGTCCGAAGATACCAATCGCGACATCGCCCAGACACTGTTGTCCCTGCGAGAAGCGGCTGACCAGGTCCAGCGGTTGGCTGTCCAAACTCAGGATCTGGTGCGTGTCGTCCGTGGAGAGGCCGATGATCTGCCCGGCACCGCGGAACGATTGAACGAGACGGTCAGCGATGCACAAGACATGGTCGGCGAGATTCGAAATCACTGGTTGTTGCGAAATTCGCGCAGCCGCAGTTCATCGACATCCCCCGGAATGTCCTCTGGAACAAGGGGAGGCAGCGTCCGACCGTGATCAGGAGAAAAAGCAGGAAGCTTGGCGCAGCATGTCGCCGTGGTGTGATCGTCCTATTGGCTTTGAGCGGCGGATGTCGTTCGTCGGCGCCCGTTGAGGCGCCCGCGATTGCCAAGGTTGTCCGCTATTCGGAGTCCGCAGCCGAGGACTTTGCCGAGGGCGACACGCAAGCAGCGATGGATGCTTTCCGTAAAGCGATTCATCGATCGTGGGCGACCGACGATCCGTATCACGCCGGTACGAACGCTTACAATCTGGCCGCGGTTCTGTATTATCGCGGCGATCACGCCGAAGCGCTCGATTGGTTGGTTGAAGCGCGCGTCGAGCTGGCCCGCGCCGGCGCGTCGGCGGGCAACACCTATCTGCTGGAATCCAAGATCGCACAGAAGGAAGGCCGACTCGATGATGCACGAAGGTTGATCTCGATGGCCGCTTGCGCCCCGGCCCCCTGCGACGCTAACGACGATGGCCCGCGACGCGGTGATCCTTGCCGCGAATCAAGGCTGGCGCGCGTTCCATGTCTGGGGCAGAAGTTAAAGAACAAAGAGGCGGCGCAGCAATGTCGCGATGACTATCGTGCTCAAGTCCATCTTGCCCGAGCGCGCCTCGCGGCCGACCAGTTCGATCTTTCGCTGGCATCGAAACAGCTTGCCAGCGCCCGCGAGCTGGCCGAGGAAGTGTGCAGCGATGACTTGCGTGCGGAGATTCAGCATGCCGATGCCATGATCGACCTGGCTCAGGGCCAATACGTTCGTACGGCCGAGCACTTGGACCGCGAAGCAATGTTTCTGCGTCAAGCTGGCAACTACCGCAAGATCCCCGCAGTCTTGAGACTTGCTGCGGCCGCGTACGAGCAAGCCGGGCGGTTTGATTTGGCTGCTGATCGTCTGTGCCGTGCCGCTCGCATCTGGCTCGCACGGGGCGAAGTCGAAAAATCCTGGGAAATATTGCAGTCGGCGTTGGTGTGCAACGAATCAGAGGCGTGTCAGATTACCAGCATCCGATTCGCTTTGACGGCGCGGGAAATCGAGGCGGCGGCAACGCACGAAGATGACCGGGACGTCGATCCCACCGACTCCACCGAACCGCAAACACTGGAATTGCAGTCTCCAGATGAAGCCATGTTGCCCTAGCCAGGCTCCGCGTCCGCCAATGCGTTCGCACCTGATTCTGAGAATTGGCGTGCGTCCCATGCGGACACTGCGAATCGTGCTGGTGGAAAGCACGGCATTGCTGCGTGCTCACCGGTAATTGAGGTACCACAGGCGGTCTTTGCAAACCGGATCGAGTCTTGGAACTCGAATGAAACGAAAGCCAGAGGGACAGCCGTTTTCGGGAATCTCGACGGCCGTCAAATGACCCGCTTCGAGAAACACACCACTGTCAAGATTGAGTGCGCCGTTGTGGACAACGGATTTGAAAACCAGGTCTTCGTCCCGCCACGGATTTGTGTCGGACATGAAGGAGTGCAAGTAAAACAGGGGCGTATGTCCATGCACAACGAGCTCGGAAAAACCTGGGGCCTGGCCCAGCCATTCTCTGTTCCAGCACAACTCTCTCGCGTCTTCGTCGAGCTGCGAATCGACGGCGCGATGGACGTTGTCGATTTGGAGGTGGGCAGGGCGGATTCCCGAGTGCACGAACAAGCAATTTCTTTCGACGTGATGCGTTTTGCATCGACACAATAGATCAAGATGAGATTGGGGGAGCTTCCAATCAATGCTCCCGAGTCGCTGCGATATTTTTTCGAAATGCCGTTGGGGATGGTCGTATCGAAATGCCCAGAACTCCGGATCCTCGGCGCCCTCGAGTCCGTAAGACTTCAGCGTCGCCCACGTCTCGTTGTCTCGCATCAGGAAGCTGATGTCCGCCCCCCGGAACAGGGATTCCGGGAACGACTCGAAGTTGACCTTTGCGCCGACGATACGCTGCATCGCCAGCAGCATCAGCTCATGATTGCCGAGCAGAACGATGACGTTGACTCCGCGCCTCTCGAGGCTCAGCAACTGAGAATGAACGCCCCTTGAGTCTTCGCCCTTGGAAGACAGGTCGCCCGTCGAGAGCAACGTGTCTTCGGGGGCCAGATCGATAATCTCCAGCAGCTTCGCGAGGGTCTTGCTACAGCCATGAATGTCGCCCACCGCAACAAATCGTCCCATCCTACGCTTTCCTCATCGCGACCCAGTTATCCATCGCACGCGTAACGCAGTCGATCACGCAGCGTTTTCCACGCAATCTCGTGTTACCGCCAGTGTATACCATGTTTCTGTGTGTGACCTCGCCGACGAGCCCGTCGCGCCGTTCGACGAACGGTGCAACACGGGGACGTGCCCTCGTAGTGATCAATCAACATTCCCGTTGCGTTCCGGTTTGTCCGCTTGCCACGTCGGCCCGGTGTTCGATGCGGAGGGCTGTTCGCGTCGCGGCGTGTGGGGATCATCGCATCCGGCCAGCGACACATCGCCGCGTGGATGCCCGTCTATGTCACTCGCTACAGTCGATTTGAAGCTTGTACGTATGGAGTCCGCTTGGACTGGTCGAAGCAGGCCGTCGGACGCACGCTCCAATCGCAGATCGATTCGCTCGAATTGAACGGGCTGATCTTGATCGTTGCCGCGGGGTTCTTGTTTGTTGCCTTCCCAAACGAACCGGATCGGCGTCGAATGGATTCGAAAGAGCGCCCATTTTCCCGGCAGAAATGCGTTGTGAGTCACGCGGCAATCAGCGGGATTCGCCGACTGTTTCTTTCCTGCGCCGACGCCGAGTTCCAAGCTGACTTTGCAGTCGACAAATGTATTGTGCGAGACGACCGCGTTGGAAACGGGGGCGTACCCATCGAGTGAACCGTTAGGGATGCCGTTCATCATGCAGATGGCAGCTCGCTCGGCGTCCCCGCGGAGGCCCTCGAAGTAGTTATTCACGACGACGTGGTCGCGACCGATGATTCGCACGCCGCCCGTCCCTCGCTGCGTCTTGCCAAGAAAAACATTGCCGTCGACCCGGCACTGGTGTCCGTGACGCAGAGTCAGCGTCCCAGAGCATTCCTCGAACACGTTATGTCTGTAGATGTTGTCACACGATTTGTTCGAGATGATTTCGGCTTCGCCGTCACACCGGTAGAAGAAATTATCTTCGACGATCGTGCCAGAGGTTAACTCCGATACGTCGCTGGTGCCGATTCGAATCGTCTCACCACCGTTTTTCCCGAGTTCCGGACGTGGCCCAAAATGGTTGTGGTCGATTCGATGCCCCTCGACTTCATCGCGCACCCATACGACTACCGTGGTCCCGCGGCTGCGCTTTCCGCCGAAATAACAGTGATCAATTCGGTTATGTGTTCCATAGACAGACACCCAGCGGGACTCGATTCCCGCCTCTGAATCCGGCGTCTGCTCGAACACACAGTCGCTCATGCGACAATCGTGGGCGTGCCGCTGGCTGTGAGTGCGAAACTGAACAACATCGCTGACTTCGGTAATATCGCGGAACACAAACCCTGTTACGATCACGTGTGAGCCGGAAAACCGAAACTCAGTCTGACCTGTGAAAACTACCTGCCCGGCGGTCTCGGCGCGAATACGAATCGGTTTCTCCGCTGTACCCGAAAGCCCTTCAAATTTCAAATCCGCGTCTTTCCACGTGCCGTTGCTCAAGACGAGTGAATCTCCGGCCACAAGATTCTCAGCAACCGATTCCGGGTCGGTCTCAGGAGTTATCACCACGTCTTTGGCAGCGACGCTCAATGACGAAAATCCCATGGTCACCGCAAAAATGCACTTGTAAACGGAGCCGATTGCAGGGTGATTCAATTGTATGACCATCCTCGATTCGCCCAGGTAAGCGTCATCGATCGTGTGAGAACCAAACCGAAATGAGATCTTACTTGATCCCGACGTTTCGCGATGCGGCAGCGCGCGGGGCTGTGAGGGGTGGGTTCCCACTGTCGCGCGAGCGAGTTCAGTATGATTGAAGTTTCTTTCCGCGCGGATTTGACAGAAATCCAAGTTCGTTTCTCTGACATTCACCCCAGTAAATCGCATCCACATGACCCGAAACATCAAACGCAAGTTGATCGCGAAGTCGATTCACCGAAGTCTTGGCTTGTGCGTTTTCTTATCGAGCATTTTTGTTTCGAGCGCACGAGCCGACGAGCTGAGGGGCGACTGGTCACTTGATCTCGAGTCTGGATTGCCTGCCTGGATGAGCGTCAAGCATTTGGACGGCAAGCCGGTGGTCCATATGCGTTTGTATGTCGGTTCGGCGGGGCCTTACAGTGACGTGAAGGAGTCCGACGGCCGCTTGACGTTCACGCTCAAGAAGAGCAAGAGGTCAACTTTGGCCACGACGGTTGATGTCGGAATGAAGTCCGGGAAGCTGGATGGCGTGATTGTTCGCCGTCGCCCCGATGGCTCTACCGAACGCGAGGCCTTCACGGGCACGAAGATTCCTCCGATGCCGTCCACCGCTCCGGATTTGTCCGAAGTTCGATTTGGCCATCCGATCTCGTTGTTCAATGGCAAGGACTTGTCCGGTTGGACGTTGCATGAACACGAAAAGAAGAACGGGTGGAGCGTCGAAGACGGTGTTTTGAAAAATACGACGCCCAAGACCGACTTCAGTGCTACTGGCGACTATGCCAATTTGAAGACCGAAGCGGTATTCGAAGATTTCTGGCTGCACATCGAGTTCCTTGTCGAAGAGCAACGCAACAGCGGAGTTTATCTGCGGGGAATGTACGAAGCTCAGGTGGTGGATCGAGACAGTCGAATGCAAGGGCTGCAGGGTGTCGGGGCGATCTTTGGAATGATCGAGCCGTCGAAAAACGCCGGCAAGCCGGGTGGCCAGTGGCAGACGTATGACATCACGCTGGTCGATCGGCACGTAACGGTCGTTCTGAACGGCGAGAAGGTTATCGACAATCAACCCGTCACCGGACCTACCGCTGGTGCCGTTCATACCAACCCTGCAGAACCGGGGCCGATCTATTTACAGGGTGACCACACCAACGTGTCGTATCGTGACATCTATTTAGCGCCTGTGGTGAAGGATTAGTTGACGAAGCAGGTCACGACTCGCCCATCGTGCATGTTTTCGCGCAACATCAAAAAACGCAGCGAGTGAATTATCAGCCTGAAATACGCAAATCACACTTGCTGGTGCTGCGTGCTCGTAAATGGCGCGACGTCAAGAGTTGCGCTTCAAGCTTTTGTCCCCGACTCGGCGTCGTCAATGATTGGTGGCTCACCTAGAAAAGCCACGAGTAACCGATCCGGGCCGTCGCTCCCGTTCCGAGCACTCCGCTCCCGTGGACGAGATAAGCTTTATCGGTGAGATTCTCGCCGCTGATGCTCAAGCGGTGCTGATGGCAATCCCCAAGCGTCCGGCCCATGCGCATGTTCAATGTCGCAAAGCCTGGCGTCCCCCCGATCGGAATTCGTTCGTCGGTGACGTCGCGAACGGCGTCCAACCGGTCCTGTCGCGCCGACGCCCAAGTGTAAATGTTGAAGTAGCACCTGTGGCAGGGATCGTCGTAACGCAATCCAAGGATCCCCTGCGTGGGTGGGATTCGGCTCAGAGGCGCTCCGGTAATGGCGTTCGTGCCGCGGATGTGCCAGAAGTTTCCATACAGCGCCCACGTGGGTGTTAACAGATAATCGCCGCTGAACTCGATGCCCTGGACGCGTGAATCTTGATTGGCCGATGCGAATGTATCGGGCGCCGCATTGATTGAAACAATATTGTCTTCGATGTCCAACCAAAAGACGGAGGTGCTTGTCCGCAATCGATCGAATGCAGTCTTCAAGCCGACTTCGTAGTTCAGCGACTTTTCGGGAACCAGTCCGAGACTGGGAACGCTTTGCCCCTGCTGGAGAACGTTCGGGTTATTCGCCATCAGGTCGTCGAGATTGGGAGCTCGGAAACCTTCCGAGATCGACCCGAACAGATTCAGGCCATTGGCCGCCTTGTAAGTCAGGCCCACCTGCGAAATCCAATCTTCGTAGGAAGCCTTGATGAACTGCGGTGTCCCGCCGATTTCCGGAGTTCCTGCGGTTTCAATCGACTCGAATCGAACGCCGGTCGTTGCGAGCAATCGAGTCGTCAGCGGAACGTCCCAGTTGAGAAACCAGCCCGCACGCCGATACCAGGCATCATCCGGGATGATCGGTCCGCCGGCCGAGCCTCCAAATGGAGAATCGATGTCGTCGTAATACCAGTCGACGCCGCTCGTGAAACGTCCGTATTCACAAAAGTCCCTGGAGGCAACCGACTGCAAACCTGTCGTATCGACATCGGTCTCCTGGAATCGGGTCGTCGGAATGCCGCGAGTCTGCACTTCGCGCTGGCGATGGTAGGAAGCGGTTGTCGTAATCGTGTCCAGCATGCCGCCAAGTGGGTCGATCGCTTGATGCCGCACATAAATCAGATCCCGCTGCTGCGGATCAAAGAACCGTGCATCGCCGGCTGAGTTGCTGTTGTTGCGATCCAACGGGTAGCCCGGAAACCGGTCGCTTCGTGGAAGGTCTTCTTGCTCGAAATGCTGCATTGCAAAAGTCAGCATGCTCTTGTGATCGACCAGGAAGTTGAACTTCAAGTCGCCGGCGTACTGTTGATAGTTCGTGCCCCCTTGGCGACTGAATTGATCGAATCCGGTATCGATGTCGCGGACGTTCAGAAAACTCGCACCGCCGAATACCCCTTTTGATCCAACCCAGCCCTCGAGGTTGAGTCGACTGTAGGGAGACGAGTTGGAGGTGTTGTAATACTGAACGAACTCGCGTTTCGCGTAGCCGTCGTGGGAAAGACCACGATGCATGTCGGCACCTCGCGTCACCACGTTGATGGCCCCGCCGATCGCGTCGGATCCCCACAGCACAGAACCTTGACCGCGTATCACCTCGACGTGATCGACCATTCCGGGGTCGATCGTATTGAAGTATTGATTCGGACCGCGGCGCGTGACAGAGTTATTCAGCCGGATACCGTCGACCAACACCAGGACTTGTTGACCGGTAAGTCCACGCACAAATGGTGATGCCTGGCCGGCCGCGGTCGCCTGGATCAATACCCCCACTTCGTTCTGCAAGGCGTGGAACATGTCGGGTGCTTGCCGCTCGGTGATTGCTCGTCGAGAACGTACCGAGACCGCAGCGGGTGCGTCGAAGATGGAAACTCCTCCTCGTAAGACGCCCGTATTGTCACTGAAGGGTCCGCCTTGACCGAGGGCATCACCGAACAGCCCGTCGACCGGGGTTTCCTCAAAGGCTGACTGTTGCGCGATACTCGCCGAAGGCGGATTGAATTCGGAGTTGAATTGGGAGTCGACCGTGGGGGCGGTGTCGATCGGGGATAGAACAGGCGGCGGCCGCACCTCAATCTCCGGCAGCACCCCAGTCTCCGGCAGCGTTTCACCGTCCGGCGGCCGCACTTCGATCTCGGGAAGCGTTGGACGCTCATCTTGACCGACCGCTGGTGCAGCAAGAATCAGTGCCAGTGCGGTGGGGAGTGATTTGAGTCGACGTCGCATCCGGCCTGTTCCAAGACGTTGGACCCCTCCGGCGCCGAGCCGAGCATTCAGAAGTCCCATTCCTGATATTGGTAATCTTCGTCTCCAGCGATCTATTCCCCTTAATCGCACCAGGTGTCGTCGTCAAAGTAGCCGCAGACAATCCAATCGCGCCGCAAAGTTTCCCTGACCCGAACGATTCCTGACCCGAACCATCGATTGGCCGGAAAGGAATCGCAAGCGTTCTCCCAGAGACTTTGCATCCCCGAGCGGGAAAGGGTGGGATTGCCACAATCGGGTCGTCGCGGGGGTACCGATGTTGACGCGAGTGACGAAACGTGGCCCATCAGCACAAAGTGCGGGGTTGCCACCGCGAGCGTTGCCGGCTTCGAATGACCACCTCGGGCCAGTTATACTGGGTGAGGGGGTTGGTGACGTGGATTGCGTCGCCCTCATCGAGTCGCCATTTCGCAGTACCCTTTCCCGCAAAAAAAACCGTTGACGCCCACGCTCAAGTCGTATGCAATCTCGATGCTATTCCACGCGTCGTTTGTTGCTGCGCTTTATGTGATTCCGATGTCTACCACCCAGCGGTTCGCGCAATCCGGCGACACCAGGGTCGTTACGATCGAAGCCTTTCAAGATCGACCGTCGCCAATATCCGAATTCTTGTTGGAGCAGTTGCCGCTAACCAGTACGCTTGATTCGCCGCTCGATCGCATGGTGACTACGGAATCGATCGAGCCCCGCGAATTGACAGACTCGCTCGACGAGCCGCAACTTGGTGATTTTCCGGGACCTTCGTTGCCCGCGTTCATTTTGGAGTTGCCGATTGACCGTGAATTGATGCTGAGGCGCCGGCCCACCGAGGCAACGGCACCGCAGGTCGCGATCGCCGATACGCCGCAGAGAAAACCCAGGACGCGACCTGTTGCTGAGCCTCCGGCGGCAGCGGCGATTCCTATCGAACAGTTTGTCGGTCTCGAGAAAGAATCTGCCGCCGACTTGTCCAGCAATCGTCCGCCAGCTTATCCGTTGGCGGCAGTTCACCAACGTCTCGAAGGAGTCGTGTTGCTTCAGTTGACAATTCGTGACGATGGAATGGTCGACGAGGTCACGATCATCAAGTCGAGCGGCCACGAGATTTTGGATGACGCGGCCATCGATTCGGTCAGGAAGTGGACAGCACAACCGGCGCGGCGGTGGGGAAGGGCCGTTGAATCTGTTGAACGATTACCAATTCGTTTTCGTCTCTGAGCGCAACGCGACGAAGATTCACTTTTCGCGCGCACCCGACGTCGTCAGCGTGTTGTAAACGGCGGTGAACGCAGGCTTGGCCGCGCGTTGGCGATCAAACAGCAGCGGGTGATTGACTCGTTGCCACGGAAAATAGTTCAGCCAACTTTGGCCATCGTGAAGATTCCAAAACGAGACCCGCTCGATGATGTCTTCATGTTCGACAAACAGCTGGAACAGCTGAACGTATTGCTCCGCCTGCTGGGTCGCAAGGTCCTTTGGCATTCCATCCTTGTAGGGATCGTATTTTTCCAATTCCTCACGATACTTTCCGTCGTCCGCCCACCAGCGTCCTCTCTTGACAACGTCGATGTCCAACTCGGAAACCACCACCTTCAGATCCAGATTTCGTAACGCATCGAACGTCTCTCGAAGCTGCTCGAGTGAATCGTCGCCCAACTCGAAATGTCCCTGCATTCCGTAAGCGTCCACCGGTGCCCCCTGACGCTTCAGTTCTGTCAACAACTCGATGAGCTTCCCGCGTTTTTCGGGTTTGTGGCCGTTGTAATCGTTGTAGATCAGTAACGCATCGGGATCGCACTCCTTCGCGATTTTGAAAGCGGTGACAATGAACTCGGTGTCCGCGGTACGCGAATAGATCGAATCGCGAAGCACACCCTCGCTGGAGTCGCCGATTGCCTCATTCACGACATCCCACATTGTGGTGACGTCTGCGTACCGAGTGACAACGGTCCTTACGTGATCTTCGATCCGGCGCAGCAGCGTCTCTTTGGATACCGGTTTGTCTTTTTCGGACATCATCCATGCGTCAGTGCGATCGTCCTTTGCCCATACCAGACAGTGTCCAACCAGTTCCAGATTGTGTTGGCGAGCGAAGTTGGCAAAGCTGTCGGTATGCTCGAAATTCCATGTGTCTTCGGCCGGATGAATCTCCTGGGGTTTCATGCAGTTTTCGGGCGTCAGAATTTGAAAGTGCTTTCGAATCAGGGCTGCATCTTTTGGGTTCTGCAGAACTTGGTGACTGACGCCAACGCCGATCTTGAACCGATTGCCAACAGCATCCTTCAAACGTCGCTGATCCGTCGTGTTGGCACCGTTGTCTTTGCCCTGGTTTCCTTCCGATGCGCCGTTCCACTGTGTTTCGGCCCATCGAATGAAGTGTTCCACATTTGGCTCGTCGGTGTGACCTCCATCGTGTTGCCGCCATGCGAGAGCCCCGTCCAGCAGATCGACATTGACCGCCGGCATCGACTCGGTGGTGTAGTCGTCACTGCGTCCCAAATCTTTGACGCCCAACAACCGAAAAACGCTTTGAGCGGCGATGGCCGCCATGAAGCTGCCCTGGTGATCGAGCCACAGTGCATCACCGCGTTCGGGAATCCCGTGGCTGATGAAAACACGTCTCGGGGCACACAGAGCGATCGCCGCGTGCGAATCAATCGATAAATCATCGGCTGTGCGCTTTCCGAACGACGACTCTTCCGCTGAGAACTTCAAGTAGTTGCCGGCCATCCAGTGGTACTCGCCCGAGGAGGCCAGATTTTCAGGGCTCTCGCCGAAATTCCTGCGGTACAACGCCGTTCCGCCTGCGCCCGAAGACGCGATCAGCCCCATGTCGAATCGTTGATCGAAAGCCATCGTCACCAGCGCCGCTTTTCCGTAACGCGACACCCCGGCGATTCCCACGCGTTTCGAATCGACTTCAGCAACACTTTCAAGGTAGTCCAACGCTCGAGAGGCACCCCATCCCCAGGCGCGGAGCGCTCCCCATTGATCCGGCTTTCGAGGTTGTCCACAGTTCGTCAGCCCGATGATGCCGCGCGTCAGGCCCGCGCCGGTTGGATCGGCACCGGGATCGGCTCCCGGGCCAAACCGACGCGGCTGCCAGCCGCCGGAATCGTCCTGGACGCTGCCGGGGTTCAACGTGGCGCATCCCCATCCGGCTGCGATCAACAAATCACGTTTCGATGGCGGACGTGGGGCATCGTTTGGACCACGGTTGTTGAACCCTGGACGTCGAAACGCCTCCATCTCGAACGGTGTCCATCCGAAGCTCATCAAGACCGGCACCGGTCCAACGCTGTTCTTCGGCAACGTCAGCGACATGCGGATCTGGACCTCGATCGATTCGCATTTCGAGTTGTCCACGACACCCACGATCTCGTGCTGTATCGCCGGCTCGTCCCCCGCGGTCACTTCGCGCGTTTGCAAAACCTTCCACGAGACATCCGGAACGTTATCTGGAATGCGGCCATAGAGTTCTGTTTCCAACAAATCGACCAGCTCTCCGCGGCGCCCGGACCACCACTGTTCGGCCGCCATGACGGCGTGACCGCCTTGTGTTTTCAGCAGGTCCGGGAGAATCGGGTACGGATTTGCCTTCGCTTCGTCGTAATTGGCTCCGTTTTCTGCCTCGGCGTTTCCGTTCCGCCCGGCGCGCAGCCTGGTGATTCCCAACTGGTCGAGCATGTTTTGATGATCTTCATGCGTAGTGAATACAACGGGCTCTTGCGCGTGGGTTGCATCCGTGGTTGGATTGGAGCGCGGATCGGCTGCGGAGTCGACGCGGGCCGTCGCGCTGGGATCCCCGGTCGGCGGAGGCGCTCGATCTTCCTTCGACGGCGGTCCGAGCACCTCGGTCAATCGAGGTTGCAAAGCTGCCGCCCAGACTTCGTATCCAGGCAATTCAAGATGAAGTCCATCAGACGATACTTCGGATCGCAGATTGCCGTCGGTATCGGTTAGCTTGTCATTGATGTTCAGATATCGAATGTTCTCTTTGCCGGACAACGCGGCAAGACGCGAATTGATACTCTCAATCGCCGGTGTGAGTTCCGGGTTCTGCTTGCGGGGAAAAAGCCCGGTCAGGATGATCGTGGCTTTTGGGTGTGTATCCCGGAGCAGATCGATGATCGAATTGATGCCGGCGACCACATCATCGACGTGGTCGTCCCCCGGGGGTCCGGTCCAGGGAAGGTTGTTCGTTCCAGCTTGAACGACGAAAACTTTCGGCTTGACGCCATCGAGTTCCCCGTTTTGCAATCGCCACAAGATGTTGTGCGTCGAGTCCCCACCC
>JAHELS010000247.1 GCA_024644085.1 Rhodopirellula sp.
GAGATTGACCGACGTTTGCGCGGCTCGAAACCTCAGGATTTTCTTCCGGCACGTACGCTCACCCGCCCTCCCCTCCGCGCGGCCGATTTGCGGCGCCCGAGTGATCCGACCGAAGAAGGCAAGGCATTGGTTCGATTTGCCAGGGCACAGTACCTTCGAGGGAACGAGTCCGATTCTTTTGACACCTATCAAATGGCCATCGGCGTCTTGTCAGGTCGGCTGAAGGAATTGGCGAAAGCCGAGTTTCGACGTGTTTTCAGTGACGCGGCCGACCAGGCTTTGCGAACGTCGACTTCCCGCCGCCGCTGAGGATTTCAGCGCAAGCTCGATCGGTTACGTTTTTCCTGGCTTCACTCGTCGAGCCGTCGTGCTAATCTGGTGGCCTCTCTCCGCGCGAGTTGGTCGGGGAGAATCCCTCCTATCGCCAAGCCCGCATGCAATGATTGACCGCCGCAACCTCCTTGTCGCTGCTACCGCCATGACCGCTGCCGCATCATTTCCCACCAAGAAAACGCAGGCCGAAACCAGTGCCGAGAATTCGTTGCCGGTTCGGTTTGCCTTGAACATGAGCACGATTCGCGGCCAGAAACTTTCGATCGTCCAGCAGGTCGAGGTCGCTGCGAAAGCCGGTTACGACTCGATCGAGCCTTGGATCCGGGACGTCAAGGATTACGCCGAGAGCGGCGGGAGCCTATCGGATTTGAAGAAACGCATCGCAGATTCCGGCATGACGGTCGACAGCGCCATCGGTTTTGCAAACTGGATCGTCGATGACGATGCAGCTCGCGAAGCCGGTTTGGAACAGGCGAGAGAGGAAATGGAAATGGTCAAGGAGATAGGTGGGACACGCGTCGCCGCGCCTCCGGTCGGCGCACACAGGGGCGACAGCGTTTCACCGCCGCTTCCCGTGATCGCACAGCGTTATCGGGCCTTGCTCGAGCTGGGCGAACAAGTTGGCGTTGTGCCGCAGCTGGAGTTGTGGGGTTTCTCGCCAACTCTCAGTAAGCTGAGCGAGTTGGCGTATGTTGCCGCCGGCGCGGGTCATCCCGATGCGTGCGTGCTGCCCGACTTTTACCACATCTACAAAGGAGGCAATGATTTCGAGTCCCTGGGAATGATCGAGGCTTCGCGGATGCACTGTTTTCATATCAATGATTATCCGTCGGATCCGCCGCGCGAGTCGATTGCGGACAAAGATCGCGTCTTTCCCGGGGATGGCGTCTGTCCCCTGCCCGAAATCATTCGCAAGTTAATCGACCATGGGTTTCGGGGAACGTTTTCTCTCGAACTGTTCAACCCTGGTTACTGGGAACGAGATGCAAATGAAGTTGCAATCGAAGGGTTGAAGAAGTCCCGGGCTGTTGTCGAGGCGGCATGCGCATGATCGCGGCGATAGTCTCATCCCTTACCGGGAAGTCGATTCGAGGAAGCGGTGCAATTCATCGATCGCCGATTCGGTGATACCCCGAGCACGCTCGATCGCATCGCCGATCTCTTCGAATCGGCCATTCCACGCCAATTCCTCGACGACCCCCCAGCGTTGCTCGTGTTCGGTGAGTCTGAGGATGCGAAAGTTCCCCTTGAGAGTGTGCGCGGCACGAGTAACATCTTTTTCGTTTCCGGTCTCCATTCCGTCGTCCAGCAATTGCAACAGGGTCGGCGCCTCGTCGACAAATGCCTGGACGACCGCGTGAAGGATTTCGTGATCTCCCTCCATCGTTTCGAGCGCCGCTGTCATGTCGATGGAATCGGTCCCGATTTGACCAGCTGAGGATGGCGCATCGGGCGATGTCGTCACGGAATCGGTGCCGCCGAAAAAGCTTTGAATCGTCTCGGCGAGAAGCTGCTTACGTATCGGTTTGGAGACATATTCATCCATGCCGGATTCCAAGCACCGTTCGCGATCACCGACAAGCGCATGGGCCGTCATCGCAATGATAGGGATACGGGTGTCGCGTGATGATTCGATCTCACGGATTCGAACGGTCGCTTCGAGCCCGTCCATGACCGGCATTTGGACATCCATAAGAATCAGATCAAATTGCTTTCGTTGGTACATTTCGACACCGACGGCGCCATTCTCGGCAATCTCGACAGTGTGACCCCATCGCTCTAGCATCCCCTTTGCAAGTTTCTGGTTTGCTATTCCATCTTCGACCAACAGGACACGAAGCGGTCTCTCGATGGGCGAGCCGGCCGCATCTTCGGGTGTCAAGTGGCGATCAACGTGGGAAGCGGCCTCGTGCTCGGACGATGGATCGCCACGCCTCAACAAGGCACTCAGCAAATCCGATGGCTTGGCCGGTTTTGTGATGTGCGCTGCGATGCCGAGTTCGCGGCACTTCGCGACGTCTTCGGGTCGGGATCCGGATGTCAGTACAATCACGACCGCGTCCGAGATTGCCGCGTTAGCGCGAATACGTTCGACCAGCATGTAACCATCGGTCTCGGGCATCTGGACGTCGGTAATGACCGTGGGCAGTGGATTCGACGTTGCGTCCCAGGCTTCAAGTACCTCGAGGGCCTCGGCAGCAGTGTGGACAGCGATTGGCTCCATCCCCCATGAGGTAACTATCTTTTCGAGGATTGTTAAATTGGTCGCGTTGTCATCGACCAGCAAAACAGACGTCCCCCGAAGCGTTTGCGTACTTCGCCGGCGTGGCTGTGACTCAGGGTCGCAAATTGGGACGGCAAGTTTAAAAGAAAATCGGCTGCCACGGTCGATTTCACTTTCGACTTCGATTCTTCCGCCCATCGCCTGCACGATCCTTGCGGATATTGCGAGCCCCAACCCGGTTCCACCATGCACGCGAGTCGTAGAAGCATCCGCTTGCGAAAAGGCCTCAAAAATGTTGTTACGTTTTTCCTCGGGAATCCCGATTCCCGTGTCCGTCACCGAAAACCGCAGCTCGGCAAATTCTGGCTTGGCGGATTGATGATCGACATGCTCCGTGTCGATTCGCACAACGACTTCGCCATGTGTGGTGAACTTGATTGCGTTGCCGGTCAGGTTGACAATCACCTGGCGAAGCCGCGCGAGATCGGCGCGGACACAGGTTGGGACATCGGATGCCACCTCCCACGCCAATTCGATGTTCTTGCGGTGAGCACGAATCGCAAGCGATCGCAGCATGTCACCAATTTCTTCACGCAGATCAAACTCGGATTCATCCAAGTCGAGTCTGCCCGCCTCGATCTTTGAAAAGTCAAGGATCTCATTGATGATGTTCAACAACGATTCTCCCGACTCGAGTACTGTCGAGAGATATTCTCGTTCGGTCGCCGAGACATTCCCCTCGAGCACGAGCTCAGTCATTCCGAGGATCGCATTCATGGGAGTGCGGATTTCATGGCTCATATTGGCGAGAAATTCGCTCTTTGCGAGATTGGCTGCATCCGCGGAATCACGTGCTCGTTTTAAATCAAGCATCGTTTCGCGTAAGATTGCCTCTTGATCGCAAACGACGCGTTCATAGTTTTGCAGAAGTGTATCGACCGCCTGGATTTGTGCTTCAACTTGTTCACCGGGCGGCTCCAACGCCAGCAACGCCAATTTTGCGCTGATGGAAAGATGCGAAAAGAATTGTGCGGCCTGATCATCAATCGGGACCCTGGAGAACCCGATCACCGCAAACAGATCGCCACTTGGCAAAAGGTCGCCGAAGCCAACGACCGACTCAATGCCGTAGGGCACGACAAATTCTTCCTGGGCTGGTATGAACTCGCTGCCCCGGGCGTGCGCAACGTGGAACACGCTGGTTTCGCTTGAATCCATCATCAATTCACTCTTGCCGATCAGGACGCCGCCGACATCGAGCCCGAGTTGACGAATCAGCTGAGCGATCATTGGCAACTGCTCGACTTCCGGCACACTGGGCAGCGGAATCACACGGTGGCCTTTCGATCGGTCGGGGTCGTTCCAGCTCGGCTCGAGGCCGACGGTGCCGCGCAAAACGAGGCACCGCGTATCGGGCTTCAATTCGGCCCCGCCACTTGACTTGATCGCCAACCTCTGTAGTTCGCCATCGAGTTGCTTCAGGGTATTCGTCTTGAACATTCGCACGAGTGCAAATGCGGGCTCACCCTCATCGTTTCGGATTCGCCGGTACAAGTATTCGACAACATCGCGTTCGAGTGCGGCGCGACTCTCGGCTTTCAATCCCATGCCGCGGATGTCCGATCCACACGTAATCATGTCCTGCAAACTGAATTGCGAGAGTTTCAGTGGCGGACGATTCGCAGCTTCGCCCTCTCGAGGAACAGCGAGTTTACGAGCGAGCAATGCGAGCTTTTCTTCGCTCTGCATGATCGCCGTGATATCGTGGGAAATCCCGAACGTGCCGAGAACTTCGTCATTCGACCCTTGCAAAGGCAGACGTGAAGTTGAAAGCCATATTTCGTCGTGGTTTGTCCACGGAGCTTTCTCTATGCGACCGATAATTGCCTCGCCTGATGCAAGAACCTGTTTATCATCCGATTCGTGGCCCGCACCGTCTTCGAAATAATCGGATTCCGATTTGCCAAGGACATCCGCGATGTCGTCAACTTTCAGTTTGTCGGCCAACGACCGGCTGACGCGCAAGTACTTGCCCGATGTGTCTTTGAAGTAGATCAAGTCAGGCAAATGATCCATCAACCGCGATAAAAGACTCTGTTCCAGTTCGAGTCGTGTTTCTGCGCGGCGCCGGACTTCGATTTCGCGGTGCAATTGCTCTGGCGTCTTTAATTCGAGAGCGCGAGGCAGGGATCGCGCTAAGACCACCACGCCTATCAACGACACCATTGCTGTTAACACCTTGAACAGCGCCGATAACCGGTAATGCGGCCACCAAAAAATCCCAGCTTCAATCAGATGAACCGTCCCGCAGGAAAAGAAGACCAGTGCCAGAAAGATCCAGAATAGTTTGGGGAATTTGTTCCTTACGTCCGGGACCCGAAGCAGATGCCAGAGAACGATGCAGGGCACCGCGTAATAGGCGACGAAAACGCACACGTCGCTGACGATGTGCAGCCAGCCAAGCGAGGGCGTCTCCGCCCATCCTGCTCCGCAATTCCACCGCGGCGGAAAGCCGCTGGTGTCAAAGAGCTGCCCAAACCATTGGAACATTTTCACTCTCCGGATCTGACCTTGTCATTCGCGTATTTTTTCCGCACGTGTCGCACACGCGTGCTCATGCATGTCTGTTCACAGCCGCACCCACGGGAACTCCTGATCTCGGACCCCGCGAGGCGACGAGGAGGCCTTGGGTCCTCTCGCTGCCCCAATACTCTGCGAGTGGGCGCGCTGGCCCTGCGAGTGGGCGCCCCTGGCCCTGCGAGGGGGCGCCCTGGCCCTGCGGAGGGTGTCTGGCCCTGCGAGGGCGTATGGGCCCAATGAGGGTGTCTGGCAGGTTTCGAAATCAGCCTCCGGAGATTGCTTGCATCAAAAAAATCTCAGTGTTGGTCGAGACAGGAACGTCCAGCTGATCGCGCGCCTCGAGCATCTCGCCGTCAATGAATACGGTGATGTGAGGCCGCAGGCATTGCTGGTCAGTCATCACAAAATCGCGTAGCGAAGGGTGCTGCGCAAAAATCATCTCGAGTGCTTCGCGCAATGACGTTGCGTCAACGGATTGGCCGGCAGGGCAATCAACGTGTTGGGCAAGGTGTGATGTGATTTCAACGCGAGGCATGTGGGTTCGCCAGAATACAAGAAAGCACACGCAGTAGCTTGTCGGACGCGCATTCTAGCAGCTTGAACGTGTCAAAAGGTGCGAGACGCAACTAGCGAGTGAAGCGATCGGGTGAGAGCAATTCCAGATCGTTGATTTTCGAGGACACGCCATCGATTGATTCTGCGACGATCCGCCCCGAAATCATCGCCAGGCTGATCCCCATCATGGCATGTCCGGTCGATATCAGAATGTTTTCCCATTTTGACGTGCGACCCAGATACGGTAGTCCGTCCGGCGAACAGGGACGAAGACCGACCCAAGGTTCGCAGTGATCGAAGTCGGCGATCGAGAATCGAGGAAAGTAGCGAGGAATCGAATGAACAATCCCACGCACGCGAGATTCAGTAATCGATTCGTCGATACCCGCAATTTCCATCGTTCCTCCGAAACGAAGCGACGTTCCCATCGGTGTCACTGCCACGCGGGCTTCGCAAAGAATTGAACAGATGCTTGGAATCTGTGTGGGTTTTTCCAACGTAACGCTATAGCCCTTGCCGGCCTGCATCGGCAATGACAATGACAGCTGATTTGCGATTTGCGTCGACCAGACACCGCTGCACAATACAAATTCGTCGGCGTCGAAGGATCCCAACGTCGTTGCGACCGATCGAATCCGATTTCCCTCGGTCGCAAACCCCGTACACTCGGTGTTCCAATGAAACTCACAACCGAGTTCCGCGAGTTTGATTTCCAGTGCCTCCATCAGATGATTGGGTGAAAGGTGACAATCTCGCCGATAGTAGACCGCTCCATGGACATTCATCTCGACGGCGGGATCGAGTGCGGTTGTTTCCTTCGCGCTGAGGACCCTGGCTTCGACTCCGATTCGCTCAGCCATCGCCGAGGTTTCGGCCTCTTCGTCCAAGCTGCGCTCGGTCTTGCAAAGCATCAGCAAGCCGTTCTTGATCATGCCGAACCCGCCGGGCATTTCCGATTCCAGCTGATCGAAGCAATCTCTGCTTTCCAGGTGAAGATCACGAAGCAATGGCGCGGCCCGAGCGACGTGATTTTGCGTGCATGCTTTCTTGAACAACCAGAGCCATCGGATCAGGTCGGCCGATGCGCGGGGGCGGATGTAGAAAGGCGACTCTGGGTTTCCCATCCATTTCAATCCGCGCCGGATCATGCCAGGCGCGGCCAGCGGCACGACGTGACTCGGGACGATCATCCCGGCATTGCCAAACGAACACCCATCTCGAGCGTCAGGATGTCGTTCGATCAGCGTGACATGGTGTCCACGCCGCAGACAATACCACGCAGTTGCCAGGCCGATGACGCCGCCGCCGATAATGACGATTCGTTTCGACACGCTTGCGCTTTCAACTACTCGGCTTCGTGCGCAACCGTGGTGCGGTGTACGCCCCAACAAAACGGATCTTCGTCGTCAAACTGCAACCGGCAATCCGCGGTCACGAACGCGCGGCCGCGGATGATGGGCCGTATTCGGTCCGAATCCTCGGACCATTGGAAGTGCCCCACGAACGAGGTACCAAGAATGCCTTCCTGGACCCAACTTTGGCCCGCTCGGAGTTTCCCGTCGGCGGCAAGGCAGGCGAGCTTGGCACTTGTGCCGGTGCCACAGGGCGAACGGTCATACTGCATACCCGGGCAGAGGACAAAATTGCGTGAATCGGCTTCGGGATGGCTTGGTTCGCCGAACAATTCAATGTGATCGACTTCGGGATAACCGGCGTCGTTGATGGCGTGGCGAATTTCCGCTGCAATCGCCATCAACTCCTCGACTCGCTCCGGGCTGATTTCCTGGCGCGGTTCGCGGGCCAGAAAAAACCAGTTTCCACCCCACACCACGTCCCCTATGACCGTCCCTACATCGTCAATGTCGACTTTAACGTCGCTGGCAACCCGATAGCTTTCCACATTGCTGACCGAGATACTTCCATCCCGATGAAGCTCGGCGGTCACAACGCCGACGGGTGTTTCGATCCGACAGCTTCCTTCGCTGATCTGACCGCGGGCTTTCAACGTTTCGACGACGCCGATCATTCCGTGACCGCACATCCCGAGGTAACCAACATTGTTAAAGAAAATCACGCCAGTCAAACAGGTCGTGTCGGTCGGCGAGCACAGCAGCGCGCCGACCAACACCTCCGATCCACGCGGTTCGGTCACGATGGCCGTGCGATAATGATCGAACTCATTGCGAAATTGTGCCACACGGCTCTCGAGCGAACCCTCGCCAAGATTGGGCCCGCCGTCGATAACAACGCGGGTTGGTTCGCCCGCCGTGTGTGAGTCGATCACGTGGATTTCGCTGCGCATGGGCTGGTCGTTGGATGCTCTGTTTGGAAAAACTACCTTGCCGACAGCAAAGACGCATCAACCGCGGCCTTGCCGTATGTCTTGCCGGGCCAATCTCGCCACCACGTGTGGAACAGTTTCAATTGTGCTTCGGCGTATCCACGTTGGCTTTCGCTCAATTGATCCGATTCATTGAAGTGCAGTCGATAATCGTCATCTCCGATCAACACGAGAAGGTATTTGTAGTACAGCACGAGGTCTGGCCCTTCATCGTACGTTGAAAGCACTTTCAACGCTTCATCGAGTTCTATTGCGAACCGGCGCGCCTCGGCGTCACCGGTCGCGGCCAACTCACACAGCGTGACCAATTTCAGAACTTCGG
>JAHELS010000248.1 GCA_024644085.1 Rhodopirellula sp.
AGTGTACCTGAGTGAATCCAGCCCACGTCAGGTATCCTCCGATCGCCGCGACGATTGCGAACCAGATCCAGAGCCGCGGTCCCTCGAGCAGGGCGACCGCCTTGCGGGGGACCTCGGGAAATGCGATTCGCGTGACACCTTTGGCGATCGACGCGTAGCCGAAGAAGGTGACCAGGCCGCGCCAATTGAGTTCCCATACGTTGTGGCTGATCACGATCGCAATGCCGACGAGCAGTGCGATCAGCCCGCTGAGGAACATCAGCGCGCGGCTTTGGAGGAATTCTTTGATGGCGTCCGAAATCGTATCGCGTCGCAACGCGAAGAGTGTGGCGATCGTGAGCATGTAGATGCCCAGCAGCTTTGCAAGGAATTGTGAGAGTTCCACGTTTGATTCTTTGAGTGCAAAAACGTCGCGCCTACGACCGCCGCACCGCGCGGGTCCGTGCTAGTCGTCCGACAGACCCTGCTCTAACGCTTCATGAATGACCTGTTTGACGCGATCAATTTGCCATTGGACCAGATCGGCCACTTCCATTGTATTTTCCGTGCCGCGCGGATTCGACCGCATCGCCTGCCATTGGCGGTGCGCGATCACCGACTTGGCTAGTTCACGTGACGCCTTTGCAACCTTGCGTGAAGCGTTGCGAGACTCGCACGCGTGGTGCAACGAAAGTCGCGGATCGGACGGGGCCAGCGAATCGGCCGCGAGTGCGTAGGTCAAGGCTCCGTGCAACGTCAGCATGGTCGAATCGATGAGCCGCAGGTTGTATGCGTCGGCTCGCACCGAGGCCACGGTGTGCCGATACTCATCAAGTGTTTCGTCGGCGATTGTCCCCTGTGTCCAATCGGCGATCCCTTTCACGGCCGAGAGCAGCGAGGGAAAAAACGAATCGTCCTGGTGGGTCATCCCAAATCCGGTTGACTCCTGTTGCTTGACCATCGTCAAGCTCTGCACAAGAAAATCGCAAGCGATCCGCAGCGAGATTCGATGGGGCAAGAGAGCCAGAACGAAATCGAGGCGCTTGTGGCGTTTGCCCTTTCTCGATCGCGCCCAATTGGCCAATCCAGGATCGCCCTCCTCCTCGAGCATGTCAGCGAGAATGCGATGTGCTTCGCGGTCGCCGTCGAGCAGGCTGAGCGCGAAGATCATTTTGTCTTGCCAGTGGGACATAACGACCAATGTAGTCGTTGTTTCCGCGACGACTATGCACGTCGCAAAGGCTGGCTACAAAACGATGCAAGCCAGGGCGGTAATGACGACGGCCGCGAACGCTCCACGTCGCAGCTGGACCGAGACCGGTTGAGTTACGTGAACCCAGGCTTCAGGCAGTACCAAGCGAAGATGTTTTCCTTTGCAATCTCCGGATTCCGCGGTGAACTCTGGAGTTGCCGAAGTGGACGGCACCTGCAAGCCGATCCGAGGGCATGCGTAGGTCCAACAAGCGAATACCAGCGCCGTGCAGAATCCAATCACCGCGGCCGCCGCGAGCGTGACCCGATCAACGGGATTCGCGATGATCTCTCCCAACACAATCGATGGCTGCGATGCGAGTGAGGACCGCAGGCTCAACCGCTGCTGGGCTTCGGCGATCGCGCGCCGTGCTTCATTGGCGGCTTGCACCCAATGAACATGTTCGGAATTCCGGGCAATCGTTTCGGCCGATTCCGTCGGCGCGATTGCTTCGGGTACTCGGTCAATGAATGAGACCGGTGCCAGGGCGCTCGTCTCGGATGAATCGTCTGCCGTGCGATCGGCGTAGAATTCGGCCAATTCGGCTCGCCACCTGGCCACCGCGAGCGCACGGTCGGGAGCTCGTCGCTCTTGCTCGGCGAGTTGCTTGCGGAGCATTGCTAGCCTTGGATCGCTTGTCTCCAGCGAGTACCGTTGAAGGTTTCCCGAGCGATCTCGAATTTCGACCCTTTGACGTGGGGTGGCGGTCGGCCCATGCGACAACACGATAACGATCGCGGCTGTGGCGATCAGCAGAAAGTCAGTCATTGCCATCCGACGAGTCGTGGCAATCATGAATTCCTCCTGCTTGTTTGCCCCTGCGCATCCTCACGCTCATTGGTTATCGGTAAAACGCCGCTGATTTGTCAAAGCTAAACTGGTAAACATGTTTCACATCAAGATCTGCGGGATCCGAACGCCGGCCGATGCCAACGCGGCTGCCTCGGCCGGTGCCGATGCCGTCGGCTTGAATTTCTTTCCCAGCAGTGTTCGTTACGTCGACCCAGCCGACGCGGCGACTGGCGAATTGTCCGCGGCGGCCGCCTCAGCAGGTCTCCTTCGCGTCGGCGTTTTCGTCAACGAGAGTCCGAGTTCAATCGGATCAATCGCAAAGCGAGTCGGCCTCGACGCTATCCAGATCCACGGCGATGAAACGGTGGAGATCGTCAGCGATTTGAAACAATTAGACGAAGTGAAGGAAAAGCCGCTGATCCGGGCAATCAAGTTAAGCGGTCACCGGTCACCAGAGGAGATTCACCAGGCGGCTCAGCCTTGGGCCGATGTCGGATGCCATCTGTTGATCGACGCCGATGCCGGTTCGGCGCATGGAGGGATCGGTCGCGTGGTCGATTGGGATTCGGTCAAGCGATGGGCTGATAACTTTTCCGATGTCTCCTGGACTCTGGCGGGAGGGCTCACGCCGGGGAACGTCGGCGAGGCGATCGCTCGCAGCGGAGCGACCAGCGTCGATACGGCCAGCGGCGTCGAGGATCCCCGCGGGGTCAAGTCGGCGAAGATGATCGAAGGGTTCGTCGCTGAGGCTCGCCGGGCCCTCGATTCCCAGGCGGGGCGGTGAAATTACTGACTGCTAGCAAATCCTTGGGTGTAGCCTCACGGTTCCTGATTTCGCCCGTTGCGTCTATCATGTAGCGCTGCACGGGTCGTTTGCGGTTAATGACGCAGAATCGACCTTTTCTGCCCCCGACGTGCGTTCGAGGGATTGCGGACCAGCGGGAGTCCCCGTGTTGGGTCCTCAACCCCTCCGACGCGCTTCGATGGATGTTTGTCCCCTGTCAAAAAAGAGAGTGAACACGTGTCGCAAGTCGAAACAGACCGACTGCCTTACAAGGTCAAGGATATTGGACTGGCCGAGTTTGGCCGGAAGGAAATCGAGCTCGCCGAAAACGAGATGCCGGGCCTGATGGCGCTTCGCCGGAAGTACGGCAAGGAGAAACCGCTCAAGGGTGCCCGGATCGCCGGCTGCCTCCACATGACGATCCAGACGGCGGTGTTGATCGAGACCCTCGTGGAACTCGGTGCTGAGGTGACTTGGAGCAGCTGTAATATTTTCAGCACCCAGGACCACGCCGCCGCCGCGATCGCCGCGGCCGGCATCCCGGTCTTCGCCTGGAAGGGCGAAACGGACGAAGAGTTCGATTGGTGCATCGAACAAACGTTGCACTTCCCATCGGGCAAACCGTTGAACATGATCCTCGACGACGGCGGCGATTTGACCGCGATGGTCCACGAGCGATTCCCGGAAATGCTCAGCGACATCCACGGAGTCAGCGAAGAAACGACCGCCGGCATTCACCGCCTCGAGGTGTTGAACAAGTCCGGAAAGCTGCAAGCACCGGCGATCAACGTCAACGATAGCGCGACCAAAAGCAAGTTTGACAACCTGTATGGGTGCCGCGAATCGTTGGCCGACGGCGTCAAACGAGCCACCGACGTGATGCTGGCCGGCAAGGTCGCCGTCGTCTGCGGCTACGGAGATGTCGGAAAGGGTTGCGCGGCGAGCTTGAAGAGTTACGGTTGCCGCGTGATCGTGACCGAAATCGATCCGATCAATGCCCTGCAGGCCGCGATGGAAGGTTACGAAGTTGTGACCATGGAGGACGCCTGTAAGGAAGGCCGCCTGTTCGTGACCACCACAGGCAACAAGGACATCATCCTCGGCAACCATATCCGGGAAATGCCCAACGACGCGATCCTCTGTAACATCGGCCACTTCGACACCGAGATTGATGTCGCGTGGTTGGAAAAGCAGGTTGCCGACGGCAAAGCGACCAAAGACGAAATCAAAGCCGCGGACATCGGCGCCGTCGATCGCTACACGTTCAACGATACCGGTCGCAGCGTGATCATTCTGGCCAAGGGACGGCTCGTGAATCTCGGCTGTGCGACCGGTCACCCGAGTTTTGTGATGAGTACCTCGTTCACGAACCAGGTGCTGGCGCAGATGGAATTGTGGCAGAACCGCGACAATGACACCTACAAGGTCCAGGTCTACATGTTGCCGAAGAAACTTGACGAGGAAGTCGCACGGCTGCATCTCGATCAAATCGGCGTCAAGTTGACGGTTCTGACCCAGGAACAAGCCGACTATCTCGGTGTTCCGGTCGAAGGTCCTTATAAACCGGATCACTACCGGTACTAGGCATTACCAGCTCAGTGATAAAAGCGCAAACCCGGTCATCAATGATGGCCGGGTTTTTTAATCCCGCAGCCCCGCGCCTTCCTAGTGGCCCCGCGACGCCGTTCGCGGGATAAATCTGCAGTGGGCCCGCGACGCCGTTCGCGGGATTGAAAAACGACCGAAGGTCGGTAAGAAAAGCGAATCCCCGCCAGCGGCGTCGCGGGGCCACTTACTGATGGAAATCGATCCCCGCCAGGGGCCACTTTTCGCGCGCCACTTTTCGTTCATTTCCTGTCCATGCTTTCGCTCCGCGATTTTCAGTTCTTTGATCCTGCCGGCGATGTGACCATCACCGCTGACGACCTCCCTCACTGGCAACAGCCCGGCGCGACCTACTTCATCACTTATCGCACCATCGACTCGATCAGTGTCGCTGCCCGGAACCGAATCATCGCTCAACGTGACGACTGGTTGCTGCGTCAAAAGATTGATCCCACCCGGACTGACTGGCATAAGCAGCTCGCGACATTGCCGCAGCAATCTCGCGATACCTTTCGCCGGACGGTGGCAATTGCGTTCGAGGACGCGCTGGACAAGCTGGCGGGCGAGTGCGTCCTGAAGCGATCGAAGTTAAACGAATTGGTCGCAGAAAACCTGCGTCATTTTGACGGTGACCGGTACCAGCTCGGTGGATTCGTCGTGATGCCCAATCACGTTCATGTCTTGGTTAGAATGTTCCCCGAAACGGACATGCTCAAGCAATGCTTCCGCTGGAAGCACTATCAAGCAAATAGCGTCAATAAGCAGCTCAAGCGTACTGGGCACTTCTTCCAGGCGGAGAGCTTCGATCATCTGGTGCGGGATGAAGCGCACTTCATGAAGTTCCGACGCTATATCGAGAAAAACCCCTCCAAAGCGAAGCTCAGGGAAGGGGAGTTTGCGTTATACATGCCGGAGATGGCGGAATCGTAAAAGTGGCCCCGCGACGCCGTTCGCGGGAGGTTGATAGGCAGACTCGTGGCCCCGCGACGCCGTTCGCGGGATTGAAAAACGACCGAAGGTCGGTATGAAAAGAGGATCCCGCGAACGGCGTCGCGGGGCCACTTGCTTGCGGAAATCGATTCCCGCCAGCGGCGTCGCGGAGCCACTTGCTGAGGGAACTCGTTTCCCGCCAGCGGCGTCGCGGGGTCACGTTCTTGCCACGTGGTAGGCCCGGTGTGTTTCCCGTACCATTCACGCTCGTTTGCTCATCTTGAATCAATTTCATTTGGCCCTCAAACATGCCACAAACCGCACCCTTTACCGCCCTCCGTTACAACCTTGATCACGTTGGTTCACTCTCGGACGTGATCGCGCCGCCTTATGACGTGATCGACCCCGAGCTTCAGGACCAACTCTACAAGCGTCATCCGGCAAACGTGATTCGAATCATTCTCAATCGATCGGAGCCAGGGGATTCGGGAGACGAAAAGTACCAGCGGGCGGCGAAGTTCGTCGAGCAGTGGAAGAGCGAAGGGGTGCTGAAGCTCGAAGAGAAACCAGCCTACTACGTCTATCACCAGCAATTCGATCATGAAGGAAAAACGATCAACCGTCGTGGATTCATGGGGCGTGTGCGGCTGCAACCCTTTGGCGAGGGGAATATCTATCCACACGAAGAAACGCATCCCAAGGCGAAGGTCGACCGATTGAAGCTGACCACGGCAACGCGACAAAACAACAGCCAGATTTTCGGGCTGTATCCCGACCCGGAAAACGAAGTCATCTCGCTGTTGGACGAAGCGACCAAGGGCGTCACGCCGATCGAGGCGACCGATCACCTTGGGGTTCGACATATCCTTTGGCCAGTGACCGACCAAGCAGTCGCGGCCAAGGTCAGCGCGTTGATGGAAGACAAGCCGATGTTCGTCGCCGATGGGCATCATCGCTACGAAACGGCCTGCAATTATCAAAAGCAGTTGATCGAAGAGACGGGCGGCATCGCCCAGGATCATCCCGCGAATTATGTGATGACGATGTTGGTCGGGATGAGCGATCCGGGGATGATCGTTCTGCCGACCCACCGATTGCTCCGAGGCACGCCCCGATTCTCCTCCTCTGAAATCGTCGCCAAGCTGGCGGGAACCTTTGATTGCGAAGTCGTCGCCGGCGGTATCGACGCGGCTGGTACCGTGTGGTCGAACATGGAATCCGCTGACCAGCAAGGTTGGATTGGGCTCTACGCCGTCGAAGACGATACCTGGGTCCTATGCAAGGCGACCGACGCGGCGGATGCGAAAATCAAGGAATTGGCGGGCGAACAAAGCGATGACTGGCGTGGCCTCGGCGTCAGCCTGCTGCACCGATTGGTAATCGACAATCTTCTGGAGTGCAAAGACCACCCCAAGCCGACCTACGTTCACGACGTCAGCGAAGTGGTTGAGGGGATGCGCGGCGAGGGAAGCCAGGCCGAGAGCGACAGTGACGAGCCCTACACGTTGGCTGCGTTGGTGATGCCGGCCAAGCTTGAGCATGTCGAGGCGATCAGCCTGCACAAAGAGCGGATGCCGGCAAAGAGCACCTACTTCTATCCCAAGCTGCTCAGCGGGCTGACCTTCAACCCGCTGGCGTGAGAGTCGCAATCTTCAAGTGGTCCCGCGACGCCGTTCGCGGGGGTGTGAGCCGACGGCGCTAGCCGCGGGCCTCTCGCCGTTGGATGCGGGCCTCTCGCTGTTGGATCGCAGATCCGAGGCCCGCGGCTAGCGCCGTCGGCTCAGCACTGCGCGATCACCCTGCCGAGTGGGGCCCTACAAGCCCGCTAGATTTCCTCTCTTATCGCATCGCAGACGATTCGGTCTATTATGCCGTTTGAACTATTCCAGGCAGGAGGCTGCTTAGGGGCGGAATGAGTTCCGACCATATCCACGCTGAGTCTCCCAGGTAATGGCAGTGGTACGGATTTTTGTAGCCATCGCAGGGCTGTGCGCGATTCTTGCGCGCACAGCGACGGCCGACATCGTCAATGTGCTTGTGGTCGATCGAGAACTGGATGCTCAGGGACAAAGTGGATTCTCAGATTCGGGTCGCTATGGCGATGCATATACCGATCTGACCAACGTCGCGAATTTTGGAACGGGTGGAGTCGTTGATCACAGCCTCAACTTTCTGCCCGGCGTCGCGAACCTGAACAATCTTTCGTTGGACGACGTGCAGTTAGTGATTTTTGCGCACAGTGACGGCCAGTCACCGACGCCGAGACCCACTGGAGAAGTCGCAAAGCTTCGAGATTACGTTGACGACGGCGGACGACTCATCACGCTTGGCCATTCGATGACATATCACTGGGGTAATTCGCTGGCAGACGATCCGATCAATCTTTCCGAAGAGCTCGCGACACGATTTCCGCAGCCCCATAGTCATTCGACGCTTCCCGCATATCGCTACCCCGAAAATGGGCTCGTTGATCCGAATACCGGCGATCCAAGTGCTGTGAACGGACCGATCATCAACGGGGACTTTGGCGTCGTTGATACCGTGTCTTCGACCCGTAATACATATTGGACCGGATCGACGGGGGCCAGTTCCGGGACGTTTGCATTTAGATACCGAGCGACAGACGCATTCTTTTATTCGGATGGGCTATACGGAACTTTCGGAGTCAACGGTGGACGTTACATGATGATTGGATCTGAAGATCTCGCAGGCGCTCAATACTCAACGGATATCGATAATCAGCGATTCTTCATGAACTCGGTTGCCTGGGTGACCGAGGGTGCTCAGTCCTCCGCCTCCACGCCGGAACCATCGAGCCTGGTTCTGCTCAGCGGTGCCGGCATTGGCGCTCTGATTTACCGTCGAAAGCGGGGCAAAGCGGCCCGCGACGCCACTTAGATCTCGCTCCTTGGAAATCGGCGGTTTGGCCGTTTTTCGAATTCTCTTTGTCAAGGTCAGTTTCTTGTGAAACCACTCTTGTTTCACCG
>JAHELS010000249.1 GCA_024644085.1 Rhodopirellula sp.
GTCGACCGGTGGTGCGTCGACCGGTGGTGCGTCGACCGGTGGTGCGTCGACCGGTGGTGCGTCGACCGGTGGTGCGTCGACCGGTGGTGCGTCGACCGGTGGAGTATCGACGGGTGGAGCATCAACAGGTCGTGCGTCATCGGGTGGTGTGACAGGTGGAACGCCCTCGGGCGGAACGTCGACAGGTGGAACTTCCTCGGGTGGATCAGCAGGCGGCGGATCTTCAACCGGCAGATCTCCGAGGGGTGGATCGACTGGCGGTGGATCACCAACTGGCGGTGTGTCGACTGGCGGTGTCTCACCAACTGGCGGTGGATCACCGAATGGTGGTGTCTCGAATGGCGGCGTTCCTTCCGGCGGACCGACGGGTAGATCACCCAGCGATGCTAAACGCTCCTCCAATCGCTCCATCCAAGCCATGGCCACGTCGTTGGGCACAACGTCTGGCAGGCCGTCGGTCAAGATCGCGTTGGCGAGTCGATCAATCCCTTCCTCGAGTGCGGCCACACCGCGCTCGCCGCGGGCAAGCTGATTGATCACTCGCAGTGCGTCGCTTGCGGTGAGGCTGCCATTGCCATCGACATCTGCCAACAGCGTCGCGTCGCTGTCGGTTGCGCCTGCGTCCGAAAGCCGGTTGATGATGTTCAACGCATCCAGCGAAGTGACATATCCATCCAGGTTGACGTCTTCGGCCTCGACAAAGTTGTGACCGATATCACCCGCCAGCAAGTTCCGACGTTCGAGAGCCTGAATGCCGAGACGGTGGGATCGACGCGAGTTGTGGCGTTTCATGTTGTGCTCTTCGAACAAAGAATCAGACGTTGATGATGGCAGATCGATAGTAACCAGCTGGGTGCGGCCTTCCTGCCAAACGGATACACCTTATTTGTACGCAGTTGCAAAAGCACTACTTCCGTATCCAAGAAACAAGAAATTTCGCGAACGATTTGCGTTCTTCTCTTGCAGTTGTGACCAGACGATACCGCCCGCGGCGGTTCGGTCGCGACCGTGGGGGGGTGAAACTGCGGATCCCGCGCGAACGGCGTCGCGGGGCCACTGGATTGCTTCCCTCGCGAACGGCGTCGCGGGGCCACGTTGGTTACTTGCTTGGATCGATTCGCATTGACTTGGGGCGGACGACATCTTTTGCCAGGCCCAGCTTTTCCATGATCTGGATCACTCTCCACGACATGTCGAATTCCCACCAGCGGTGACCGTGCGCGGCGGCTCGCGGTTCGGCGTGGTGATTGTTGTGCCAGCCTTCGCCATGGGCAATCAAGGCGACCAACCAGTTGTTGGTGCTGTGCTCGCGCGTTTCGTAATTCCGATAGCCAAAGACGTGCGACAGCGAATTGACGGTCCAGGTTCCGTGCAGCACGAATACCGTTCGCACCGCAACCGCCCATACCGCCCAGCTGGCCGCGTAACGTAACGCCTCACCCATCAATCCGCCGCTGACCAGATAACCCACCGCGCCGCCGGCCGCCGTGATCAAAATGGCGTGGCCAACGAAGACGAAAAACCAACCCTGTCGCCGCTCCAATTTCAGATAGAACGGATCGCGGAGCAGGTCGCGAACATACTTCTCGTAATGGCTTGTGCGGTCCAGGTCGCGGTGCCGGAAAATCACCCAACCCATGTGCGACCACAGAAAACTGACCAGCGGTGAGTGGGGATCGGGTTGATGATCGCTGTGTTGATGATGCATTCGGTGAATCGCGACCCACCGCGCAGGACTGTCTTGCAGGTTGCAGATGCCGAGAATGGCCAGCGAATGTTCGAGCCATTTTGGGCAGGTGAATCCTCGATGCGTCAGCAATCGGTGATACCCGATCGTGATCCCCATCATTCCAAAAACAAAATGACCCAGAATCGCAAGCACGAGGCCCGACCAGGTGAAGAACCACGGCACAAATGCGTACAGCGCGATCAAGTGCACCACGGCTAGAACGATCGTGTACTGCCAGAGGATCTTGAACGGCTGTGTCGCATCGGGATGCGGCAACCGTTGCGGGTCGAGCGAGTCCAGCGCTGAGCTCTCACTGGATGACTCGGGTGAAGTAGCCTCAGGCGAATCGCCGGGCAACAGATCCGACTCGGACGTCGGTTGCGGATCGCAAACAGATTCTGACATACCGGTAGTCTACTCGGAGAGACACGTGGCGGACCAATCCATCGCACGCGGAAGTGACCGATTAAGTGACGCTGCGACGTTCGTTATCCATCACTTGGAGTCCGCGAAGTGGACGAAAAACAGGGGAATAAAACAAAAAAGCCGGAAGGCGTCAGGTTGACGTCGCCCGGCCGCAAGTTGGTGGCACGAAAATGACCGTGATTACTTGGCGTCGTTGGTTTCCTCGTCGGCCTTCTTCACCTTCTTCTTCTTCTTCAACGAGACTTTGACAACTCGGACCTTGGGCATTCCGACGACGCTCTTGTCTTCGTCAAATTTGTCGAGTTCGCGGAGGCGAGCGATCCGCTCGGCCCGGGTCATTACATTGCGTGTTCGAATTGCCCCGGCTTTCACCTTGAGGCTGCGGTCCATGGTCATGATCGTTCCGACTTCAAGTGCAGTGTCCAGCGCCCTTAAAAAGCGAATTGAACGCTTTGATAGAGGGGTCGAGGATAAGGGGTTATGCGAATTTTGACAAGGTTGGCTTCGCGGGCCCCCGAATTCGGGTTTCTCCGGCGGCCGTAGCGCTTGGAGCAGTTGAAATTGCCGACTATCCTGCCGCCCATGCATCCGACCGCCAAGACCCTGCTGACGATCCTCAAATTCGCGATTCCCGCGGCGATTATCGGCTATCTGGTCTGGCGGATCGAACCCGAGCAGTGGCGCCTGCTTTCGGAGCAACCCAAGGATTACGCCTTGCTGGTCGCGGCCCTGGTCGTCGCACTGCTCGCCGTCGCAATTTCGTTCGCCCGATGGTGCTTGCTGGTCCGGGCCCAGGGGATCGAGCTGACGATGGTCGAGGGGTTTCGGCTTGGTTCGATCGGATTTTTGCTCAGTTTCGTGTCGGCCGGCAGCGTTGGCGGTGACCTGTTCAAAGCGATCTTCCTGGCCCGGCGACGTCCCGGAAAACGGGTCGAGGCAGTCGCTTCGGTGTTAGTCGACCGCGGCGTGGGGCTTTATGGATTGCTGCTATTGGTGGCCGCCGCCCTGCTGGTAACCAATCCCACCGACACGGGCGATTCCATCATCAACATGGAACGAATCAAAATCGCCACGGCCCTTCTGGTCGGGCTCGGAACGGTGGTCCTCGCGATTCTTGTGCTCGGTGGTCGCAGCGTCGACCGCTTGGTCAAGTGGGGCAGCACATGGCCGGTCGTGGGAGGCATCATCGCGCGAGTCGGTCCACCTCTGAGAATGTTCCATTCGCATCCGGTCGCATTCGCGGCTTCGGTCCTGATGAGCCTGACCGTGCATGCAATGTTGGTGATCAGCCTCTTTCTGATCGCCCGGGGGCTGTACACGACTCCGCCGACGCTGGGCGACCACTTCGTGATCATGCCGATCGGTTTGCTGGCGTCAGCGCTACCGATCACCCCGGCGGGGGTCGGCGTATTCGAGGCGGCGATCGAATCGCTGTACGTGATGGTTCCCGCAATTCCTACCGGGGCTTCGGGAACGCTGGTTGCTTTGGTGTTCCAGATCGTCAAAGTCGTGCTGGCGATCGTCGGCACCGTCTTTTACTGGACCGCCAACGAGGAGGTCCGCGAGAGCCTCGAGATCGCTGAAGAAGAGGTCGAGCATTCGCATGAACCGACGACGAAGTCCGAGAATCCTGGGGGCAAGTCCGAGGATCTCGCCCGTGACCAGAGCCCCGACCTCGAATTCGGTGCTCAGTTGCATCGGGGCACACTCGAATAACCTGTGGCGCACTCAAATAACCGTCTGGGAGATCGATCCCGGGGAGGCGGTTTGCACGGCCGGGGACCGCGGAATGCGGCCTGAATCTGGCCGATGACCCCGATTTTTCCGAGCGATTGGCTTTTTTCGGGCGATCCCGCGTAGTGAGCTCGTAGAAAGCCGATCCCGGCCGATCGCGGACCCGTCGAAGTACTGGCGCGAAGAACGTTGGTTGCTGCTATTCTGTGAGCGGATTCGAGGCGCTTTGGGCAAGCTCTGCGGCTTCGATCTCCTCAAAGACTCACCCAGAAAAGGATGTTGCATGTCCCCAGATTCCCCGGCCGCAGAGGCGGCCAGCGGAGAAATGCTCAGCGAAGCGGATGCCAGCCGTTTGCACGATGCCCGCAAGAAGATTCTGGATCAACTCGGGAAGATCATCGTCGGACAGGAAGATGTCATCGACGAGATCATGATTTGCCTGTTCAGCCGCGGCCACGTGATGCTCGAAGGGGTCCCGGGGCTGGCCAAGACGTTGATGATCAGCACGCTCGCCAAGACGCTCGATCTATCGTTCAGCCGGATTCAATTCACTCCCGACCTGATGCCGGCCGACGTCACGGGAACCGAGATCATCGAAGAGGACCGTTCGACCGGACACCGCGACTTTCGGTTCATGCAGGGACCGTTGTTCGCGAACGTGATCCTCGCCGACGAGATCAATCGTACGCCTCCCAAGACTCAGGCCGCCTTGCTCGAAGCGATGCAGGAGCGGCAAGTCACCGTTGGCCGCAATCGCCACGAACTGTCCGACCCTTTCTTTGTGCTCGCCACACAGAATCCGATCGAACAGGAGGGAACGTACCCGTTGCCCGAGGCGCAGCAGGACCGTTTCATGTTCAAAATCTTCGTCGAGTATCCGAGCTTTGACGAGGAGTTCGAGGTCGCGAGGCGAACCACCGGGACACAGGTGGAGCAAGTCGATTCGGTGCTGGGTGCCGACGAGATCCTGCGCCTGCAACAGCTCGTCCGCCAGGTACCGGTCAGCGATCACGTGGTTCGCTATGTGTTGTCGCTGGTACGACAGACGCGGGTTGGAAACGACGGTGTCCCCGATTTTGTCGACGACCTTGTCGGATGGGGTGCCGGACCGCGTGCCGTACAGTTTCTGATACTCGGTGGAAAGGCGCGCGCTTTATTGCAGGGACGGTTCCACGTGCAAGTCGAAGACATTCAAACGCTTGCCAAGCCCGTGTTGAGACATCGTATGGTGGTCAACTTTGCGGCTGAGAGTGACGGAGTAACGAGCGACGATGTGATTCAACGCATTGTCGCGGCAACGCCAACGACCGAGGATGAGCTTTCACGCGATGCCAGATTCCAAAAGATATTTGCGTCCTGAGGTCACGACTCGAATCCGTCGATTGGAATTGACGGCGCGTCGGGTGGTCGAAGGCTTTCTGTCAGGCATGCATCGCAGTCCCTATTTCGGACAGTCGATCGAATTCCTGCAGCATCGTCAGTACACCCGGGGCGACGAAATTCGTCACATCGATTGGAAGGTCTACGCGCGCCAGGACCGCTTGCACATCAAGCAGTACGAAGAGGAAACCAATCTTCGGTTGACATTGATGGTCGACCGCAGCGGCAGCATGGCGTACGGAAATGGCGAATCGAATAAGTTCGATTACTCGGCATCGATCGCGGCCTCGCTGGCATACTTGGCGCTGAGGCAAAAAGATGCCACCGGGTTGTTTACCTTCGACACCGCAGTACGGGCCAGCGTCCCGGCCAAGAGCAACCAGCAACAATTGACGCGGATTCTTTCCATGCTCGACAGCGTCGGCGCCGATGGCCGAACCGATCTGCCCAGGGTCGCCCGCGAAATTGCCCAGGGAATCCCGAAGCGCGGGTTGGTTGTAATCATCTCCGATCTGCTCGGTGTCGACCAACTGCTCGAAGGGTTACGCGTGCTCCGCCAACGTGGCCACGACGTCGCGCTGTTCCACATCCTGCACGACGACGAACTCGATTTCGAATTCAACGGGGCGACGCGGTTCGAGGGGCTCGAGACGGATGATTTTCTTAATTGCAACCCCCGCGCACTGCGCGAAGGTTACCTCGACGCCCTGCACGAGTTTCTCGAGCGGACCCGCAAAGCGTGCGGCCGGTTGTCGATCGATTACATGCAGGTTCGCACCAGCGAGCCGCTCGATGCCGTGTTGGCAAAATTCCTTGCAACCCGGCAATCTCTCCCGAACTTGAAGGTCTGACTGCAATCGTTCTTCTTCGTTGATTGTTCCTGTCCGCGTTCCCCGGTTACATCTGAAAACCTGATCCTTTGTTTCTTTATCCCGCATTGACGATCGGCTTTTTGTTTGTCGCTGTGCCGTTGTTGGTCCACCTGATCAACATGCTTCGGCACCGGCGCCAGCCTTGGGCGGCCATGGATTTCCTGCTTGCAAGCTACCGCAAGCAGAAAAAGTGGATTCGATTGCGCCAACTGCTGCTGTTGCTCTCCCGATTGGCGGTGGCGGCATTGCTGATCGCGCTGCTGTGCGGTTGGACCGGCGGCGGCCAAATGTTGGGGATGCTCGGCGGCCAGACGACTCACCACGTTGTGATTCTTGATGACAGCTACTCGATGGGCGACCAAAGCATCGGCCCGAACATCCGGCCGATGATCATCGATGACGGCGCCGAAGGTTCATCCGCAGGGCCGCGATCATTGACAGCCTACGGACGCTCGCTGCAAGCTCTCCAGGGTTTGACGCGGCGTCTGGCGACCAGCGACGGCAACCATCAATTGACTGTGATGCGGGCGAGCCGGGCCGCGATGGCCGTGCGCGGTGGCAGCGAATCCGGAGACGCGTCGGCCGACCTGTCGGCGCAAACGATCACATCCGATGCTCGGTTGATTAACCGCGTGATGGCTTCGCGCGCGTCACCCATTCGCACAGACCTTGTTCCCGCGATTGATTTGGCGACTGAGTTGATGAACTCGACGCCGGCCGATGCCAAGTATTTGTACGTCGCCAGCGATTTTCGGCAACGCGACTGGGGGTCGGCCGAACGATTGGCCGAGGCGATGCGAACACTCAGCGGCGACGTCGCGATTCGGATGATCGATTGCGCGGCGCAGCCTTCGCCAAACCTGGGCATCACCGATGTCTCCCCCGCCCCGGATGTCTGGGTCGCGGGTGTTCCCGTCGTCGTCAGCATCACTGTGCACAATTACTCGGCAACCGCTGCGAAGAACGTCGCCGTTTCCAGTCGTGTGATCCGGTACTCGGATGAAATCCAGCTGGCCGATCCGACTCTGCAATTCAGCGGCGATGTGGAGGCGTTGCCGACGATGATCATCGAGTCGATACCGCCGGTAAGTGAAGTCACCAAAACGTTCCAGGTCTTCGTGACTCAGAAAGGGACACACGCTATCGAGGTCTCGTTGCCGGATGACGCATTACAGATCGACAACGTACGGTCGTGTACGTTGCCGTTGTCGGACGTTGAAAAGGTGCTGGTGATCGATAGTGATCCCGACGCGCGCGGGGCCTACCATGTTGCCTCGGTTCTGAATCCGGGGAGCCAGGTGCGTATCGGCGCCGTACCTGATGTCCAGCCTCCATCCTTTTTACGATCGGCGACACTCGAGACGCTCTCTGCGTATCGCGCGCTCTACCTGATCGACATTCCGGAAATCGGTGAAAACGCGGCTGATGCACTGTCTCAATACGTCCAACGTGGCGGCGGCGTGGCATGGTTCCTCGGCTCGAGGGTCAATCGCGAAAGCTACAACCGTGCGTTGTTGGCCCAGGATCGATTCCTGTTGCCGCGTGCGCTGTCCAAAGCCGTCGCGCTTGATCCGTCGGATGATCCCGGCGCGTCGGATGTGCAATTTGCCGAAGAATCAATGCTGCTCGCGCCGCTGCGCAAGGCGGGCGACGCAGCCTTTTCGCTGGTGGGTGTATCGCGGACGTGGGATCTTGAGACTCCTCCGATCAATGCCGAGCCCGACCCCAATCAACCGAGGGTTCGCACCGTCTTGAAACGGAGCGACGGAAAACCGTTCGTCACACAGCATGACTTCGGCCGCGGACGGGTCGTGACGGTTTCGTCGGGACTCGATGGTCGGTGGACGAATTGGCCGGGTGACCCCACGTTCGTGGTGTTTCTTTTGCAGACCAATGCGTTTCTGTGGAGTGGTGCCGCGCCGCCAACCAGTCGCGTCATCGACGAGGAATTGATTCGTCTGATGAGTGTTGAAGAATACTCGGGCCAGGCGTCTTACCTGCCCGCCGCCACCGAACCGCCGCGTGTTCCGGTTGAGGTCGTCCCCGAGCGCATCGAGCCGCAAGCAAGCGGTGATGAACCTTTATTGCGACTCGAACTTGACCCGACCGAGATGGTGATCGCGGATCAGGACAATGTTGACATGATTTTGCGGCCCGGTATCTCGGAGTGGATGTTGACGC
>JAHELS010000250.1 GCA_024644085.1 Rhodopirellula sp.
CGTGAGCGAAGACCTGCTGGAGTTGATGGCAGCCCGTTTTTCGCTGCTGGTTTCAACTGCCGAATAGAACTACGCTACAAAGAAGTGACGGACCCATGAACGTGACCGGCTCAATGGCATTCCTTCCCGTCCTTTTTTCAGCATTCCAGTGTTCTTTGCGGTTCATTTCTCTCAACCAATCAAACAGCAATGCATTTCATGTCTGAGAAGAATCAGAGCCAATTCCTGTTCGCCATCCTTGCCGTTCTTTGTTTCTTTGGGGTTGCGGACGGTGCCGATAACGTCTCGTTTCCTCCGCACACGTTCACGATTCCTGAGGGATATGAACTGCAGCGGGTTGCTGCGGCGCCGCTGGTGCAGAGGCCCATTCACATGTGCTTCGACGAGCATGGCGTTCTCTACGTCACGGACAGCTCAGGCAACACGGACAGCGCGCCGGTGCAACTCAAGGATCCGCAACACCGGGTGTTACGACTGGTCGACCGCGACGGAGACGGGGTTTTTGATGAGTCGACCGTGTTTGCCGAGGAACTGCCGTTTCCGGAAGGCATTCTCGTCCATGACGGCGCAATCTACGTCGGGGCGCCGCCGCACATCTGGAAACTTCGCGATACCAGCGGTGACCATTTGGCGGACGAGCGCTCCGTATGGTTCGACGGCGGTTCCATCGAACACTGTGGCAACGACATGCACGGTCCCTATCTCGGACCGGACGGTTTCTTCTACTGGACCAAGGGAGCATTCGCGCAGCAAACCCACCAGCTGAGCAATAGGGGGACGCTGACCACAAGCGCCGCGCACATCTATCGCGCCAAGCCCGATGGCAGCCAACTGGAAATGGTCATCACCGGCGGGATGAACAATCCAGTTGGACTGGCATTCAGTGAATCCGGCGAGCGTTTTCTCAGCGGCACGTTTTTTGACCTTTCCCGGCCCGGAAGGCGCGACGGGATTCTGCATGCCGTTTACGGAGGGATGTACGGCAAGCAACATGACCGCGTGCTCGCTCAGCATCCCAATACAGGAGGCTTGCTGCCGATACTCGCGCAGTTGGGGCCTGCTGCGCCTTCGGGCATCGTGATGGCGAGTAGTCAGGCACTGGGTTTAAGAGGCGATTTGCTCTGCACCGAATTCAACACGCGGCGCGTATCGAGGCACCGGCTGTCCAGCGTCGGCTCGTCCTACTCCGCAGAGACGAGCGCCCTTCTCGAAAGCGATCAAACTGACTTTCATCCTACCGATGTGATCGAAGATGCTGATGGCAGCCTGCTCGTTGCGGATACGGGAAGCTGGTACATGATCTGTTGTCCAACTTCAAAAGTCGCCAAGCCCGACATTCTGGGTGCGATCTATCGGATTCAGAGAAAGAATTCGCTCCCGCTGAAAGATCCCCGCGGCCTTGAGCTGGATTGGAGTCAGCCTCAAGTCGATTGGCTGTCGGATGATCGGCCCGCAGTGGTCAAACGTGCCATCGAGGCACTGGCCAGTGAGAACAACATCGATGATCTGCGCTCGGCCAGAGCTCGCGTCCCGGCCGTCTGGTCGCTGCATCGAATCGAAGATCAGGCGGCACGAAAAGCGGTTCGAGAATTCCTGAGCGATGCAAGCCCTGACGTTCGCGCTGCAGCGATTCACAGCGTGGGACTGTGGCGCGACGCGGGCGCGGTGAAGCCGCTGATCGAACTGCTCGCCGTCGATGACGCGCGGCATCGTCGACTCGCAGCCATGGCTCTCGGCAGAATCGGCGACCGTGCCGCCGTGAAACCTCTGATGGAAACGCATTCTGACAAGATGGATCGCTTTTTGAGGCATGCCATCATTTATGCGCTCTATGAGATTGGGGATAGTCGGAGCCTTCCTGCGGACCATCCGCTTGCAAAGCAGGTTCGTCTCATGGAGGAAATCGATCAGCGATACGTTGCACCGCATGTCTTTCCCGAAATCCAACTGGCGGATGTCGCAGCCCCGGATCCCGAATCGCTCGCCCGTCAAAAACGACGCCTCGATGAGCTTGCCGCCTACTTGCCCAACGGGAATGCCCAGCGCGGAGCAAGACTGTTCAGCAATGAAGACAAATCAAAGTGCATCACGTGTCATATCAAAGGTGAGCAGGGGGCTAGCTTAGGCCCGGATTTGACCAGCATCGGCGCTATTCGCAGTGAGCGCGACCTGCTGGAGGCGATCGTCTTTCCCAGCGCATCCATTGCTCGTTACCACGAAGTTGTGAACGTCCTGACCGAAGACGGCAGGGCCGTTTCCGGACTGCTTGTCAAAGAGACAGTCGACAAGGTTTTTCTTGCGTCAGCGGCGGGAGTTCTACAACCGGTTCCCATTCGAGAAATCGAAGAGGCCAGATACTCGAACGTCTCCTTGATGCCCGAGCTTGACCGCCTCTTGAAACCAGAAGAAATCGCGGACCTTGTGGCTTTTTTGAAAGAGTCGAAGGCACCGGCTGAGGCTGGTCCTGCAGAAACGAATCTGGTCAATCAAGAGATCCCACCTCATCACGCAATCACCTTGCCCGGCTTGCATGCCTATGCACAGAAGAGCATCGCCGCGGGCGACGAAATTGAATTCCGCATCAGCAGCACCGTGCCGTATGACTTGTCGGTTGTAAAACTCGGGCCCGATCCGGAGAACCGCGACGAAGACCCGGTGCTGAAGACGTTTCGCGCCCGTGAGCCGAAGACGCAGCCGATCCATCCGGGGTCTTACGTGCATGTTGCGGGCGGCCTGCCCGACGAAAGGCGGTTGACGCAACTGACCCTCGAAGGCTGGATCCGCCCCTTCAGTCTCACCGGCTGGCAGGGATTGATCAGCCAGCATGATTATCCGGAGCGTTGCGGAATCGGGCTGTTCATCAACGATGGCCGAATCGCGTTCATGACCGATGACGGCGGCGCCCACGAACGATCGTCTTTGCACCAAACCGAGCCGGGGCTGATCGAAGCCCAGCGTTGGCATCACGTCGCCGCGACCTGGGACGGGAAAATGAAACGAGTCTTCATCGATGCAGAACCGGTGGGCGAGTGGCCCTTTACCGACATCGTTCGGCCCGGGCAAACGGCACTCCGGATCGGCGCCTACGGCAGCAACTCAGTGGCGGGAAACTTCTACAACGGCGACATCGCGATGGTCGCTGTGCATGACCAGGCGCTTGACATGGATCAGATCAAGCAACGAGTTTCCGACCGCGGGCTGACGATCCCGAAAGGCAATGCGGTGCTCGCCTGTTGGCCCTTCACCGAAGAACGCGGCACGCGAGTCGCCGACGCGGGCGTCGACGGAAGGCACGGGCGGATCATCAACCGGGGAACGTGGATGATCGGTGGTCCAAGCTTCGACGCCGCGGCTATCGGTCGACACGACACCACCTACGATCCGACGAAAGATTCAAAGCGTGGCCACGGACTGCGGTTGGCCTCGGACGAACTCTACAACGCGCGCTGGGATGTCAGTCATCAGTTCCAAATCCCCGCCGACGCCAAATCCGGCGTCTACGCGGGCCGTTTTGATTTCGAGGTCGACGGTAAGCCGATGCGTTACTTCACCACGTTCATCGTGCGTCGCGGCGAATCGCGACCCAAGGCGCCGCTGCTGGTTCTGATGTCGAGCAACACATGGCTGGCCTATAACTCGTCCCCGTTCCCGGTTAATCACGGGCCGGAGCTGGTCAAGATGGGCACCGGTGGCCTCCCCACCACTCACCCTGACGCCGCTACCTACAGCGGCTACCGGGATCACCGCCACGGCCAGCCCACTTACAAAATTGGATTGCAACTGCCCTGGCCGGCCGCCGATCCGAACAAGACGTATATCAACCTTGCCTACAGCCACCTCCTGCGCGGCGAGCGTTTTCTTCATCTCTGGCTGGACAAGCACGGCTACGATTACGACGTCATCACCGACCACGATCTGGATCGCGATCCGGACGTACTCAACGGTTACAAGGCGGTCTGCGTCAACGGCCATAGCGAATACTGGTCGGCCCGCGCCTACGACGGTCTCGAAAACTACCTTAAAGCCGGCGGTGCGGCGGTGGTCTTGTCCGGCAACACGATGTTCTGGCGTGTTAGCTTCGACGATAGCGGCGAAGTCATGGAGTGTCGCAAATTCGGAACGGGAATCGGCGGGCGCCGCCTCGCACAAGTGGGCGAACTCTATCACAGCCACGACTTCCGGCGCGGCAGCCTGATGCGTTTCTGTGGTTACCCCGCATGGAAGGTGGTCGGTCTCACGTGCATTGGTTGGGGTGGCGCGTTCAAACCCTATCGCGTCGACCGGCCGGACCATTTCCTGTTCAACCAACCGCATCAGCTCGGACTGCAGAAGGGAGACACGTTCGGCTTCGTCAGTAACGACGTGGGCGCGGTCGGTCACGAGTTCGACGTTCGTCTATCGACCTTGCAGCGGGCGACCGCGGACCCGGTCATCAACGGGCTGGTCGAACCCAAAGGGATCGTCACCGTCGCCAGCAGCCACGACGAGCGCGCGGTCATCGACTACAACGCCGAAGGCCACAAACCGCGAATCGGTGACGACCAAACCATCGCCGAGATCATCTACTGGGAACGCCCCGACGGCGGCCGCGTGTTCCACACTGGTTCCATCGCGACTGCGTGGGGTGTTTATCACGACCAATCACTGAGCAAGCTGCTCATGAACGTGCTGCACCATTTCGGGGTGGAATCCGGGCAGAAGCCATGAACTTTGAAACCCGCAGCCATGGGAAGAGCAAGTGATTTGGAACTTCCGGGCAGATCTCTCACCAAAATGAGTCACGATATGAAATTCCTGTTTCGAACAGGCCTCTTCTTGCTCTCGCTGGTCTTGGTCGCGGGCGAGAGGTTGGAGGCATCCGATCGCCCGAACATTATCTATTTGATGCTGGACGAGTGGGGCTACTTCGAGTCCGGCCACATGGGGCACCCGGACCTCATCACTCCCACTATCGATCAATTTGCAAACGAAGGGATGCGGTTCACCAACGCGCTGGCCGGAGCGCCGGTGTGCGGACCGACTCGTTGTTGTCTGCTGACCGGATTGCACTCCGGTCATACTTCAATGCGGTCTAACAACGGCTACGCACCCATTCGCGCGGACGAGCCGACTCTGGCATCCATGTTGAAGACTCGCGGGTATGCAACCGGAGGATTTGGCAAGTGGGGCATCGGCGGTCGCGGCACGTCGGGTGTGCCGGAGAAGCATGGTTTCGACGAATTCTTCGGTTTCTACGACCAGGTCCACGCACACACTTTTTATCCGCAGTATCTGATTCACAACAGCCGCGAGGTCCCGCTGAAAGGGAACAAGGGCGAAAGTTTCTACGAAGGAGAAACACACGCCCAGATTGAGATTTTTAATCAATCGCTCCGCTTCATTCGCGACAACAAGGACCAACCCTTCTTTTGCTATTTGCCGTGGACTCCGCCGCACGGCCTGTGGGGCATCGACGAAGACGATCCTTCCTGGCAGTTATTCAAAGACAAACCCTGGACCGCAGGACAGCAGACGGATCGAGATGCCAGGGTGTACGCCGCTTTCATGCACATGGTGGATCGTCAAATCGGCGAGATACTCGCTCTCTTGAAAACGTTGAAGATCGACGACAACACAATCTTCTTCGTCTGCGGTGATAACGGTGGGCAGGACTACTTCAAGACCGAAGACCGCCCTCACGGATTCTTTGCCCCGAACCTGAACCCAAAGACGGGCGAGCGCTTCCGAGCGGGCAAAGGCTCACTTTACGAAGGCGGTCTGAAAGTCCCGTATCTGGTCCGATGGCCGGGCAGGATCAAAGGTGGTGCAGTCTCGGATCACGTGCTTTGCTACCAGGACGTCATGCCCACTTTGGCGGAATTGACACACGCGACGAGTCCCAGAACGGATGGGCTGTCGTTCCTGCCGACGCTGCTCGACAAGCCCCCTCAGCAGACGCATTCGCACCTCTACTGGGAATACGGGAATCAGACAGCTGTGCGGCAGAAGAAATGGAAAGCCTACAAGGGGAGAACGGGCAGTTGGGAACTCTATGACCTCTCAATGGATATCGAAGAGAAGCATGACATCGCCGCCGATCACCCTGATATTTTGAATCATTTGGTCGCGCACGCGCAGGAAGCTCATGAACCGGCCCGACCTGGCGAAGTCTTTGATCGCGAGGTGATCGAAAGGGATCGCCGTCAGGCACCGCATCACAAGAACGCGAAAGATTCGAAGCGGCTGCCCTAAGTAGAAACGAACTAAAAGGCTTGCCCCCGGCGGTAGCGCCGGCCGTTCGGATTGTGCATTGTGCAGCATCAGGAAGCGAATCAGAATAAGGAATTGACGTGATGGTGGGTTTTCCGGTTCACGCTTCTTGGATTAGAGCGTCGAGTGCGCAAGACCGGTTAGATTAAACGCCCGTCGATTTTCTTTAGACATTGAATGAAGGACCGCTGCATGTCCGAACTCTCGGATCGCAACGAGATTGCCGTGACAGCGCGACCGCGGCGTTGGAGGAAACGGATCAAGTGGGCGGTAGTGGTGACGCTTACCGCGTTTGCCATCCTGGCGTTTTCGATTCGCAATCCTATTCGGACACTTCTTTCGCTGCGCCGCGTCCCGAATACCAATGCCTACGTCATGGACTACTACTGTGACTACAACATCGAAGAAATTCGCCGCAATGGAATGGACCCTCGCGAAATCGAGGACTCGTTCATCGGGACATTTTTCTCGGAACCACTTGCATCGATTGCGAAGCGGCGTAAGCGGGCTTTTGTGCCGCCGGAAATCAATTCCGTGGATACCGAGATGAATCACTGCTCGACTGTTACCCTTCGATCGAAAGAGGGCTCAGTTTACTTCGGTCGAAATTTCGACTGGCCTCACGACGCTTGCCTCATCCTACGCGTTCACGATGATGTCGGTCTCGCGTCTATCGCGGTGATCGACCTGCACTATTTGAACCTGGACCGGTCAGACCTGGATCAAACCAACCTTCGCGAACGACTTCCTTTGTTATTTGCTCCGTACTACGTAATGGATGGAATGAATCGTCATGGTGTCGCGATCTCAGAAATGACCGTCGAGCAAGCCGATGCACCCCGGGATGACGGAGAACCGGAGATTATCTTTCCGACGCTGATGCGGATCATTCTCGATTATGCGAAGACGACCGAAGATGCGATCAGGATCGTTGAGGAGTTCCAGGTTTGCTTTCCCTATACACCGATCCATTTCATGTTGGCCGATGCATCCGGAGAATCACGAATCGTGGAGTTCATCGATGGTGAAGTTCGCGTGACCTCGTCATCGGATCCATGGCAGGTTTGCACGAACGATGTCGTTTGGAACAGGAGCGAGCAAGAGAAGGATCTTGACTGCCCTCGCTATCAGATGGGATCGGAGAATGCCGACGGTGTACCGGGCGTAATAAATGAGACCGACGCGATCGAAGTCACGCGCAGCATGGCGGTGGAGAACCTCACCATGTGGACGAGCATCTACGAGCTGCAAAATGGGAAATTCCGATTCCTCTACAAAGCTCAACCCAGTTTTGAATATCGCGACGAATTCCCCCGGCCAGCCGACAACGAACCATGACGAATTCAATCGCCGCAAGCGACCTTTGCGTGCTTTGCATTATCGGTCTGTGAGCCCTTTTTCAGATTCCGACTCCAGCTGGAACAATTCTCGAAACCAATCGTTTTTGAAAGCTCCCGTGGAATCAAAACGCCGAACAATGCTGTCGAACTCAACCATCGCCGGATAGGAATTCTCAATCGTCGACGGGTCGAGCGGATTGTGCTTCCCCCAGTGGCACCGCGTGTGAAACAAACTGGCGAATGAATGGGCCACGAATTCAGCAAACGCGAAAAATCCATCTCGATCGGTCGGCCACTGATAACTGATCATGCTGATCGCATACCAGTCCTCGTCACCGCGGGTTCCTGAACAAGCCATCGAAACCAAAGTCTCATCCACCAAGACACGGCGGAAACAGATCGGATAATGGTGAGTATAGGTGCCTTGATTCCGCCTCAGCTCGCTCAGTTTTCCGATCTGCGTTAAGCACGTCTCGGTATGTTCTTCATGAAGCATTTCTCGGCCGGCGAACGCCAACATGATATCGGCAAGAAGCAGTGTCGCTGAATGCAGATCGTCGCGCTGGACGAATACCTCGGTCTCCACGTGACGGAACAACTCGTGTTCCATTACCAGCTGCGCGCTTGAGTCGTCAACAACTCTCCAGTTGCGGATGATCAAAAGCGGCAAAACATGCTG
>JAHELS010000251.1 GCA_024644085.1 Rhodopirellula sp.
CCGGATTGCGTTTGTAGCTGAAACCTTGATTGAATCCGGCCAGATAAAACGTGTAAGTCCCCGGTTTCGCTCCGGCTTGAAATTGCATTTCAAACTCGCCCTTTTCGTTACCGCCAATGTTGACCTGGCCAACACTGGTCTGCGGTGGAAAGTCAATCGCGAAGCCGTTGATGTTTCCGGTCGCACCTTCGACTTTCTTGACCTGGTAGGGGATCTTGATCTTGCCGCCGCGTGAAGTTTCCAGCGGCTTGCCTTCGCCGATCGTCAACATCACCGGCGCGGGATCGTAATCTGTCACGCAAAGTTGAATCCCGTCAACAAGTCGGGAACGAACGCTGGCGATGTTGGCATTGGGCTGTGCAAATTGAAAAGACTCCAGCGCCGCACCATAGCGAGCCGTTCGCGTGACTTCTTTTCCGTCAACGGTTGCTTTCGCTGTCACAGCAAGATTGCGGGTCGTCGGCGGCGCGTCGGCAGCCGTGGTCAGAATTAGCGTTCCCATTGTGTTTGCAGGTCCGATCGTAATCTCTTCGGACGTGACACCATCCGGCAAACCACTACACGCAACACGGATCTCGCCATCGTATCCGTCGCGACGAAACACAAAGATTCGGACAACTTGGCGACCGCCGCGGCGCAGCAGCAGTGATCCCGATGAAATGCCGGGAACAGCGACGATACGGAAATCGCCCGCTGGTTTGCGAATCGCCAATCGGTAGACCAATCGCGGATCGCTTTTCACGCTGCTGTGCCCGTCGCGGACGAGAACTCGATAAGACCCGTCGCCCGGTGCCGTGAACAGGTAATACGGATCGGTCGTACGATAGTCAAACTCGTGGCGCCCCGATCTGTTGTTGAAATTCTGCTCTTGAACATCGTCGATGAATTGAACGTCGCTGACATTTTGCTCGCCCTTGTCGTCGACGGTCACGCGCTGGATTAACAACGAGGGGTCGGTGGCAACTCCCAGTCGCTGCGAAGTTAGATCGAAGGCCCATTGCTCGCCCTCCTTCGCTTCAAACGAATACCAGTCGACATCGCGCTGTGGATAAAACTGTCCCGCAACTTCACAGGGCAGCGTCAGTTTCTGGGCCGAATCAGGTTTGTCGTTGTATGGTTGCTCACGAACGACCGGTGCGGTGGCGACGGACAGCAATAGTGGATTCGATTCTGTGTCGCCGTTTTGCATGCGATACTCGATCCCATCAAGTCCGCCTTGATGGGGACCAAGTAGTGACGCGAACCGGAGTTTATCGCCAACATCACCAGGGATTGCGATACGCACTTTGGCGGACTCCAGCACGTTTCCATCAACGCTTAACTCGCTCTTGCTACCGCCCGGCAAGTTGCAGCCGTAAACGGTGTACTCGTCGTTGGACCCAGGCAAACCGGCGGGTGGAAAGATAAAGTCGAGGTGCGGTTGCGATCCGACGTTGATTCGATAGTGATAGCCGGCGCCGTTGCGATAGAGCGCATCGTTGACTCGTATGAAATATTCTCCGTCGGTCAGCAATGTTGCGTCAATCAGCGGGTCTCCGCAAGCACCGGTGCGTGATTCGCCGATGATCCGACCGCCGGCAGCAAACAGTGTGATGACCAAATCCATTTGCGAGTCAATTCGTTTGGCGTAACCATCCATCAAGATGCGTTGGCCAGCTGATCCGCGAAAACGATACCAATCGACATCCGCGCCGCTTCCCGATTGCCCGTTCACGGTGGCAGGCAACGTCAATTCCGTTGCCGGATTCTCTTTCCTTTTGCCACCGTTGCCGTCATCGACTTCGGTCCACTGTGGCAGTTCGTTTCCACCGTTGGGCTCGACTTCTACGAACTCTGGGTTTGTGCCGACAACGAAGGTGCGCGGATTGGATAGCCCGTATTTTCCGTGTGCGCGAACTTCGTAGCGTCCTGGCGGCACATTTTCGGCTAGCGACAACTCAAACATGTTTTCAACCGGCTGCGGGCTTTCATCGAAGGGAGTCGGTTCGGACATTTTGCGAACCGCTTTGAATCCTTCGTGCGTGAACAGCAACTTGTCGGTGTCATCGAGGTTGGTGCCAGCGATGGTAACTTCTATCGTTGATTTCGGCGCGGCACCGGCAGGGAAGACGGATGAGAGTTGCGCGGTGGGAAGTTGTGCGTTGGCGGTTGGGGTTAGAAACAGGATGCAGAGAAGAGTCAGGAGAGGAGCCCTGATTTCACCCTCCCTCTGGGCCCTCTGGGAGGGTGAAGGATCGTATGGATAGCCCTGCCCGAGGGAGCGTGCCTGATGTTTCCGCCTCATCGTTCGACTCATCTTACGAACTGAAACTCTTTGGCATTGAAGATCGCCCACATGACGTCTTCCCATGCATGCTGTTTATTGGTGTAAGAAGTGATCTTTTCAATCACGAACGATCGTTCTTCGGCAGTTGGTTCACGGCTGAACGCTGCCAGATAGAGTTCACGAATTTTGTCTTCCTCGCTACGCTCGGTGTCTCGTGCCAACCGTTGTGATCGGCCGCCGCCCCGCTGCAATCGGTTTTGCATATCGGATGAGTTCAACAGGTGCAACGATTGCGACAAGTTGGCTTCGACCGACCGTTCGCACTCACATGCACTTTCCGCTTCCGGCTTTCCAAACACATCCAGGAAGTAACTGTTGAAACCATTGTCGGGAAGCTGCACCGCCGTTGTTCCTTGCGGGATACCACCAAAATTCGTCGTCGAGATCGCGACCGAATTCACCGCATCGTTTAGAACTTCGGCTGGAAAACGCCGCGGATAGAACCTGGAAAAGTTCTGCTTGTCGTTAATGTTCAGCTCGGTCGGATCGCTGCTGAGCTGATAGACGTTGGATTTGCAGATCGTGCGGACCAGATGCTTCAAGTCGAACTTTTGATCGACAAAGTTTTTCGCAAGCGCGTCGAGCAACTCAGGATTCGACGGCGGGTTGGTGACCCGCAAATCGTCCTCCGGATCAACGATGCCTTTGCCGAAAAAATGTTTCCAATAGCGATTTACGAGCGCCCTGGCAAAGAATGGATTGCCGGGTTCAGCCATCCAGTCAACCAATTGATGCCGTGCGTCTTTGTACGTCGGAACTTCCAATGGTTCGCCGCCGAGCGGCGTCGGCGGTACGTCCAACCCGCTGCGCGGATTGCGTGATTTGGGCGCGACCGCTTTTACATACACCATGTCGGGAATATTAGTTTGGCGATTGTATTTGCTGTTCTTCATCGCCGTTTGCGTGAAGAACGCCTCGAAGCCGTAGTAATCCTGTTGGCTCCAACGTTCAAACGGGTGATGGTGACACTTTGCACAGGCCAATCGCATGCCGAGGAATAACTGTGCGGTGTCTTCCATCTGCGCTGTCGACGTGCGGACCTCGCGGTACCAGGCGACAGGTGGATGGCTTTCCGCTTCGCCCGTCGCCGTCAACACGCTGCGCACGAATTGATCGTACGGCATGTTCTCGCGAAGCGCTCTACGTATCCACGCGTGAAAGCGATAGGTGTAGGGAAGGTCGTTGTTGTTGCGGCGCTTATTGCGTAACACGTTCGACCATTTATTGGCGAAGTAGTCGGCGTATCCAGACGAGTCGACCAAGCGATCAACAAGGTTGTCGCGTTTATCAGGATTCGTGTCCGCGACAAACTGATTCGTTTCGTTGATCGTTGGCAAGCGGCCAGCGATGTCGACGGTGACGCGGCGAATGAACGTCGTGTCATCGCACAAATCCGATGGCGGAATGCCAAGCTGCTTCAGTTTCGCAAAGGCCAATTGATCGATAAAGTTCTTCTCGGGCGGCGTTTTTTCGACCGGTAATCCTTGTGGCAATATCGATCGAAAGACGGAGACTTGTCCGGCGAAGCGAACCATGATTGCGACTTCGCCCGGCACGTCTCGCATTGTGATGCGACCGTTGTGATCACATGACGCCATTTCTTCGTGGTTGGGTTCGTACGACGCCAACCGTGTGACATCTCGCGCTGTACCATCGGAGTAATGGGCGAGGACAGAAAGTTGCTGGCTGGCACCGAAGTTCATCTCGCGCACCGGCGGTACGACTTCGATCCGTTCAATCGTCGGATCTTCTTCGTTGCCGTACGGTGTTCCTTGACCGATCCAACGAGTCAGCAACTGATATTCGTACGAATCGCGATCGAGCCGCTTGCCGCCACCGTGTGGAAGGACGTTCGCGGGTTTCTGGACGATCAGACTGAATTCTGGGTCACTTAAAAAGATACGGCGCCCGCGATCTTCGTGGACGAGGAATTCATAATCGTCATCGGGATAAAACCCCAGCAGTGAAAGTCGAAAGCCGTTTTGCCCATCCGACTTGCCATGACAACCGCCGGCGTTGCAGCCGAGTTTGGTAAAGATCGGCACGATTTCGTTCTTAAAATTAACGGGCAATTCTTTGCCGCAGCTCGACACCATGACATCGATCGACACCGTTTTGCCCGATGGTTCCTTTGCCGTGATGGTTGCCTTGCCATCGGTTGCAGGAATCACCAATCCGTCTTTTTCGACACGAAGGATTTGAGGTTGATCGACGGTATAGGTGACGTCGTGACTCAAGTCATGTCGTTGGTCGCTTGAGTAAACGCCTGTGACGAGCAACTGTTTGCGAGCGTTGCGGCCAACCAATTCGTTCTGGCCTGCTTGTTCGATTTCCAGACGGACCAAATCACCGCGTGGCCCTAAACCCGGAAAGTCGACGGCGCTCGCGACGACAGCCGGCAGTAACACGCACGCTGCAATGCAGAGAACTGCAAGTCGCAGAGGGCCGAACAACCGATGCGTCAGAAATGACACGTGTGGCAACTCGTTCATAGGTGGGACTGTTTTGGAGGGCAGTCAATGACTGTGGGATGGGTCGTTAGTGTACAGAGGGAGTGGGAATTCTCTTGTGCGATGACTACTGATATTTCTTTTCAAGGCGTTGGGATGACGCGCGCCGTTCCGTCACCATTGGAAAGCATGATTTGTCTGCCGTCATGCGAAAACTGCGCGTAGTTGCCTACTCTGCCAATCCGTGATTCGTGCGACAGTTTTCCGTCTGACATATTCCATATCTTTAAATGACCAGCGTAGCCGTACGACAATAGCCGATCGCCGGAGGCGTCGAACCGTACGCAGTGGATGTAGTCAGAGTGACCTTCCAGCGTTTGTTTTTCTTCGCCGGTGGTCATGTCCAGCAAGTGAATTTGTTGGTCTGCCCCCGCTGCGGCAACCAAGTGACCATTGGGGTGAATGTCGACCGAGTACATATTGTCGTCGAACCTGGTGAGTTGTTTCAACTGTCGACCGCCGACGATATCCCACAGCCGGATTGTGCCGTCGGCACCTGAGGTGACCGCGAATGTTTCGTCGGCGCTGATCGCAATCGCGAGAACGGCACCAACGTGGCCACCCATTTGCGCTTTTTGTTGGCCTGTTGTCGTGTCCCAGACGCGGACGGTTTGATCGGTGCTGCACGATACCGCGAGCTTGCCATCGTTGGTGATCGCGACTCCATAAACGGGTCCGCCGTGGTTCATTTGCCGGCGCTGTGCGATTCCTGCGTAGTTCCATTGTTCAATTCGACCATTCGTCAACGATACGAACACCGATTGATTGTCGGCGGCGAAAGCTAAATCCGTTACCACGCCATCGGTCTTGAATGTTTGATGCGGCGTCAATTCAATTTGTGGCTGTACGCCCGGAACGGAAGGGCCGAAGACGAAAACGGATTGCGATTCGGTTGCGACCGTCAGCTTTTGGTTGTCGGGGCTATAAGTCAGTGCGGTGACTGCGGACTCGACATCCAAAGTCAGCAGGGGTGCTTCGCCATTATTGACGTTCCACACAAAGACTTCGCCCAACTCGGTCCCTGCGGCGACGCGTTGGTTATCCGATCGGACTGCAACAGCAGTCGGTTTGATCTCGCGATAAGCTACTGGTTTCGCCGGTTCTACCGCGGTATTTTGATCGTCCTGCTCTACGATCCGGTACGGACGGACTTCGGCACCGTTGGATGTGTTGGTCATCACGATGCGTTGGTCGTCGCAGGTCAAGACTTGCGAACCGCCACCGTAAAGTGCCATGCTTCGGGTCGGTCGATCATGGATCGGCATCGTGCGAATGATCGATGTCTTGGCGACTTGCATCGACGCGTCGCGCGAGGCGGACGCGATCGTCCGGCCATCACTGAAGTACGCGACCGCGACCGCCGAAACCGCATGTCGCTGTGCGGTTTGCAGCAACTCACCGCTACTCAACTCCCATACGCGAACGTCGCCGTCGTCACAAGCGACCGCGACCCGAATGCTATCGGGCGAAATCGAAAGATCGTGAATCCTCGAGGGATGCTCCATGACCTGTAGCGCCGCTCCATCGCTCGCTTTGAAACTGCGCACCGTCTGATCATCTCCGCGCGACAAGATGACTTGCCCGTTGGGCGTGACGGAGAGACTTCGGATTGCTTTGGCCGCCGATTCGCTATGCGCGTCGATCGTACGGACCAACTCTCCGTTTGTGATGTTCCATTGGCGAATCTTTCCATCTTCTGCACCGCACAACACGTGTTGCTGATCCGGTGTGAAAACGACCGACGTCGCCGCAACCGGTGCGTTGTCGTTTGTTTGAAAAGCATGAATCGGCTCCTGCGGTTTTGCGTCGTCGGTCGGCTGCCCCCAGATTCTTACACTTCCGTCAGCGCCACAGGTCGCAAAACGAATCGAGTCGGGATGAACCGCGACATCATGAATCCTGCCTTGGTGCGCCGCCACGACGGCTCGCGGAGTTCCATCCAAGTTCAACAAGTGGGCTTTACCTGATTCGTCACCGATGCAAACCCACGAGTTGTTCGGCGCGTGGGCGATCGCGCGGGCGACGAAATCAAGTTTGGGAAATTCGCTGATGATATCGCCGGTGCTGAGATTCAGCACGAACGCTTTGCCCCCTTCGGCGAGACAGACTGCTTGTGACTGGCTGGTGATCACCGTCCAATCGATAACCGGTGTATCGGCAAGCGGGAACCTTTTAGAGAGAGCTGGCATCAATTGCCACATCCGCAGCACGCCATCATCTCCAGCGGAAAACAACTGTTGATTGTTGGATGCAAACTTCAGTTGGGTAACCGTACCATCGTGAGACAGCAATTCGCCGTGCGGCTGATCCAGATATGGACTCCACAATAGAATCCGACCCGATGTATCACTCGATGCATAGACTTTACCGTCATTTCGGTAAGTAACCGAAAGTACTTCAGCGACATGCCCCGACTTTGTGATTGCTTTGTGATCGGAATCGGACAGTGAGCTAATCCCAATGGCTTGGTCTTTCGAAGCCGAGACGATGGAGTCGCCAGACGGAGCTAGAGCGATTGCGTTGACTTGTTTCTGATGTCCCTCAATAACTCGAATCGGTTTTCCAAGGGGTAAGTCCCAGATCCGCACCGTATTATCTTGTCCACCCGTGACCAGCGTTGTTCCGTTTCCGCCGACAGCCAGCGAAAGAATCGGTCCGGTATGTTGAGTGTATTTTCGCAGCTCCGATCCAGACTTGATGTCCCAAAGTCGAGCGGTCTGATCAAAGCTGGCGGTAACGACGGCAGTGCCATCAGGCACGAATTTGCCCATTGTCACTGCATCGAGATGACCGCCAAATACCTTTTCCGGCGACCGATCTTGCGCGATCGATTGTGCCGACAGCAGGAATAACGCGAGGCAACTGATAGACCATCGAAAGAGATGAAACATCGTTGACCAAATTGGCGGGAAACGGCGTCAATGATTTGCCGACGTTCGTTATAGGCAGGGATGAAGGCACATAGTATTGACTGCGAAGAGGTAAAACCACATACCGTCATTCAAGTAACGCAAGCGGCGGCCATTTGGCTTCATCATATTGGCACGAATACCGGGAAAGGGACGGAGACCACCCGGACAAACACCCCCGATCGGGCTATGACCTTGTGCATGTGCCGTCGGATGGAGTCATAATGCTGGCTCCCACCCCGACTGAACGCTTCAGTTTCTATCTTCTATCGCATTCGATTTGTACCTAACCTTTGGTTGGCGATTCATTGTCGGCCGCGGAAATCCTCACCTCGCCGTTTTTGGCGGATTCCACCTCACATGGAAAGAACGAGTAATGTTCGACATAAGCTTTGGACAAACGCGAAGGAATTGTGAAGGAACTTCACGTCGCGACTTCATGCGAGTCGGTGCGTTGGGATTCGGCGGGCTGACGTTAGCTGACGCGATGTGGGCTCAAGCCAACAGCGAT
>JAHELS010000252.1:0-5122 GCA_024644085.1 Rhodopirellula sp.
GCATGACGGAAAATGAGGTTTGGGAATGACCGAGGCAGGTACGCGGATAGGCGAGAGGCGAATCCCTCGTTAAAGTCGGGGGGCCATCCAGCCTGCCTCCATTCTCCTCGTCAACCAGCGTAACGTTGCAGTACGACACGATAAACACCGTCGATCAATTGGAGCAATTCTGTGAAGAGATTGCAGATTGCTCGTTGATCGCGTTCGATACGGAGTTTGTCTCGGAGGACAGTTACCGGCCGCAGCTCTGCCTGATCCAGGTCGCGGCAGGAGACCGGCTGGCCTTGATTGATCCTGTTCACGTCGAGCGGACCGAAGCATTCTGGGAGCTCCTGGCCGAGCCTGGCCGAACGATTGTCGCGCACGCGGCGCGTGAGGAGTCCCGATTCTGCTATCGGTTCACCGGCAAACCGATTGCCGGTCTGTTTGATACCCAGTTGGCTGCGGGATTTGTCGGCATGGAATTCCCCGCCTCTCTGGGCACGCTTGTGCAAAGGCTCACCAACAAGACGTTGCCCAAAGGCGAGACACGAACCAATTGGATGCGGCGTCCCCTGACCCGCGACCAGATCACTTACGCCCTGCATGATGTCACCGACCTTGTTGAAATGCACGGAAAGCTCGCGAAGATGGTCGAGAAACTCGACCGCGAGCAGTGGTTGATTGAAGAGACCGAGTTGTTCCAACAGAAGGTGATCGACGCCGAGACGCGGGAGAATTGGCGGCGGGTCAGCGGATCATCGGGGCTCAACGCGCGGCAACTCGAATCGGTGCGGCAATTGTGGTTGTGGCGTGAAAATCGCGCGCAGGAGCTGGACCGATTGCCGCGGCGCGTTTTACGCGACGACTTGATCGTCGAACTCGCGCGTCGCGGTTCGACGGACGTTCGCAAAATCAAGAGTATCCGCGGCATGGAACGCCGGGGTTTCCACGACCACTACGTCGACATCGCCGCGGCGATTCAAACAGCGATTGAAACGCCCGAGGATGAATTGCCGCGTCGTCCGCGCGGTTCTCGGCGCGTTGTCTCACCGATGCTCAGCCAGTTTCTTTCGACCTCGATCGCCTGTATCAGTCGTCAACACAAGCTTGCCCCTCCGATCGTCGGGAACGCGGACGATGTCCGGGAACTTCTCGGTTACGAACTCGACCGTCGCAACGGTGATCCCACGCCATCTCTTTTGAAGGGATGGCGCGGCGAGATCGTCGGCAAGACGTTTCGCCGACTGCTTGGCGGCGAGTTGGCGATACGTGTCGCCGACGTGAAAGAATCGCAGCCGCTGGAGTTCATCGAACCCTGATCCGGTTCGCTCCGCGCGGCAGGTCAAACCTTCGGGATTTCGTAACCCTTGCGCGGCGTGCGGGCGAACAAGCCTTGCGCCTGCTCGTCACCGACGATCTTCTCGGATTTCGGGTCCCAGGCAATCTTTCGGCCAAGTCTTGCTGCGATCGCGGCAAGGTGGCACGTATTCATCGCCTGGACGTGAGAATAGACGTCGCTAATCGGCAAACCACCCTCGGCAATGCAGCGATAGAAGTTGCTCTTATGGCCTTCGGCCGGCTTGTCCTTGTAGAGACGTTCGAGGTCGGAATCGTTGTAAGCATCCTTGTCCCAGTTCTGTTCGATCGGCAAACCGGTGATCTTTTGACGATTGACGAAGATTCGACCCTTGGTCCCCTCAAACAGGATCCCGTTGTCGCCACGGCTGGTGACGTTCATCTCAATTCCAGCGGGGAATTTGCAGATGACCGCGTAGTCGTGGGCCGTATTGAATTGGTCATCGACCGTCGGATATCCGTCCTCGAACGTCACCGGGTGACTTGCATCGGTGCCGTCGATCTCGGTCGGACCCATTCCCTGTTTGTCGGCACCAATGGCCCAGGTGGCGATGTCGACGTGGTGCGCCCCCCAGTCGGTGAACTTGCCACCGGAGTATTCGTACCACCAACGGAACGTCCCGTGACAACGCTCGCGAATGTAATCAACCATCGGCGCCTGTCCGAGCCACGCGTCCCAATCTAAACCTTCGGGCGGCGTCGACTTCTTGAAGGGACCTCCGCGTGATCCCCCATCGATGCCGACGGTGATCTTGCGGATGTCACCGAGCAAACCTTTTTGAACCATGTTGACGGCGCGCAGAAACTTGTCGCGACTGCTCCGTTGTTGGGTCCCGATAAAAAAGACCTGCTCCGGATGTTTTTGACAGGCATTGCGGATGAGTTGGTTTTCTTCGAGCGTCAAGGTCAACGGTTTTTGGCAAAACACGTGCTTGCCGGCCAACAACGCTTCGACGGCGATCTTGACGTGCCAATGGTCCGGCGTCGCAATGCTGACCACGTCAATGTCCTTGCGATCAAGCACTTCTCGGTAGTCGCTGTAGACATCGGCTTTGCCCTTACCGATACGTTCGTCGTCGCGCGCGCGCTGAGCATGATTCTTGTCGACATCGGCAACGGCAACGATGTCCCCAAAACCGGCATGCCCACGACAATCTCCCGAGCCCATACCGCCGAGACCAATTCCTCCGATCAGCGGGCGATCGTTTTTGGATTCGTTGGCCAGTGCCTTGCTGGTCCACGGGAAATAGGCCGTGGTCGAGACCGCCGTGAGCGATCCCGCCGTCTTCAAAAAACGACGTCGATTGGCTGTTCGATTCATGGAAGGAGTCCTGGGGGATGGAGTCGTGGAGGATGGATTGAGAGCCCGGGGTTCTCCGCGGGCGAGGGTAGAGGCGCCGCCGCCAATCTGAATGAAGCAACGAGGCGCGCCGATCTTTCAGGCGGCGACATTGTAATCCGTCCTGACGGAGACACGTACCGCATCAGCCGCGGATTTCGATCGAAGATCGCGGGGATTCCCGCCCCCGCACGCGTGTGTCTCTGGACAGCGGCGAAAGATGGCTGGAAAAGAGAACCAGCCGGGGCAACAGGGGTAACCGCTGTTGCCTCGGCTGGTGTGGGATGCCATCGGCGATTGCTACGCTCGCAAGTTTGCGTCGAGCTTACGCGACCGCTCTATCGACTGGAATGATCCGTGCTCCGGCGACTGACGCGTTCGCTTTTGGGGCTCATGTAATGCGTTGCTTCCTCAGCAACCAGTACCGTATCTCCCGATCGCACCTCGGTGCGGAACCGGTGGTGGCCTGCTGTTTCGGCCTCCGCGATCACACGCATTCGAATCTCCTGGCCAGCTCCAATTCGCGGAATTGCATCGAAGAGCACTTGTCCGGTGACGACTTCGCCACTTTGACCTTCGATTCGTCGGGGCTCGATGCCGTGAGAGAACTGGGCTACCGCTCGAACATCCGTGGCTTCTTTGCTGCCGCGGTTGCGAACAATGATTTCGTAAACAACTTCGCTGCCAATCGGTGCCGGTGCAGTCGGATCAACGACCGTAAGAACGAGGTCGGCAATCGACTCAACGCGGGTTGCGATTGAGACACCGGCATTGCCAGCGGCCGTTCCCCGACAATCGAATGCCAACAGATGCTCGCCGGTCGAAGCCATGTTGCATCTGAATTGATAGTTGCGGCTCGCACCCGGTGCCAAGGCGTTGATCGTCCATTTCAAGATATTCCCTTGCACCAACGCGTCATCGAGTCCGCCGAGGTACGTGCAGCCAGTGGGGATCCGCAATGTGGCAACAATTTTCTCGCTCGTTGCGGCGCCCGTATTCTGCAGCTGCAAGTTGTACATCGCTTCGGTGTTCTGGTACTTCAATTCCGGTCCGCTGAGCACGGCTTCCAACTGGGCCGCGGCGACGCGAATTGTTTTTGCCGATTCAGCTCGCAACTCGAGGTCACCTGCCGCCAATCCGTGAATCTTCAAGTCGCCCAGATCCTGTGCGGTCAGCTCGACGTCGAACTGGGCTTCCTTGCCCGGCGGAATGTCGCCGATTCGCTGGGTCTGGGGAGTTGCCGAATTGGGTGAGAGAGTGAAGACAACGTTCGGTGCAGTTCCATCGCCCGGGTTGAGGACGCGGACCTTGTAGGTCTGCGATTGTCCGTAGATCACCTCATCGGGCCCTTCGATCGTCAGGTCGAGACGGGGTTCACGAACCTGGACCCTGGCCACGCTTTTCTGCGGCAACAAGGTCCAATCGACGTCGAGGTCGTAGGTGCCGCTTCGTGCCGCCGTCAATCGAACGAACATTTGCTCCGATCCTCCCGCGGGCAAATGATCGATCGTCCAGACCAATCGCTCGGTCGATCCTTGTGTTTGCGTATCAATGTCGCCGCGACTTGCGTTTTGTCCGCGGAGATCGGCCCAATCGGGTACCGCGGCCCGCACCATGACACCTTTGGCGTCGATGGACCCACGGTTCTCCACGCGAATTTCATACTGACTCGTCTGCCGAATCATGATGGCGCTGGGACCATGCGTGACAACACGGATACCCGGCAATTCGGATGCAACCGCGTTCCCGGCCAGCGGCATTCCGCTGGCGGGATCACGCATGTGGTTGCGACTTTCCGGCGTCGAAGCTGCGAAGTTGTCGGCCGGTTGCTGCAACCCGATCGATGGATGCTGCTGGCCGTACCCATTGATCGGATGCATTGGAATCGCTGTCGTGGGCGGTGCAGCCGCGGGAGCAGGCACGCGGTCGGCCACGAGTTGGCCATTGGTACTCAATCGCGGCGATGCATTGGCGTCGGCGTACGGAACGTTCTGTGAACTGCTCGTCTCAATGGGTTGAAGGTTCTCTCGAGCGGGTCGACGATACGAAGCGACGTCGCTGTTGGGGACCACGCCAGATCCGACCGGTGTCGATGCTGCATTGAACTTTGGCTGTGGCGTGGGCACCAATCGCGGTTGCGAACTGTCGATGGGCGCCGAACCGAAAGCTTCCGCAGGCGGACCGGCGCGGTGCGACGCAGTGGCTGCTGGAGTTGACCCAGCCGGAATCGAGGCTGCATAAGGATGCATGGGGATGCCGGCAACAGGCAGCGGGTTGGTTGCTGGGTCAATAGGCGTGGTGTAAGCGGGTGCGGGCGAGGGTTCCGAAGGGGACGGCGCGGGTGTTTCCGCGATATCCGTGGCCGATTCAGGCTCAGACGTTGTAGCCGTGGGAGCCCCGATCGCCGCGAGGGCAGTGTTTTTTTCCGGGTCGGATGTCGCGTCG
>JAHELS010000252.1:5222-8252 GCA_024644085.1 Rhodopirellula sp.
GTCGCGTCGGTGGGCGATTCGACTTGGCTTGACTCCATTGCAACCGATTCGCTCTTGGTCGCCTCTTCCGGGTTTGATGCTTCTTGGGGGTCTGTCTCTTCGGCCTGCAATTCTTTGCGTGCGACTCGCGGTATCAAGTCCACGACTTCCTCGAGCGGTTTTGGCACGTTCCTGGTGACGGGCCGGCGCGAAGCGGCAGCAATCTCCGATGCGTCAAGAGCGCCAACGCTACGACGGCCGCTACGGCGGCTGCTAGCGCGTGACGAGGAAGAAAGACTCTGCGTTGCACGCTCAATCGGTTGTATTCTTTTCGCGGTTGGTGCGGGCAGCGCGGGAGCAGGCTCGCGGGCAACCGTTGGGCCTTCGGATCGGCGCACCGATGCCGTACGGGCCGGCACGGGCCGGGTCGAACCGCCGCGAATGATGCGGGTTTTCGGAGCAACCGATGCGGTTACCGGATTGGGATCGCGAATCGGCGATTTCGAGCCGTCGTGCGTTGTCGACGTGTTTGCTTGATGGTAGGGCACCCCGTCCCAATCGACCGCTGGACGACTGGTTGAAGTGTGTGAGTGAGAATGAGTCGTGTGAGAATGAGTTGTTTGAGAGGGCGAGCCGGGTGCTGAGATGGTTTGTCTTGGCTTGCTCGAACGATGCGCTGGCGCCGCACGGTGCGTCGACGTTGAACGACGTGTCGTTGACCGCGTGCCCGCGCTCTCAAACAAGCCGTCCAACAATCCCTTCGGCTTTGGTTGCGCGGTTCCATGATGATGGTGATGGTGGTTGCCGCCGCTTTGCGCCCCGCTGATGGCCTTGAGCAAGCCGGGCCCGGACGGTCTTGATTCAATCTGCTTTCCAACCACCTGTTGGACAGCCCCATCGGTATCGCCATGAACCACTGCTAACTGCACATCTGGCGTTGTACCCATGGTCAGGGTAGCCATCAGCAGGGCTGCCGGGACGGCAAGCAGGGTGGAGGCAATGAGAAAACTACGGTTGACGCGGTCCATGCGTACATCTCGCGTTGTAGGCGTAAAAGTATCGTATCAGCGGTTTCCATCGGCGTTTCCAGTTGTTCGCGTTGAATAAATTCTGACGATTGCGACGATTCCGGAAGGCATTCCAGTTAGCGAACCACGACGGGCTCTGCTCCGCGCCCGTCATGGTCGCGCACGTGAAACTAGTTCAGAATCATGGGCAGCTGATGCCACCTCGCTTCCACCGAGACGCCCCGATGAATCGACGTCAAAAAATTGAAGCCATGCTCTCGGAAGATCCGGGAGACACGTTTCTGCGCTATTCGCTTGCAATGGAACTGAGAAGCGAGGGCGATCACGCGAGCAGTCTCCAACAGCTTGATCAATTGATGCGCGATGAGCCACCTTGCGTGCCGGCCTTCTTCATGGCCGCCCAACAGTTGGTCGACCTCGATCGAAGTGACGAGGCGAGAGATCTGCTCCGCGAGGGAATCGACGAGGCGCGCCGTCAGGACGATTCTCACGCCGCGGCCGAAATGAGTGAATTCTTGATGACGCTCGGTGACCTCGGCGAACTGTGAAACTCGGTGAATGATCGGGCGGAGTATGAATTGCGAGCAATCCCGTGTCGGCTGAGCAAACCACGGCCATCGTGCTGCGCACGATCGAATTCAGCGAAACCAGCCTGGTGGTGACTCTCTTGACTCGTGACCTGGGAAGGGTCTCCGCGCTGGCCAAGGGAGCCCGGCGACCCAAAGGTCCCTTCGAAGGCGCGCTTGACCTGCTTGCCGTCTGTCGTGTAGTCGTGCTACGGAAAAGCACCGATACGCTCGATCTGTTGACCGAAGCCAAACTCCACCGACGTTTTCGCGGAGGCGAACGTTCGCTGCAGCGACTCTATGGCGGCTATTACATCGCTGAGATGCTGCGGTTGTTGACCGACGATCATGATCCCCATCCCGACGTGTACGATTTGACCATCCATACGCTTGAACAAATTGACGGCAGTGGCGAGGTAGCACCGTCGCTCCTCTGGTTCGACGCACAGTTGCTCAAACGCCTTGGGCATGCGCCGGGCACCGATCGCTGCACCGATTGCGGCAACAGCATCCCGCCGGCGCGGCGGATCGCATTTTCACTCACCGCCGGCGGCGTCGTCTGTGACAAGTGCCGAGCGAAGCAACGGCAGATCATTTCGGTCCGGACAACAGTGATCGACGAAATCAAGCGACTGCAATCGGGTGATACCCGTTTGCCGACGCAAGTCACACAGGATCTGTATGGCGAAGTTCGGGCTGTCTTGAACCGATACATTCAAACGGTCGTGGGCCGTGTACCTCGAATGCAAGCCTTCCTACCGGAAACGTCTTCCTAGCAAGCGAATGAAATATCAACGGATTGATATCATGACAACGACTCCTTCGATTGGATTCCGAGCGCCGCAAGCCGTCATTGCATGGGTGTGCGGATGCATATTGCTCAGCGGATGCCAATCGCTTGCCGCTCCGCCCAATCAGTCAAGCGGTAGCGTTGCACCCGCGGTCGCCCAGCAGGATCCCGAGAACGCAAATGCAGTTTCGCAGGTTTCGGGCGAAACCACGCTTGAAAAAACCAAGCAGACCGGTACTCAGATGTTGAATTTCGTCACCGGACGCGAACAGGAGAATACGACGCGTGCCAAGGAGTTGTACCAGCAGGCCGATGCAATGTTCCGTCAGGCGGCATCGCAACCCAAGGAGCAGCGAAAGAAAACGTATGTCGAATCGGCCAAATTATTTCGTCGGGCCGGCGAAGCATCACCCGGAAGCGCTCTCGAGCAAGACGCATTGTTTTTGCAAGGGGAATGCCTGTTCTTTGCGGACCGTCTGACCGAGGCGGCGGAGGTTTACGGCAAGCTTCAAAAGGATTTCCCCCGTAACCGACACGTCGATCGAACCGCTGCCCGGTTGTTCGCGATCAGCCGTTACTGGATCGACACTGTGAAAGCAAACGGAAGCAGTTGGCCAACGATCAACCTTACCGATCCCAAGCGTCCTCGCGTCGACATCGACGGGCA
>JAHELS010000053.1 GCA_024644085.1 Rhodopirellula sp.
CCTGGAGTGGACCTGATCAATCTCCAATTCGGTTACGGCGCCGAACAGCTCGAAGAATGTGATTTTGCCGACTCGATCTTGCGGCTGCCCGATCACACCGATACCGATGACGGCGCCTTCACCGATACTGCGGCGGTTCTACACGGACTGGATCTTGTGATCACAACCGACACGGCGCTGGCCCACTTGGCCGGCGCGGTCGGGGCAAACGTGATCGTGATGCTCGGCAAAGTTCCCGATTGGCGATGGCAGCTCGACGGTGGGGCGACGCCTTGGTATCCGACCATGCGTTTGGTAAGACAACCGGAACTCGGCAACTGGGATCCGGTGATCGAAGAAGTCGGTCGCCTGGTTACAACCGAAACCTAGCAACCACTCGGTCACGAATCGATGCTGCTCGCCGGTTCTGATTCGGCCATGTCGCGGGCGTGATAGCTGCTTCGCACAAAGGGTCCGCTGGCGACTTTTTTGAAGCCCATCTTTCGTGCGATCTCACCGAGTTCATCGAATTCCTCCGGCGGCACGAATCGAACCACCGGAAGGTACTGCTCGCCTGGCTGCAAGTATTGGCCAAGGGTCAAGAAGTCGACACCGTAATCGCGGAGATCGGCCAAAGCTTCGAGCAACTCACCACGCTGTTCCCCAAGTCCCAGCATCAAACCGCTTTTGGTTTTGACATCTTGGTTGTACTCCTTGACGCGTTTCATCATTCCGAGCGTCCATCGATAGTCGCTCTTGGGACCGCGGACACGGCGATACAACCTCGGCACCGTTTCCATGTTGTGGTTGAACACGTCGGGCCGGGCCTCGATCACACGTTGGAGTGCCGGTTTGCAGTGCACGAAATCGGGTGTCAACACTTCGGTCGTCGCGCCGGTGCGCCGGCGAACCGCGACCACGCACCGGTAGAAATGGTCGGCGCCGCCGTCGGCAAGATCATCGCGCGTCACGCTGGTGATGACGACGTGTTTCAAGCCAAGCCGGGCGGCCGCCTCGGCCACCCTCTCGGGTTCGTCAGCCTCAGGCAATTGCGGGGGCCGGCCACGGTGCACCGCGCAAAAACCACATGGCCGCGTGCACACGTTGCCCAGAATCATGAAAGTTGCCGTTTGCTGGCTATAGCACTCCATCCGATTGGGACATTTCGCGTTTTCACATACCGTCTCGAGTTTCAGTTCATCGAGCAGTCCCTGCGTCATGTGATTGGCGTCACTGCGCGGAATCGGCCTTTTTAGCCAGCGCGGCAAGCGTCCTGAGGCGCTGACGGGCGTGCCGGCAGGCATTTCGGGCTCGGCGACAACGGGTAAACGAAATGCCATGAAATCAAACCGCCGGCGGCGACGCGAAAATGAAAAAGTGCGAACCAAATCGACACTACGTACGCATTGTAATGTGAACACCGGCCACAGCCATGGGCACAGCCTCAATCGATCGGGCCGGGCATCCCACTGGTTTCGGTCTCCCGCGAGCCTACAATCCGTCACCTATGGGAAAGAAGAAGAAACAGCCCCCTGGCCAGAAAAAGCCCGAAAGCGGGTTTACGATTGTTGCCGAGAACCGCAAGGCGCGGCACCGCTACGAGATTCTTGATTCGCTCGAGTGCGGCATCATGCTGATGGGCAGCGAGGTCAAATCGATGCGTGAGGGGAAACTTTCGCTTGACGAAGCCTACATTCGCGTCAACAACAAGGAACTCTGGCTGATTGGTGCCGACATTGCCCATTACAACAATGCGGGAATGTGGAACCATGACCCCCGTCGCCCCAGGAAACTGCTGATTCACGCTCGAGAATTCGACAAATTCGCCGGCCGCGCCCACGAACGCGGACTGACGCTGATTCCGCTGCGCGTCTATTTCAACGACCGCGGCATCGCGAAATGCGTGATGGGGCTGGTCAAGGGAAAGAAATTGCACGACAAACGCGAAACACTCAAGAAACGTGACTCAGATCGAGGCCTGCAACGCGCGATGAGACGACGATGACTGCGATGTTACAAATATCCGATCTGGTCAAGAGTTTTCATCAACCCGGCGGCGGCGCGTTGACGGTGCTCGATCTCCCTCGCCTGGAAATCCGCAAAGGCGAGCAAGTCGCGCTGATTGGACAAAGCGGCGGCGGAAAAACGACACTGCTGCACTTGATCGCCGGCTTGCTGGTTCCCGATACAGGATCGATTCGTATCGACGGAACCGAATTGACCCGCTTGAGTGAACAGGGACGGGACCGGTTTCGCGCCGCGGCGATCGGGTATGTCTTTCAAACTTTCAATCTGCTACCCGCGTTTTCAGCGCTCGAAAACGTCAAACTCGGGATGACGTTTGGACATGGCCAACACGACGTTTCCCGCGCGAAGGACCTGCTGGACCGGGTCGGGCTTTCGGATCGGGCCGATTACCGCCCCAACCAGTTGTCGGTGGGACAACAACAGCGGGTCGCAATCGCTCGGGCGCTGGCGAACAAGCCCAAGATGTTGTTAGCCGATGAGCCGACGGCGAACGTCGACCCGGTCAGCGCCGATGTCGTGCTCGAGCTGATTCGCACCACCTGTCGTGAAGAAGACGTTTCACTGATGATCGTCACCCACGACATGGAGATTGCGTCGGAATTTCAGCGGATCGACAAGCTGGACGAAATCAACCGCGCTTTCGCGGCGAGCCATTCCGTCTAGATCAATTCTTTGTTTCCCATTCTTGCTGGCTACGGCATAACACCATGTCACTGATCCACATCGCGTGGCGAAATTTCTGTCATCGGTCACTTTCGAGCATCCTGACGACGCTCTCGCTCGCTCTCGGCGTCGGATTGGTTGTGCTCGTGCTCTCCATTTACGGCGTGATCAGCGAAGCTTTTACCCGAAACGCTTCGGTGGGTTACAACCTCGTCGTCGGCCCCAAGGGGAGTCCTCTGCAGTTGACGCTCAACAGCGTTTTTTACCTGAGCCAGCCGATCGAGAATCTTCCGTACACCGAGTACATGGAGTTTCTGACCCAGGACGAACGAGGCGCGATGGTCGAGCGTTTTGGCGGCGACCGCAAACTGGCCGAGCGCGGCGGTCGTTACGCGCCCTACATCGCCGGCGGCTATGCAATTCCGCTGGCCCTGGGCGACTACTTCGGTGAATTCCGCGTCGTCGGTACAACACCTGATTTTTTCGAAAAACTCCGCCACGGTCCCGACGTGGACCAGATGTTTGAATTCTCCCAAGGTCGCGCGCTGCAGGATTTTTCACAGGAGTACGGTTACTTTGAAGCCGTGGTCGGCGCACGCGTCGCGGCTGAAATGGATGTCACTCTGGGCGATAAGTTCTTTCCGACCCATGGCGATCCCAGCGGTCACGGGCACGATCTCGGCTTCACCATCGTCGGTGTGATGAAACCGACCGGCACTCCGAACGACCGAGCCGCCTTCGTGAATCTCGAAGGCTTCTACCTGATGGACGGCCACGCGAAACCCATTGAAGAGGACGAACCAACCGGCGACGAATCGACGCAAGAGGAGTCGGCAGAAGGCGATTCCTCCGAGGATGCGGACGACGACACGGAGGCGGGCGTGGCAACGAACGAATCCACCGATGACGCGACATCCAATGGTCCGAATCAATTTCGCCTGCTCTCGATCCCCGAACGTGAGGTCACTTCGATTCTGATCCGCAACGGCAACATCATGTTCGCCCCGGGAATGCAGAACGCCATCAACGAGGGAATTCGCTCACAGGCTGCTGCGCCGATCGGCGAAATCAACAAACTGATGAACGCGATCGTCGGTCCACTGCTGAAGGCGCTGTTGGCGATTACCTTGATTACCTGTTTTGTCGCCGCCGTCGGTATTCTCGTGGCAATCTACAATTCGATGAACGACCGCCGCCGTGACATCGCCGTGATGCGAGCCCTCGGTGCGAGACGTGGAACGGTGACCGCAATCATCATTTGCGAAAGTTTCCTTGTCGCAGTGATTGGTGCAATCGTCGGGTGGGTCCTTGCCCACGGTGCCATCGCGATCTACTCGGGCCAGATCGAGGACCAGACGGGCGTCCAAGTCGGGTTCTTTACCGCCAGCAACTACGAGCTGTTGGTATTGCCATTGGTCATGATCCTCGCCTTGATCGCGGCATTGCTTCCGGCATGGTCCGCCTACCGAACCGACGTCGGCTCGAATCTCTCTGCCTGAGCGATCGTTAACACGGACTTAAGAATGTTCGACGTCGCGCGTAATACAAGCACGCAGCCCCAGCAAGCGTGTTTTGAAATTGCGCGAAAAGGAGCACGATGGGCGAGTCGTAGGCCGGACCGAGCTTTGCGAGTTCCGGCATTGTCTTGAGTGACCGTCGGAACTCGCAAAACCCGGTCCAGCCAACAAAGCGTTCACTACATTCAATCACTGGTGCGGTCGCCGGAGCGTGAATCCTAGGCTTGTCGACGACGCAGTTCTACTCGTCACGCTCGAGCCAACGGCGGACTTCTTCCTCGCCGACGATCGGTTTTTCACAGGTAAAGTCGCGGCAATGATAGAGCGTCGGCTGTCCACCGACCGCATCGCGGTCCTGGTTCAAAGCTACCAACGGACCCGAATCGGGCGCATCGCCCACCACCCATGAGCGCGTCGCATGGGGGAGAAAGGATTCGAGGAACCCTGGTCTCATCCGCTGCAATGTCTCCTTGTCGGATACCGCCAAAACGATTTGCTCGCTGTCATGCATCAAGCGGTCCAGCGCCGACAACAGACCGCCGCAGGCAGCCGCCTGTTTCTCGATCACGTCGCCCGCGGCCGCAAGGGTTCGCTGAGCCGCGGAACGAAATTCGTCCCGGTTGCACAGTCGTGACAATTTCAACAATCCCATCGCCGCCGACGCATTCCCGCTAACCAGGCTGCCGTCGTGCCATTCCTTGTTGCGTGTGATCAGAGTTTCTGCATCGTCGGCCGTATAGAAAAAGCCGCCGCTTTGGTTGTCCTCGAAGTGAGCCAGCATCGTTTCGGCGAGTTTGACGGCGCGGCCGATCCAGCGAGCCCGCCCGGTCGCCTCGAACAGAGAAATGTATGCTTCAATCGTGTAGGCGTAATCGTCGAGATAGGCATCGAGATGTGCACGGCCGTCGCGGAATGCGTGCAGCAACCGGCCGTTGTCACGTGTCATCGCCGAAACGATAAAATCCGCCGCCCGCTCCGCGGCATCAATGTAAGCTTGGCAATCCAACACGGCACCGCCCGCGGCCAAGGCTTTGATCGCAAGTGAGTTCCAGGAAGTCAAAACCTTGTCATCACGCCCGGGTCGGACACGGGCCTCGCGCGCTAGACGCAGCTGGTCACGGTCCTCCCCGAGTTCGCCCTCGAGAGTTTCCAAAGCGATCGACCATTGGTCCGCCCACTCGTCAAGGCTGCGCGGCAAGTTCGGGATATTCTTGCCCTCGAAATTGCCTCGGTCGGTGATGTCGTACACCTGGCAAAATCGTTTCCCGCGTACTTCACCAAGCACCTCGATCACTTCGCCGGGCGTCCAGACATAAAACTTCCCTTCCACCCCTTCGCTGTCGGCGTCTTCGCTGCAGTGAAATCCGCCCGCGGAATCGACCATTTCACGGCACAAGTAGTCAAATACCTCCGAGGCGACATGGGCATGCCGCTCGTGCCCGGTGACCTGAAAGGCGCGCAGATAAACTTCGCCCAACAGCGCGTTGTCGTAAAGCATCTTCTCGAAGTGCGGGACCAACCATCGAGCGTCGACGCTATAACGGGCGAACCCGCCGCCGATATGGTCGCGGATCCCACCCGACGCCATCTTGTCGAGCGTCAACTCGGCTGCACCGATCAATTCCGCGCGACCCGACGCAAACCCGCGTCGAAGCAACAGATCCAAATCGGTCGCGTGCGGGAATTTCGGTGCGCCGCCGAATCCACCATGTTGCCGATCAAGGACTTGCAAGAGTTGATCGGTCGCGGTCTGGATCACCTGCTCACCGGGGAGCGACCCGGACAGCTCTTCGCTCCCGTTGGCCAACTGCCTCAGCGCCGATGTGATTTCACCGGCATGCTGACCGAGCTCCTCGCGGCGGTTCTTCCATGCATCGGCGATCGCTTCGAGCACTTGAGGGAAGCCCGGCATTCCGAATTTCTGCGCTGGCGGCCAATAGGTCCCGGCATAAAACGGTTGCAGTTCATGATCGAGAAAAACACTCATCGGCCAACCGCCGCGTCCGGTCATCAACTGGACCGCGTTCATGTAGATCTGGTCGATGTCGGGGCGTTCTTCCCGATCCACCTTGATGGAAACAAAGTGCTGATTCAAAAACGAAGCGATCGCGTCGTTCTCGAAACTTTCATGTTCCATCACGTGGCACCAGTGGCACGCGGCGTAACCGACCGACAGAAAGATCGGACGATCGGTCGTTCTGGCCTTGTCGAAGGCTTCGTCGCCCCAGGGAAACCAATCAACCGGGTTATCCTTGTGTTGCAAAAGATAGGGACTCAGCGAGTCGGCCAGTCGATTCATGTGAGCTTCTTCACGATTCTTCGATTACGAGCGCTTTGCCTCTCTCCCTGAGCATGGGTGCGCCGATGCCCCGAGGCCGAGTGATGATGTTGGACGCAACGCAAGAGCGTTTCAAACGTCCAGATTGCGGGCGTCGAGCGCATGCTTTTCGATGAATTCGCGCCGCGGTTCCACCTTGTCGCCCATCAGCAAACGGAACATCTCGTCGGCGGTTCCAGCGTCGGTCAGGTTGACTTTCAACAGTGTACGATTCGCCGGGTCCAGGGTCGTTTCACGCAGTTCCTCGGCATTCATTTCGCCGAGACCTTTGAACCGCGTCACTTGCAATCCCTTCTCGCCCGCCGCCCGGACCTCAGGCAACATTTCTCGCAAATCCTCCAGAGGCCGACGAATGTCTTCTCCACGAATCAACTCGAATCGTGGAGTCGTTGCGCCGGTGCGTTCGATCGGAATCAAATCGTCGATCCCGAAACCAAGTTCCTGCAATTCCTTCAACGCGCTGTTGATGGTCCGGACTTCGTGCAACTCAGAAAGATGGGCCGTCGCGGCGATCGTTTCGGAATCCTCCGTCTCTTCGTCTTCGTCATCCTGCTCGATGTCGAGGCTGAGTTCGTTTTCGTTGAGATATTTTTCGACTTCGTCCTGGGAATGGAACCAGTGTTCTTCGTTTCCGTGTGTCAGCAGCAGTGCGGGCAACTTGTTTGACTCGGGATCGATCCGTAGCGCGTGGACTTTCAGGCTGATTCCGTGCTGCTCGAGCGCCTGGATCGACTCTTCCATCGTTGCCAGCGTGGTGCACAGAGCCCGCATGTCGTCCCCTTCCACACGGCGTCCATCCTCGGACTCGAACACCGTGTCGTTGAGTCCACGTTCGAGTAACTGTGATTTCATTTCCGCGTCGGATTGAACGTAGTACCTCGTCTTGCCTTGTTGCACGCGGTACAGCGGCGGCTGGGCGACGTAGACGTGACCGCGAGCGACAAGTTCGTACATTTGCCGGTAAAAGAAGCAAAGTAGCAACGTGCGAATATGGCTTCCGTCAACATCGGCGTCGGTCATGATGATGACCTTGTCATACCGGCGTTTGGTCAGATCCTGGTCGGCGCCGATCCCGGTTCCAATTGCCTGGATCATCGACTGGACTTCCTGGTTCTCCAGCACTTTTGCTTCGCGGCTCTTGTAGGCGTTGATGATCTTTCCGCGTAGCGGCAGGATCGCCTGGTACTCGCGCAGGCGTCCACCTTCGGCCGAGCCGCCTGCCGAATCACCTTCGACGAGATAAAGTTCGCACTCGTCGCGATTCTTGCTGATACAGTCGCGGAGTTTCCCCGGCAAACCACCGCCACCGAGCGCGTCTTTTCGTTTTCGCAGCAGATCCTTGGCCTTGCGTGCCGCTTCGCGTGCTTCGGCTGCCAGCAATCCCTTGCGGACGATCGTGTGGGCCACGCGAGGGTTCTCCTCGAAGTACTTGCTCAATTGTTCGCCCACGCCCGCGCTGATGATCCCATCGATTTCGCTGTTACCGAGCTTCGTCTTCGTTTGCCCTTCGAATTGCGGGTGAGGCACACGAACACTGATGACCGCTGTGATCCCTTCGCGAAAATCATCACCGCCCGGCGTGACACCTTTGAACAGGTTCTCTTTCTTGCCGTAATTATTCAGCGTCCTGGTCAATGCGCTGCGGAAGCCCGAGACGTGCGTGCCGCCTTCGATTGTGTGAATGTTGTTGACGTATGACTGGACGTTTTCGGTAAATTCGGTGCTGTATTGCAGCGCGACTTCGTACTGGGTCCCATCCTTTTCTCCGACGATACGAATCACGTCACTGTGCAGCGTATCGCTGGCGCGGTTGAGGTGTTCGACGAATTCGACGAGCCCGCGTTCATACTGGAAATCGCCCCCTTCGCCATTGCGTTCGTCGTGGAATTTGATGTGCACGCCGCTGTTCAGAAACGCAAGCTCCTGGAGCCGTTTGTACAGCATGTCGAAGTTGAACTTCATGACGCTGAAAATCTGGTTGTCTGCCTTGAACGTCGTCTTGGTGCCGGTTTTCTTGGTGGCCCGTCCTTTCAATACGGGACCGGTAGGGACACCGCGTTCGTATTCCTGGGTCCATGTGAATCCGTCGCGGCTGACTTCGACCTCGGCCCATTGGCTCAGGAAGTTGACCACGGTCACACCGACGCCGTGCAAGCCGCCGGAGGTTTGGTAGGCACCTTTTTCGAACTTGCCGCCGAATTTCAATACCGTCATCACTCCCTCGAGAGTGCTGACCTCGCGATCGAGTTCCTCGGACAACTGTTCATGCCGCGTCACCGGAATGCCGCGTCCATCATCCTCGACCGTGACGCTGCCGTCGGTGTGGACCGTCACCGATACGGTCTTGGCAAACTCGGCCATCGCCTCGTCGATCGAATTGTCGACCACCTCGTAGACCAGGTGATGGAGTCCGCGATTGGCCGTGTCGCCGATGTACATCCCAGGCCTCTCGCGGACATGTTCCAGGTCCGAAAGGTGCTGCAAATCCTTCTCGGTGTAGTCCGAATTGGCGGCAGGAATGGTGGAGGTCGGCGGATCGGTAGCGGGGGTTTCCGTGTTGGGAGCGTCGCTCATGAAGACCTGCGAGAAAGACGTAGAAACAAGGAGGGCACATCGATCGATGCATCCCCGCAATTCTACCGTTTTTCAATACTTTCCGCGATCCGGGATGGCCTCTGAAACGTCAATTAAAACCCCCAAAAACAAGGCGATTCAGGACTTTTCCAGATACCTTTGATAAGCGGCAACGGCGAGCTGGTCACAACGCTCATTTTCAACGTGTCCGGCATGACCTTTGACATGCTCGTAATGCACCTGATGAGTCGCCATCAACTGGTCCAATTGCTGCCACAACTCGACATTCTTGACCGGCACCAATCGCGATCCCTCCTTCCGTTTCCAGCCCCGCGACTTCCATCCCTCCATCCACTTGCTCATCCCCTGCAGCACGTAACTGCTGTCGGCATAGAGGGTCACCTCGCAAGGCTCACTCAGTGCCTCGAGTCCGCGAATCACCGCGGTCAATTCCATCTTGTTGTTGGTGGTGTCCGGTTCCCCGTCGCTCCGCTCCAACTCCTTTTCCGTCTTGCCACAGCGCAGAATGAACGCCCAACCACCCGGGCCCGGATTGCCGCTGCAAGCACCATCGGTGAAAAGACTGACCTTTTTCATCTGATACGGGATTTCATTTGAAACGGGATCTGGGGCGAAAAGCGTGGAATGATGTTCAAAAAAGTGAAAAAACCAACTTAGACGCTCGAGTCTCGATGCGGAACCAGTTCGGAATGACCGATTCCTTTTGACGCCGCTCGCTTGAGCCGTACAATCAGAGCGGATCACGCATTGAACGTGAATTGTCCAGTCCGACGTGCATCGTCGAGTCCGACGTGTTCAGCTCGACATTTCCAGCTCCCGGGGAAATCAAGCCATGTCGCGAATCACCGCGATTGTCATCTTTGGATTATCGATCGGCTTTGCTGCGCGCGGCGAGGCACAGATGATCCACACGTCGACTCCGTTCCAAAATCTGAATTCAAGTTTTTTTGAATCCAATTCAGTCGACTGGTCCATCCGCGGAGACAATTGGTTCGCGAACTTTGGCGGCGGCGGACCGCTGTTGCCACCGTTCGGCGGCGCTGATCCTAACGCGGGCCTTCGCAGCGGTGTTGCCTTTTCGGGCGGCGGCGTCTCCGGAAACCTGTCGTTCAACTTTGCCCAGGGCAGCAGCAGTAGCAACGTCAGCACGACGCCGTCGTTGACGACCATGAACGGCGTTCCCGGCAGCATCCAATCCACCGTCGTTCGGCCCTTCGTTACCGGGATCACCCCGGTCGTCGGTGGTTATCCGGTCATCGTCAATCCGATGCAAACCGCGGCCCAGATCGGTGAGCAGCAATTGTCCAACCTGAGACAATCGCAAGCCGTGTTGCACAATAAGAAACTCGAGCAGTATCTGCGGCGGGCCGAGCGTGCCGAATCCGAAGGCAACAAGCGGATGGCGCGAGCCAATTACCGTGGTGCCATCGCCATCGCCCCCGAGCCACTTCGATCGGTGCTCGTCCAGCGTCTGAAGCTCGCGATGCAGAAGAAAGACGACTGAGTCTCTCTCTGCATTGTTTTTTCAACACCGGCCGACGGCAATCCTATTCGCGCCGTCGTCCCCTCCGATCGACGCTGACCTGTTTGCATCCCGATGCCCGAAGGCCACAAGACTCACTTCATCGCCGCCGAACATGATCGGCTGCTCGCGGGACAAACGCTGAAAGTGACCAGCCCGCAAGGACGATTCCGCAGCGATGCGCGGAATGTCAGCGGCCGTGAGCTTGAATCGGTCCACGCCTGCGGCAAACATCTCTTCTATCACTTTGACGGCGATCGCATCGTCCATGTGCATCTCGGTCGCTACGGCAAGTTTCGCACTCTGAACACACCCCCTCCCGAACCGGTCGGCAAAGTCCGCATGCGGATGATCGGGGCGGAAAACACGATCGATCTGAACGGGCCAACCACTTGCCGGGTGATTGATGGTGACGAGGCACAGACGGTGACCGATAAACTCGGCCCCGATCCGCTGGCGGGCGGACGCAAACAAGATGTCTGGAAAAACATTTCGTCCCGTAGCAAACCAATCGGCGCATTGTTGCTTGACCAGGGTGTGATTGCGGGGGTTGGCAACATCTTTCGCGCCGAGGTGCTTTTCGAGACCGGGCTCGATCCGCAGATCCCCGGTGACCAGCTTTCACGCGAATCTTTCGACCGGCTATGGCGGTCGCTGACCCGGATGATGAAGACCGGGCTGAAGTATGGTCGAATCATCGCCGTTTCGGCGCGGGAGGCCGGCAAGCCGCTAGCCCGGATCGAAGGCCGCGATCGTTTTCGAATCTACGGCAAGACCGATTGTCCACGTTGCGGACAATTGATCGATACCATCGAACTCGCCTCCCGCCGACTTTACGTCTGCTTCGGCTGTCAAACCGACGATCAATAGCGACGCGTTTCGGTCCGGTATTGTTGGATCGTGTGCGAGGCGCTAGCCTTTGGGCATCGATAACGACCGTCCACGTGAAAAAGATGTGCTGAGATGCCCGGCACTTGCACGATGCTGATGCCCGCTCTGGTCCAATTACTTGGAGCCTCGATCGAAGAGACGATCGAGCCCGCCTCGCCCGGCGTGATGCTGTTGTTCGCCGCGGTGATGATGGCGACCTACGTCGGCGTGGCGGTCGAACGCTTTCACAAAACCGTCGCCGCGCTCTGTGGCGCCGCCGTGTTGGTCGTCCTCAGCCTCGCGTTGGACCTCTTTCAGTACCCGAAGATCTACGAATTCCTGAAAGAGGACCTGAATATTTTCGGGGTCATCATTGGAACGGGAATTCTTGTCGACGTCGTTGGCAAGAGCGGACTGTTCCATTTCATCAGCATGTGGATCGTGCGACTGACCGGCGGCCGCGCGTCGACCCTGTTCCTGACGCTGTGCGTTGTCACGTTCCTGTTCGTCGCCGTGCTGACCATCGTTCCCGCGATGTTGATCCTCAGCTCGCTCGTGCTGGTGATCTGTCGCTCGCTCAATTACAAACCGGTGCCGCTGCTGTTGAGCGTCGCGATCTGTGCCAACAGCGGCGCGATCGCGACTTTTGCCAGCGGCCTTCCGAATATCATGATTGGCACCGCGGCCGAGATCCCCTATTCCCATTTCTTGAAAGTCTCGCTGCCGTACGCCGCAGTCAGCCTGGTGATCGCGATCATCGCACTTCGTTTCTTCTTCCGAAACGATCTGCCGTGGAAGCAGACGGACGAGGAAAAATCGGCGCTGCGCGAACAAATCGAAACATTTGATCCTTGGGCTTTGGTCGAGGACCGAAAGGTGCTCGTTCGTAGCGGAACCATCCTTAGCGCCACCGTCATCGGTTTCGTCTTTGCCCAGCAATTGGGCGTAGGAATGGACTTCGTTGCCATGGTCGGGGCGACCGCGGCGCTGTTGTTCGCCGGCAAAGGGGTCGAAGACGCGATTCACAAAGTGAACTGGACGGTGATTTTGTTCTTCATGGGTCTGTTCGTGATCATCGGCTGCGTAAAGCAAACCGGCGCGCTGGCATGGGTCGCCCAACAGGTGATCGCCTTTTCGGACAACGAGATGAGCTTGTTGATCCCGTTGATGGGCGCGTTTTCGGCGGTCGCCAGCTCAATTGTTGACAACATTCCAGTGGCCGCCACGCTGATTCCGATTGTCCAGGACATTTCGGGCGACTCGGTTCCCGCCGAACCGCTATGGTGGACCCTGATCATCTGCTGCAACCTCGGTGGCAACGGTACACCGATCGGGTCGATCTCGTGCGTGATCGCCATCTACGCGCTCAAACGCGAAGCGGGGGAACACGTTGGGTGGGGCAAATTCCTGAAAATCGGCGGTAGCATCATGGTGATTCAAGTCGCCGGGGCAATTGCGTACGTCATGATTGCCCATAATCAAGGCTGGATACCCCCGCTGGTAAGTCATTGAAATCGCGTCATTCCAATCAACGGCACTGATACGCCGAGCATGAAAGAGTTATGAGCACCGGACCTGAATCCGACGACGAATTACATCGCGAAGTCGACGCCTCGATGCGGATGTTCGAAAAATCAAGGGTCGGTCAAGCCGCCGCGATCCCGCTCGTCAAACCGTCACGTGTGATGTTGGTACTCGACGGGTCACCGCAGGACGAAACCGGCATCGATGCCGCCGCCTACTTGCGCGAACGCTTCGACACCGAAACGCTGATTCTCGATGCGCGTGACAAAGCCGAAGGGGATGAAACGGATTTGGCGCCGGATCGTGCCCCTCGAGTTTCCGGCTCTCGCCCGATCAAGCGCCAAGAGGGCGACTCGTACGACTCGATTCTCCACGCGCTCTCCGAGCACCAGGTCGATCTGTTGATTGTTCCGTGCCCCTACGGCCGGTCTTTCGAGGATGTCGGAACCGACAGTGCCGGCACCGTGATCGATGTGCTGCTGTCGCGGTGTTCGACGCCGATCCTGGTCATCCGCCGCGACGACCAGAAACTACGCGAATGCGTGAACGAAGTCTCAATGATTCTCGGCGACGAGTGCGACGTCGAGAATCGAGCTGCCGCCTGGGCATTCGGCCTGGCCGGACCCTCCGCCTCGGTCATTTTGAATCTGGTGATTGAACAGGAACAATTCGAAAACATTCGTTCGATTTTCGAGGCGATGCAGCCGGGTATGTCGTTTGAACCGGAACATTTCAGCGAGGCACTGACAAAGACCCATATGTCAATACATGCCGCAATGGCAAAGACAGCGTCGACCATCGGAGCCTCTTACAGTCTGCGTCCGATCGCTGGCGAAATCGCGCCGCCCAATCCGTTGCGCGAATCGAACAAGATGCTGTTGGTGATGCCGTTGGAGGTTGATGATCGCTTTGAACAGGGATTCGTCCAGGATCGCATTCGCCGCAGCCCGCATCCCGTGTTGATCGTCACCGGGCATGTGCCAACCTAGAGGGCAATCCGCGTTGCTTCGATGACATCGTTCGCTCTCGAACCGATCTACGGCTCTCTGCTGCTGGTGTTCATCGCGGCGATCGCCACCATTGCGGTGATCGTGTTTGTCACACCGCCAACCGAGAACCCGGCGCACCGGCGAATGCTGATCATCGTGCGGTGCATCGCCGCCGCCGTGCTGCTGCTCGCTGCGTTTCGACCCGCCTTGCTGCGGACCGACACGCGCCCCGCTGACGCAGCATTGATCATTGCCGCCGATACTTCGCGCAGCATGACCCTTCCCGACGGCGACGGTGCGACACGCTGGGAAACACAACTCGCTGCCTGGAAGAAACTGGCCACCGGTCTCAGCGATCTCGATGAATCGCTTGTCATTCGACTGCTTGTGTACGATTCCTCGGCGCGGAAACTCACCGGCTCGGGACCCAGCGCACTCGATGACCAGGCACCCGAGGGCGAACTGACTGATTTATCGGCCGCAGCTCTGGCAACCATCCAATCGGCCCAGGGTCAACCGATCGCCGGGGTGGTGCTGATGGGTGACGGAGCACAAACGGCGCCGATCACCGGGTCAGGCGCCCAACGCGTTGTCGAAACGCTCGGATCGTTGGGTGTTCCACTCTGGACGATCCCAATCGGACCGGCCGGCGGAGCATCTGCATCTCGAGACGTCGCGATCGACTCGCTTCCGGAAAGTTACCAGTTGTTCGCCGGCAACGAAGTGGAAATCGATTTCCAGGTCCTCTCGCGCGGACTGGCCGGCGTTGACGTTCCGGTGCGGCTTTCGTGGATCGATACCGCTGGAAAAGCAAATGAAATCGCCACTCGCAATATCGCCCCTTCCCAATCATCGCAAGTCACACCTCTCTCGGTGCCGATCGTAGCGCCCGATCCCGGCACCTACCGCTTGAGGGTCGAGGCCGACTCGCAGCAGGGTGAACTCGTCACCACCAACAATTCTCAAATCGCTTTTGTCGAAGTGCGCGAAGGAGGCGGGCGAATTCTCTACCTCGAAGGAACGCCGCGAATGGAACAAACATTCGTGCGCCGATCGCTGCGTCGCTTTCCCGATCTCGATTTGACTTACCAATGGATTCCAGCCGATACCTCCGGAAGCTGGCCCATCGATCTGCGTAATTGGCTACAACGCGGCAAGTTCGACATCTACATGATCGGTGATCTCGATGCCGATGCCCTCGGCGACGCGCAGCTTCGTGATCTTGCCGAAGCGGTTGCCGCCGGAGCCGGGCTTGTCACCCTCGGCGGATTTCAAAGCTACGGCAGCGGAGGTTATGCGACTTCACCGCTTGCCGATGTAATCCCGGTGCAAATGGATCCCAACCGCCGTCGCAGCATCGACGCGATCAATCGAGACGACGTTCAAATCGGCGGTCCCCTCGACATTCGGCTGGCACGGAACCATCCGATTACCGATCTCGGTGGCGACGACCCGGCAATGGTCTGGAAAAATCTGCCCCCGCAACTCGGCGCGAATCGTTGGATTGGCCCCAAGGTCGCCCCCGGTGTCCAGGTGCTGCTTGAGTCGCCGTCGCAAGAACCGCTGTTGGTCATCGGCGAATATGGACGCGGCCGAACCGCGGCGCTCGCGTTCGATTCGACGTGGCGATGGTGGCGTGGCGGAAAGAGCGACGCGCATCGCCGGTTTTGGCGGCAATTGGCTCTGTGGTTGCTGGCGAGGGAAGAAACCGGGGGTGACAAAATTGTGATCGAACTCGACGCGCGGCGGTTCGAGGTGAAGTCGCCGCCCGAGTTCCGCGCCAGCGTCCAATCACTTGGTGAAGCAATGAATGATCGCGAATTGATTGCCGAGACGATCGACGAATCGGGCAACGTCACACCGATCAACGTCAGCACCGAAAGCCGCAGTGAGGCGTCCGGATCTCCGACTCAAACTTCGATCCGCGGCCAACTGCCCGAATTGCCTGCGGGCTTTTATCGGCTTCGTGTCCGCCCCGCTGAAGAAATTGAATCGTTGGAGCCGCAGGAACTTGCGTTTCAAGTGATCGACGAGAGCCGGGAGCTCGCGCAGCCGATGGCCGATCCGGTTTACCTGCGGCAACTCGCCGATTTGACGGCTGACCATGGCGGCGCCGCGTTCACGCCGGACGAAATCGACGCACTCATCGATACGATCCGACAACGACGCCGGGCCGCCGAAACTCCGATCGTCGAGAAGTATCGACTCGGCGATGGCCCCCTCAGTGGTTGGATCCTGTTCACACTTTTCGCCGTCGCGCTTTCGACCGAATGGTTCCTGAGACGGCAATGGGGATTGGCCTGAGTGTGGCTAAAACTTGGCGGCGTTGTGCAACTCAGACAATTCCTCGGCCGAGATCTTTTGCACTTCCCGATCGTACGTCATCAATCCGTTGACTTCGCCTTCGACATCGGTCGTTTGGGTATACACCGCCCCCGCGACGCCCCGATGCCGAAGCCGCATCAATTCGTCGAATGATTTACGGTAGCGCTGTTTGTACTCCTGCTCGGTTTCCGGCAGATCCCCGTAACCCCAATTTCGCATCTCGGGGTTCCATTGGTGGCCCCGAACGACGAAACCGTGTCCTCCAAATTCGCCGACCACCTTCACATAGTCATTGAACCTTCGATCCTCGAACGGAAACATCGGCTCGGGGTAGTTGTGCCGATCGACGACGTCGCCCACGGGAAAAAAGTTTCCACCGCTGGCGATATTCAACAACCGCGTGACGTCAAGGTTCTCCATCGCCTGGCCGACCTGCACCGTCTCGTGCTGGCCCCATCGCTCGTTAAAGGGAACCCACATCACAATCGACGGATGGTTTCTTAAATGATTGACCATCGCTTTCAATTCAGTCATGAACTGCTCGTGCTGAGGCCGCGGCCACTCGTCCTCGACCGGATTCGGCGCCAGCTTGCTCCAGAACGGCCGGCCACCGGTGCTCGGCATGTCTTGCCAGACCAACATGCCGATCCGGTCGCAGTAGGAATAGAAACGCCTCGGTTCGACCTTGATGTGCTTTCGGATCATGTTGAATCCGGCCTGTTTCAAATAATCAACGTCGAACCGCATCGCTTCGTCGCTCGGAGGTGTCAATAAACCGTCCGGCCACCATCCCTGGTCGAGCGGACCGTATTGAAAAACCACCTTGTTGTTCAGCGTCATCCGAATGTGACCCGCCGGTCCACGCTGGACGCCGATTTCACGCATCGCCGCGTACGTTTCGACCCGGTCGATCACGGTTCCATCACCGTCAACCAATTCCATCGTGATGTCGTAAAGGTGCGGTGATTCCGGTGACCAAAGCTGCGGATTCTCGATACGCACACTCAGCGACGCGTCAGCCGTGCCAACCTGCTTCCCATCCTTGGCGACCGTGATCCTTAAATGTTCGCCTTCGATCGGCTTCCCTGAGAGTGTCGGCAAGACACGCAGCGTCCCCTCGGAAATTCGAGGTTTCATTTTCACCATGGCGATGTGACGGTTGGGAACATCTTCGAGCCAGACGGTTTGCCAGATTCCCGAAACCCGCGTGTAATAGATTCCCTTCGGCTCGAGTGTTTGTTTGCCGAGCGTCTGCTCCGGCGCCGTGCGGTCGACGACGCGAACGATCAAGTCGTTCGATCCCGATTTCAATGCCGCCGTGATATCGAATCTGAAGGGATCACTGCTGCCCACGTGCTTACCGATTTCGGTACCGTTGACGAAGACCGTGCACTCGTAATCGACCGCCTCGAAGTGCAACAGCGTTCGATGGCCGGCGGGAGTCGAATGTTCGAGGGTGCGGCGATACCACAATGTTTCATCCGGCGACAGCAGATGGCCGACGCCGCTGAGTGCCGATTCGATGGCGAACGGCACGAGGATTCTGCCATCGTAGGACGACGGTTTCTCGGTGCCTTTGACCACCGCGTAATCCCACAGCCCGTTGAGATTCTTCCACTTGTCCTGACGGCGGAATTGCGGCCGAGGGTACTCCGGCCACGCGTTATCCGGGGACACTTTCTTTCCCCAACGCGTCAACATGACGTCATCGGGAAGCGTCCACTGCGCCGAAACCATCGGGCAGATCACCATCAAACAAACGATCGGTAAGCAAGTTCTCATCGTGTCAAACCCAAGTGTGTGCCCATCCAGTATTCCTCTCCCCGTGGCCCTGCGACGCCGTTCGCAGGCTCTTTCGCTATCCCCATCTTCATCCCCGCGAGCGGCGTCGCGGGACTACGCCAACCCCGTGGCCCTGCGACGCCGTTCGCAGGTTTCTTCGTTTTCCAATCTTCATCCGCCAGCGGCATCGCGGGACTACGCGCGGTTACGACGCAGTTGTCCGCACGCGGCATCGATATCACTTCCCTTGCGTTGTCGAAACTTGACGTTGACGCCGCCTGCCTCGAGAGTCTCACGAAAGCTCGCGATCGCACGCTTGCTCGGCGTAACGTAGGGCAAACCCTCGACCGGATTGTAGGGGATGACGTTCAAAAGCGCCGTCCTGCCTCGCAAAAGCTTGACGAGTTCTCGCGCCTGGTGGTCCGAATCATTCACACCGCCGAGCAACACGTACTCGAACGTCAATCGGCGCCCACTGGCATTGAAATAACGATCCGCCGCGTCCAGCACCGCCTGGATTCCCACCTTGCGATTGACCGGCACCAACTCGCTTCGCAAGTCGTCGTTGGGCGCGTGCAGGCTGACCGCCAGGTTGTAGGGCACACCGCTTTTGGCCAATCGATCGATCGCCGGCGGCAACCCAACCGTGCTGATGGTAATTCGACGCGGGCTGATCCCCAATCCATCATCGCTTCGCGCGATGGCGAGCGCACCGAGCACGCGGTCCAGGTTTGCAAGAGGTTCGCCCATTCCCATCATCACGATATGACTCAGCCGCTCTGCGTCGTCGAGTCGCGATTGCAACAGCAACATCTGCTCGAGAATCTCGCCCGTGGTCAAGTTGCGGTCGACACCGTCGAGACCGCTGGCGCAAAACACGCATCCCATCGCGCATCCAACCTGGCTGCTGACACAGATGCTTCGGCGCGAACCGTCCCGTAACAAAACGCATTCCACCTCGCCGCCGTCGGGCAATCCCACCAACAACTTGTCGGTCCCGTCTTTCGATTCGATCGCGGCAACTTGCGTCGTCACGATCACGCGAAACGCGTCGCTTAACTCCCGCCGAAGCGATTTCGGCAAATCGCTCATCTGTTGAAAATCACGGACTCGACGCTGGAAAACCCAGTGAACGATCTGCCGTGCACGAAACGCCGGCTGACCCTTTTCGGATAGCCAACGTGCCAATTCGTCATGGCTGAGATCCAACAGGTGACGCCGCCCGTCATCGCTGCGGTGGTCTTCGCTACGGTTGGTCGTTTCGATGACCGGTAAACTCACATGAACCTCGAAGGATGCCTCGCCAATGGCAATCGCGGCCAATTCTGGGGGCGGGCGTTGGGGTTGGATTCGTTTTCCACAGTGGTTTGGGCGGCAGGCAAGGGCGTGGTAGTCTGTGGGACGCCCACCGATGCATTACCCAAAGATGAGTGTAACCTGCTGATGACGAAGACCGAAGTCAACACCGAGGACGCGTTGGCCAGATTTCTCGTGATCACCGAGATTCCCGGACGCAGCGGTGAAGAGGCCGACGTGGCTGCCAAGATCGTTTCGCTGCTCGGCGAAGCGGGCGTCCAGGATTCGCAAATCATTTTCGATGGAGCTGAAACGCGTACGCGAATCAAAGGGAATTGCGGAAACATGATCGTCACCCTGCCGGGAAACGGTTCGGCTCCGCGAACGCTCCTTTCGGCGCACATGGACACCGTGCCGATTTGCGTCGGCAGCCAACCGGTCGTCGATGGGGATGAAGTCCGCAGCGGCGCCTCGACGGGACTCGGTGCGGATGATCGCGGCGGATGCGGTGCAATCTTGACCGCGATCATCGAACGACTCCGCCGAGGTGACGAGAATTTCCCCTCCGCGGTGATCAGCTTTCTGATCCAGGAAGAAATCGGACTCGAAGGAGCACGCAACCTCGATATCGACAAGGTCGGGCAAGTCGACCGGGCATTCAACTTTGATGGCGGCACCGTCGAAAAATTGACCACCGGCGCCATCGGCGGTGAACGAATCAACATCCGAGTGACCGGGATTCCCGCCCACGCTGGCGTCGCGCCCGAGCAGGGTGTCAGCGCGATTGTCATCGCTGCCCGCGCCATCGCCGATCTCGACTCACGCGGATGGCTCGGAAAGGTTGTCCAGGACGGTGAGATGGGGACCGCGAATGTCGGTGTCATCGAAGGGGGCGAGGCGACTAACGTGATCACTCCCGAAGTCAAACTGCGAGCCGAGTCGCGAAGCCACAACAGCGAGTTTCGCACTCGCATCGTTTCCGAGATCCGCGCCGCATTTGAGAAAGCTGCCGCGGAAGTGACCAACGAAGATGGAAAATCGGGCGGCGTCGAATTCGATTCGCATGTCGACTACGAATCGTTCCGCCTGCCCGATGACCATCCATCAGTCGTCGCGGCCGCGGGCGCCGTTCAAGAGATTGGTCGTGAACCTTTTTGCGAAGTTTCCAACGGCGGCGTCGATGCGAATTGGCTGTTTCGGCATGGCATCGAAGCGGTCACGCTCGGTTGTGGTCAACGCAACATCCATACCGCGGACGAGCGGTTGGTCATCCACGACTATCTCGACGCCTGTCGCATCGCCACCTGGTTGATCACCGACGGAGCCGGCGATGGATGAGGACGACGAACTGTGTCTCTGCTTTCACGTGACCCGGCGCAAGGTGATCCAATACATACGCGTCAATCGGCCGACCCTGCCGAGCCAGTTGTCCGAGTGTTACGGCGCGGGAACCGGATGCGGTTGGTGCCGACCGTTCTTGAAACGATTGATCGAAGAGACCGATCCCCAGGATGTTGAGCTTCCTGACGTCGCGACCTACGCCGCGAACCGACGCGAGTACCGCAATAAGACAACGTGAAGAGTTACCCGATCAACTCGTCGATCACCGAACCATCGCGATTGATTTGTACCGGCCGACCGTCACTGGTGTGCAACTCTCGATCGCCATCGATTCCCAGCGCGTGGTAAATCGTGCGGGCCAAATCGGCCGGCGTCACAGGGCGATCGGCAGGGCGTTCACCGTGCGGGTCCGATTTTCCGACGACCTGGCCGCCGCGGACGCCGCCGCCGGAGAGCGCGACGCTGAAGGCTCGCGGCCAATGGTCCCGTCCGCCACGAGGATTCAACTTCGGCGTGCGTCCAAATTCGCCCATCGCAATCACAAGGGTTGAATCAAGCAGTCCGCGATCGGCCAAATCTTCCACCAGAGCTGAAAAAGCGACATCCAGCTTTGGAATCTTTCCGACCGTCCCGCCCGTGTACCCTTCGCGCAAACGCAAATCCAAATCCTCGTGCGTGTCCCATCCTCGATCGGTGACCGTAACGAATTTCGTTCCCGCCTCGATCAACCGCCGGGCCATCAAACAACTCTGGCCCAATTGATGCCGTCCGTACCGCGCACGCGTCGCGTCCGATTCCTTCCGCACATCAAAAGCGTCTTTCGCCTCGGCCGACGCGATCAAGCGATAGGCTTGCTCGAATGACGCCTCGTCGACCACGCTGTCACCGGTCCGATCAATCTCGCTGCGAAATCTTCGGCGGCGTTCGAAGCGTTCACGAGACAATTCGATCGACGCGGTGAGATCCTTGACTTGAAAATCGGGTTTCGACGGATCGCCTTCCACCACGAACGCCGCCGATGACTCATCGAGATAACCAATCCCGCCGGCCGGGTTGGGCCGCGCGAGCGCGATGTTTGCTGGAAGCGCGCCCGTTGCCGATACCAGATGGGACGTCACCGCGGAGATACCCGGATAGGCAAGCGCCGCGGTCGGCTTGTACCCGGTCAACATGTAGTGGCTGGCAAAATTATGTTCGCCCAACGTCGACGTCATACTGCGCACCAGGGCGATCTTGTCCATCACCGTTGCCGTCCGCTGGAGATGTTCGCTGATCGCGATCCCGGGCACGTTCGTCGCGGTCGGATTGAATGGACCACGCACTTCTTTCGCTGCATCGGGCTTGAGGTCGAACGTCTCCAAGTGACTTGGACCGCCGTCGAGCCAAATCAAGATGCACGACTTCGCCGTCGGTTCAATCTCCGACCCAGCCGCCTGGCGAAAGCGGAACCAGTCGCTCAGTCCAAGTCCGAACGCGCCGAGGCCGCCGACCCGAATCGCTTCGCGTCGCAGGATGCCGTCACAGCGGCAATTGTTGTTGTTTGTCCGCATTCTTGTCGCCACGTTATTCGCCCGCCTCGTCTGCACGCCTGCCACGTCTACACGCCGGCCACGTCGGCCGCTTTGTAAACCACCTGGACCCGTTTGAATCCCAATCGCTCGTACAACCGGATCGCCGCCGTGTTCTCGGTCGTGACTTCTAAATGCATGCGGCGCAGCCCAACGGTCTGAAATCCCTTCGCCGCACGCGACAACAAAATCGTTCCCAATCCGCGTCCGCGATGCTCGGGATCGATGCCGAGATTCTGGACCGCGCCCCAACCCTCGATTTGAAGTCCCTGGATCGTACCAACCGGTTCATTGCGGCCCGTTTCTCGATCACTGTAACGGCACAACCAGGTCGCTTGGGGAACAAACCCGGCGCGGGACGCAATCTCGCGCATCAATCGGAGGCAACCGTCGCGCCGCCCAAGACAAGGAAAAACATTGGCATCGAGTTCCTGACGAAAACTTTGGTACTTGGCCGCCGCGTGGGCACGAATCAAATCTCCGCTGAACGGAACCAACTCGTATGCAGGCGGAAGGGGTGGAGATTCCGGCGCCGACTTTGACAAGTCGTACTCCATTCGAAAACGCTTGAAGTAGGTCAATCCCATCGTTCGCCCAAATTCGATTTTGCGCCAATTCGATCGTGCGCTAAGGCACTTTCCCGAAAATGTGAGCCGAACGCGCTAGCGTCGGGCCTTCCGTTGAAAACAGTTCAGATTTGCGGCCGCGGCGAGTGCCGTCGGCTCAACCTTTCGCCTTTCACCATTTACGGGACAGTGCCTGATGTTAACATCGTATCACGAGTGTCAAAGATCACACGTCGCCGCGTGTAAAGAGACCACCACAAACTCGCGATTCCCCGATTTTCCCCTCGCTCGACCGGTTTTGGGATACCCGATATTCACGTTGGGGGCGTCCCCTCAGCGGATCGTTTGCGTTTCCCTGATCGCGCCGGTGAATACATCCACGCGACACGCTTCCTCGAGCACTTTGCGTACGGTTCTCATCCCAACGCGATTCCGAGCAGAAAACTTGCTGCATTGGCGACCAGAGCGACGCCGAAAGCGGGTCGCCAGCCGATTCGGCCAAGCGTCGCATAGAGGCTCGCTTCCAACAGCACCACTGCGATTTCCTGGACCGCAAAGATTAGCAATCCAGTCCACAATCCGCCCATCCAGAAGCCGATCAGGCAGATCACCCAGAGAGCCGGCAGCGTGATCAAATTCGCAACGGCACATGTAGCTGCCATGCGCGTTCGCACTTCGCGCTTTTTGAGGGCCGTGACGACCGAGCCGACAACCAGCGTTTCGACAACCAGCGTGACAGCGAGCGCGAAAAGAATCCCCCGCTGCGCTAAGCCGACGAGAGGGTCGGCAAGCCAGCGTCCGGATTCGTTCCGCGTCAGCGTCGCCGTTCCATCCGATGCCAGGTCGACCGTGTATCGGTTCAACAGCGGGTGTGTGGTGGACTCGTTCGAGAGGAACACTTTCTCTCGCGAAGGAAGGTAGACAGCAACGCGAAAGACTTTGGGCACATCACCATAGAATCCATTGAATTGGACTTGGCCGTTGCTGCCTTTCCCGCCCCATCGATAACTGGCATTGGTCCAGCGACCATCGGAGTCCTCGGGCGGTAATGTCTCCTCGAGCCCGGGAATGACTGCGCCCATGTTCTGTGGACCTTCCATCGCCCGATCCCGCTGACAAAGCATCGCGGCCACAAAGCGGACATCAGGCAGCTGATCGCCCTCGAGGGTCACAGAAAACGTTTGTCGATCGTTTGGCTTGGGGCCAAAATCGGCGCGGGCCGTCATGGCGAAGACAGCCGCCACCAGGAAAGCCAATCCAAGCCGGGATCCAACCGACGCACGAATGATTCCGGATTCCATATCAGTTTTCAGACTTTCCGGATCGAGCGCGGCCCATGGAATCGGAGAATGAGGTTCACAGTATTTCTTGTGAAGACATTTCAGAAAAAACAATCCTACAGTCCACTTGGACGCGAAGGGGACGGTGTTGGATTCGGTGGCCGCTTACGATCGTTCCGTTGGGTCATCAAGTTCACTGGGGATTGGTTGACCATGCGGATCGAGTTGCGGCGCATCAATTTGCGAATCGAGCATTTCTCTTAGTCTTGGATCGGTGAAATGCTCCAGTTTTTCGGCTGGCGGATGTACGCGGCTGGGATCGACACCCACGTAATCCTGGAGATATCGTTCCCAAAGTCGATGCGAGCGGACAAGATTCTGTGCTTGTAGGTGGCCTTGCTCGGTGAGCGTCACCATGTCGTCAACTCGCTCAATGGCGCCCCGCCGCTGGAGCCACGCCAACGCTCCGCGGAGTGACCACTGGTTGCAAAAAAGCGTTTTCTGCAACTCGGCCAGACCTGCGGCGGCAGGCTCGCCCTTTTCACCGGTGCGATACAACAGTGCGACGACATCGTCGGCAAGAATGCGCAGACTCAACAGCTGGCGGCGGACCAACTTGACCAGGATTCCATGCCGCGGACCCAACAGCACGGCGATCATTAGCAATCCTCCCGCCGCGACCGCCATCATTCCCGCCGTCGTCGTACTCTGATAACCGAACCACGCCGGTACAACCAACGCGCCGATATGTCCCAGTACCGCCGAAAGGACTGCCAGCACCAAGCTCAGGCCAATCATGACATGCAAACGGTCGGTCAACATGTACGCCGCGGACGGTGGAACAATGAACATCGCCACCACCAACACGCTGCCAACACTCTCGAAACTGGCCACCGCCGTCACCGCCACCAATACCATCACCAGGTAATGCATCAAGCTTGCGTTGAAGCCGGTGGTCGTCGCGAGCGCCGGATCAAACGAACTGAGCTTCAACTCCTTGTAAAACAAGATGACAAACAGCAGATTGACGACGGTCACCACCCCCAGTGTTAAAAACGCGCGTGGCAGCGGTCGCCCGAGCACGAAAACAGTATCAAGCGGCGTCAACTCGATTGCACCGTAGAGCACACAGCCGGCATCCAAGTCGACCTTGTCCGCCGCCTGGACAATCATCACCAATCCCAATGCGAACAGCGAGGTGAATACCACACCCATCGACGCCCCCTCGTCGACTCTGCCAACACGTCGAATCCATTCCGTGAAGAAAGCGGTCAGAATGCCGACGATCACCGCGCCGATGAACATCGGAAGACTGCTGCGGCTGTGACTGATGAAAAAGGCGACCGCCAATCCTGGCAGCACAGCGTGAGTGATCGCGTCGCCCAACATGCTCATTCGGCGCAGCACCAGGAAATTCCCAAGCAACGCAGACGCGACCGCGCAAAGCACCGCAACGGCAACGATCCAGCCGTCGAGTGCCCAGATCCAGTTAAAACCGATCAACACGCCGGGACTGATCATGATTGCTTCCCCGGCTCAGGCACTGCACTTGAGCCGCCCTGACCCAACTTCTGCGGATCCAACTTCTGCGGACTCATTTCATGCGGACTCCGGGGAACCGCTTGGGTTTCTCCGGTCAACATTGATTCCAGCTCCGCAACAACCTCCGGTTCGAGCACGTGTTCGATGCGATCCGCTTCGCGATCCACACGGCCCGGCGCGATGTCGGCGTGAGTGATCAAGTACAACTCCCACAATCGATGCTCTCGTGTACGCCGCTCCGCCTCGACGCGGCCCTTCTTTGTCAATTGAACCTGATCGCCCAACAGCGTGACGAGTTCTTCCTGCTGGGCCAACCTGACGGCCCGTCGCAAACCCGCCTGTGACCAGCTCCGTTTGGGAAGCAATTCGGCCAACGAAACCGATTTGCGAGGTTCGCCGTCGGTGCTCTCGCACAACTCGAAGATCGCGCGCAGCAAATGCTGGCGTGCGATCGAGCGGTTCACTCGCCGGCGTCGCAGCAACCGAACGAGCACGCCGCGCGTGCGGCCAAAAATCATGCTGACAAGAAAACATCCGGCACAGGCAAGCACGATCATCGCGCCCGAGGGCAGCTTCGGGAACAGCGCACTCGCCGCGGCTCCCGCCGCGCCGCCGAGCATCCCCAACAGCGAAGCGATCAACAGCATCTGCCAAAGCTGGTCGGTCCAGAAACGAGCCGCCGCCGCCGGAACGATCAATAGCGCGACCATCAGTATCAAGCCAACCGCTTGCAATCCGACGATCGAGATCACGACGACCGTCGACATCAGAACCAGATCGAGAAAGATCACCGGGAATCCGCGGGAACCGGCAAAGTTCTCGTCGAAACAGAGCAGTTTGAACTCCTTGTAAACGGCGATGCAAACGACGATGCACAAGAGCGCCGAGGCGGAGATCAATTTGGCGTCGCCGGCGCCCATCGATGCCGTCTTACCAAAGATAAACGACTCCAGCCCTGCCGCGTGCCCGGTTTCCATCTGTTGCACGACACCGAGCAAGGCGATCCCGGCACCAAAGAAAACGCTCAACACGATCCCCAACGCCGCGTCTTCTTTCAACCGCGTCAAATTGCGGAGCGTCAAGATGACCCCCACACCAAGCAACCCCGTCAACGTCGCACCGCACAGCAACAGTGGAAGCGACTTGTCGTCCCAGCCGACAAGGTTGGCGAGAATGAACGCCATCGCGATCCCGGGAAGCGTCGCATGGCTGATCGCGTCGCCCATCAGCGCTCGTTTACGCAGCAACGTGAAGCAACCGACAATTCCGGCGGCGCAGCCCAACACCGCGGTACCAAAAACAACGACTCGCGTGTTGTAATCTTCCAACAACAACACACGCTGCCACTGATCCCAACTCGGCCACGTGATACTTCGATCGGTGATCGACCGGCTCTGTGCCAGCAGCGAACAGAAACACAAGTTTGCTGTTTCCGCCAAAGAAGCGGTCATAGCGTTCGCTCCCGCCTTCGCATCGCGTCGGTCACTTCCTCCAACAGCGTCAATCGTCCGCCGTAGGTCTTGTGCAAGTTCTCGGGCGTGAAGACATCTTCAACCGGCCCGTGCGCGACGATTCGCATATTCAACAGAATCACATAGTCGAAGTAGTCGGGCACGGTCTGTAAATCATGATGGATCACGACGGCCGTTTTCCCTTCCTCCTTCATCGCGCCGAGAATGTGAACAATGGCTCTCTCGGTTGCCGCATCCACTGCCGCGAACGGCTCGTCCATCAAGTACAAATCGGCGTCCTGAACCAATGCCCGCGCCAAAAAGGTCCGCTGTTGCTGGCCGCCCGACAACTGACTGATCTGACGACTGGCCAATTCAGCGATCCCGACCTGGCTGAGGGCCTCCATCGCGGCCTGACGATGCCGCTTGCGAACGGGCAAACACCAGCCGATCTTGCTGTAGAGTCCCATCGCGACAACATCGAGCGCGCTGACCGGAAAATCCCAATCCACGCTCGTGCGCTGAGGCACGTATCCGACACGGTGCCGACTTTGGCGATAGGGCTGTCCGAACACCGACACACGCCCCGAGGCTCGGGGGACCAGGTCCATCACTGCCTTGAGCAAGGTGCTCTTTCCCGCACCGTTTGGCCCCACCACACCGACCAATGATCCTTCGGGAATCTCAAACCCGACATCCCAAATCACCGGCTTGCGATGATACGCGACCGTCAAGTCATAAACCGAAAGGGGCGCATCGGCGCCGCCCTCTCCAGGCTCGGCTTCTTGTTCGTTTGCGGGAATCGCGGTCACGGCACACACCTAATGTTCGGTCGACAACTTGCCTTGCATTCCCAACTCGGGAGCCTCGCCCCCAAGCCCGCGCGCGACCAGCGTGATGTTGTGATCCAGCATGCCGATGTAAGTCCCTTCGTACGTGCCGGCGCGGCCCATCGCGTCTGAGAACAGTTCGCCGCCAACGACGACCTCGTGTTGCCTGGACCTTGCTCCTTCGACCAACGAGTCGATGTTCTTCCGAGACACACTGCTTTCAACAAAGACAGCGCTCACTTTTTTGTTGACCAGCAGATCAACCAGTTCATTGATGCGTTGCAGCCCTGCCTCGGATTCGGTCGACAATCCTTGCACCCCTTGCACCTCCAATCCATAAGCCCTGCCAAAGTAGTTGAACGCGTCGTGCGACGTGACCAAAATTCGACTCTCCTCGGGAATCGATCCGAGCGACCGCAGACCGTATTGATGCAGCTCCGCGAGCTGGGCCTTGTAAGTTTCTGCGTTCGAGCTGTAATCCGACGCATGATCCGGATCGAATTCCGACAGCGAATTCGCCACCACGTCGACACAGTTCGACCACGCCGCGACGTCCATCCAGACGTGCGGGTCGTAGTGTCCCGCGAAATCTTCCGGCTCGAGCAACTGCGACTCATCGATCTGCTCGGTAACCGCGATGACCGGTTTGTTGCGGGCGACCTTGATCAGCGTGTCGGCCATTTTGCCCTCCAACATCAACCCGGCATAAAAAACAATATCGCCTTGCATGATCGTCTGGACATCATCGCGAGTCGCCTTGTAGAGATGCGGGTCGACGCCGGCGCCCATGATCTGGGTCACGGCCACGTGCTCGCCGCCCACGTTCTTGACGATATCCCCGACCATTCCGACGGTCGCGATCGCCGAAATCGGCCCCGTTGATTCACCACCGCCCCGATCGGCCCTTTCGGGTGCCCTGGAATTGCAGCCGGCAACCGAAAGCAATGACAACATCGCAAGCAGCGACAACAGCGGCGACAACGACAACAGGCGTATCTTCACAATGGACTCTCTCGACTTTGCGAACGAATCAGTTTGTAGCCATGGCTACACTTGATTCAAAGTGTAGCAAATGCTAAACTTGTGTCAACATGACTTGAACCCTTCATCACGCGGAGCGAGATGTGGCGAAAACCGCCAGCAATTCGAGGCCTCATCAACGTACCAGGCGGGATCACTCGACCGAAACGGCCGAGGATTACGTCGAAGCGGTCGCCGAGATCATCGCCGAGCGAGATTGTTGTCGCTTGGTCGACTTGGCCGAGTACTTCGCGGTCAGCCACGTGACGGCCAATCGAATCGTGGCACGGCTACAGAAAGAGGGTCTCTTATCGACCGAACCCTATCAACCGATCGAATTGACCGCGAAAGGGAAACGACTGGCCGTCCGATGCCGCCAGCGTCACGAGATTGTCTATCGATTTCTGTTATCGATCGGCATCGACAAGCAGACCGCGGCGATCGACGCCGAAGGAATCGAGCATCACGTCAGCCCCAAAACGCTCCGCCGATTCGAAGAACTGGTCGACCAAGCCAAACATGCCTGACACTCCCCCTCAAAGACATCGCTAGCAGATTTCACCTCCTTCGGGCACATTGGTGCCTACACAATTTCCTTCACCCTCCTTGGGGAGGGTCGAAGCGGAGGAACGACGCTTCGGGGAGGGGATGCTTGCCGCCAGTTGATGACTCGAATTGCCAATGGCGTGAGCACTCGTGCATCGCACCCGACCAAAACAACGCGACCGTTCGCCCTAAACGTTTCGGTTGATCGCGACCCGATAGGATTCGGCAATCTCGTCGGGACCTGCGATGGTAACGTCGAGGTCCTTCAACAGGCCGTCGCCGATGCTGTAGATCCATCCATGCACGGCCAACGATTGACCTCTCTCCCACGCGTCCTGGACAACCGTCGAGTGGCAAACGTTTTCGGCCTGTTCGACAACGTTCAATTCGACTAGCCGATCGAATCTCGCACCTTCGTCATCGATCTCTTGCAGCGCCGCTTCGTGCTTTTGCCGCACATCGCGAATGTGCCGCAGCCAATTGTCGATCAATCCCACGTGATGATTCTCGCTGGCCGCCTTCACGCCGCCGCAGCCATAGTGCCCGCAAACGATGACATGCTTGACCTTCAAGACACTCACGGCGTATTCGAGCACACTCTGGCAATTGAAATCGCTGTGCACGACAACATTGGCGATGTTGCGATGCACGAAAACCTCGCCCGGATTCAACCCAAGAATCTGGTTTGCCGGGACGCGGCTATCGGCACAACCGATCCATAGAAACTGGGGACTTTGTCCCTTGGAAAGAGTATTGAAAAACTCTGGGTCGGTCTTATTAACGTTCGCCACCCAATTGCGATTATTCTCAATGAGTTCCGGAAGAAGTCGCATCGTTCTCGCGTCGCGGTTAGTGGAATGAAAGGGTCATACAAACCAGGTCGCCGCATTGTAGCGGATAAGAAACCGGCTGAATCCCCGAGTCTACAATGCCGCACAACCAATGCGGAGCGTCCGTCGGGCTCGCGAGTTCGAAATCGCCCCGCGATGACGACCCACGACCATCAAGATTACGAATCCTTATGCCGGGGCGGAGGTCCCGCAAGTGCGTAAGCATGGATGTCACGCCATTTACAAGCACGCATCGCCAGTTTTGATGTTGCTTGATATACAAGCACGCATCGCCAGCAAGTGGGGATTGCGTCTTTCCGGCGATGATACGCTTGCTGGCGCCGCGTGCTTGCAAAACCTGGTCAATCGCGTGACGGACATAGATTAGGCAGGTGTGATTGTGAGCTCATCGGGTTCATCGCCGCGAAGGCGGCAACGGAATCCCAA
>JAHELS010000253.1 GCA_024644085.1 Rhodopirellula sp.
GCTGACGCATCTTTTCTGTATCGGAGAGAAGCAAAATTAAGTCGCCATGAAACACATCGCGACAAGTCGAATCAAGCTCGTCGCGATTTTTTTCCAACGGAGCTAATTGAGGTGTCGAAAAGACACAGTTGTCCCTTGCGTTGCTCGTACGCGGAATGGTTGAACAGGAGGCAACAGAGATAACCGAGTGTGATATGAGCATCCTTGTGCGCACGCTGTTTGCAAAAGCGTCGGCGATGACGTGACGCTGGGGATGGACGGGCCGGGACCTCCGTTTCCTCCTGTTCAACCGATCACAGAAAATTCTGATACGAATGCAGGCCAAGTTATCCAGCGAAGGATCGGACTAGCAGCGATGCTAACAAGACGAAGATAACGCTGCTGAGGATTGCGATCGAGATGCCGATGCGAACGGTGGTCTAGACTTGCGATTGCGTCTCTGTGCTGGCGACCAAGCGCTCGGTCGTTGGCGGCTGGCAAGGATTCCGCGACATCAACGATCGGTCTTCGCAAAGCTGAGGATCTGCTCGCGAATTTGGGAAACGTCGTCGAATAACGCCCAGTTTTCGGCGGGCACCTGCTTGAAGGCGGTGGTGAAACGCTCGCTTTCGATTTTCTCGCCAGTCACATTGCGTATGAAGATGCCGACGATTTGATTGGGGTGCTCGCGCGCGATTTGGCCGTAGATCTCCGGATCGTGTTCTCCCGAATCGCCGACCAGAATGAACGAGCGCTGTGGAAAGGCGTCGAGCAGCGGTGTGATCGCAGCCAGCTTCGTTGCGTGCTGTGAGGCAAGAATGTCCAGCGCGCTTGAATCCTTGAGGCGAAATTGTTTCAAGTGAAACGTCCCCTCCGGAAATCCCGCGACGGTCATGAAGCCATCGATCGACTCGAACATTTGCCAGGGGCTGCCGGAGACGTAATGAAAGACGGCGCCGGAACCAGCGAGATCAGCATATAACTCGGCCATTTCTTCGACCGCGCGAAATTCACGCAAGAACGTGTTTTGCAGCAACTCTGATTTGTCGGTGACCTGCGAATCCTTGATCGTGTCGTCGACATCCGAGATCACCGAAACGCCGTGCGGAGCAATCAGATGGACGCGGCCTTTGAACGTCCGTGAATCGCGCTGGGGCAAGACCGCTTCGATTTCGAGAACCTGGCTCGCCGGCTCGACCAACGCATCGAAATCGCGATCGAGGACCAATGAACTCGAAAAGTGACCGTTAGCCCCGGACGTTCCAGCGATGAAATCTTCGTTGTCGATCGTGGCCGTGACCGTTTTGCCGCGTTCGTTATCGACCAGAAACGGCCGAATCCGTTCCTCGAGAAACGGGTTGTCCTCTTCGCCGAGGCTAACGTCCGCCGACGCCCGCAATCCAGCGATCAAGGCAGCACGTTTCGATGAACTCACTTCGGGCTCGAATACTTTTCCATGAACCTCGAACCGCCACACGCGATTCTCGGAGTCAAACCGTCCATACGTTGGAAAAAACAGAATATTCTCGTCGGTCGCGACATTCGATGGCGGAAGCTTTCGCGTCGCCTGTTCGCGACATCCGGCGACCGCGACGACGGAGAGCAGCAATACGATCGAGAACGGATTCTGAAAACTCTTCATCACAGGTCTTGTTCTGTTCACCGTTGGGTAATTGATTCTTCCACCAGCAGCATCTCGCAAATGATTAAAACAGCTTCACACCCAGCTTAGCATCTCAGTTCTTGGCGGCGTCCTTGCGGAGAAACTGTTCGATCCGGGATCGGATTTGGTCTCGGACGTCTCGGAAGACCTTCATTTTCGCATCATCCGAACCGGTGGCGTCGGCGGGATCGGGGAAGGGCCAGTGGAACACTTGTTTGGCTCCCGGCAGTGTGGGACAGCTTTCTTTGGCTGAATCGCACACCGTCACGACCAGGTCGATTTGCTGGTCAACGAATCGATCGACGTGTTTGCTTTCCGCGTTGGTTAGATCCTCGCCGATTTCCCGCATCGCCTTGATTGCGATCGGGTGCACGTAACCTGCCGGATTCGATCCCGCCGATTCGGCCTTCCACGATCCCTCGCCAAGGCGGTTCCACAGGTACTCGGCCATTTGCGAGCGACACGAATTGCCGGTACATAAAATCAGGACACGTTGGGTCATCGTTGGGGCCGATACTGTTTTGATGAGCAGATACAATGGCCCCATTGTCGGGCATTTCACCTCTGCGAATAGGTCACATGATGAACCGTGCCGTCAGCATTGCCGGAATCGTTCTGTTGTTCCCCGTCCTTTGCATGGCGGACCCGTCGACACGCGCCGACTCGTCACAGGCGGCCGTCTGGCTCGAAAAACAGCTGCCGGAGCTGTTGGAGGCCTATCGCTGGCTGCATCTTCACCCTGAGGTCTCGTACGAAGAAAAAGAAACCGCCGCTTTCATCGCGGAAATCTGGCGTGACGCTGGATACGACGTGACAACGGGCATCGGCGGACACGGAGTCGTCGCGGTGATGAAGAACGGTTCAGGACCGACGGTGATGCTGCGATGTGATCTCGATGCCTTGCCGGTCACCGAGCAGACGCAATTGCCGTTCGCCTCGACGCGCACCGTCGAATTGCCCGGAGGAGCGACGACCGGGGTGATGCACGCGTGCGGCCACGACGTGCACATGACCAATCTGGTTGCGACCGCAAAGTTCATGTCCGAACACCTCGACCGATGGTCCGGCACATTAATGTTGGTCGCGCAGCCGGCCGAGGAACGTGGCGCGGGTGCCAAGGCGATGCTCGAAGATGGATTGTTCGAACGTTTCCCCAAACCCGATTTCGCGGTGGCGCTGCACGTCAGTGGCGACAAGCGGGCGGGGGAAGTCGGCGTGCTGCCCGGTTACGCGCTGGCGAACGTTGACAGCGTCGACATTCAAGTCAAAGGTCGCGGAGGTCACGGATCGCAACCGCATACGGCGATCGACCCGATTGTCCAGGCGGCTCACTTGATCGTATCACTGCAAACGATCGTCAGCCGCGAAGTCAAACCGATTGAACCAGCCGTGGTCACGGTCGGCGCGATTCATGGTGGCACCAAGCACAACATCATCGGCAACGAATGCCACTTGCAGATCACGGTGCGAAGTTACACCGACGAAGTACGCAACCAGGTGCTGACATCGATTCGACGAAAAGCAAATGCGATTGCCGAAAGCTTTGATGCTCCCAAGCCGGAAATCAACGTCAGCGAAGGGACGCCTTCGCTGAGGAACGATCCTGAATTGACCGCGAGGTTGAAAGAGGTGTTCATCCAGGCGATTGGCAAAGACAACGTCGGCGAGGATGAGCCGTCGATGGGTGGCGAGGATTTCAGCCAGTACGGCCGGGCGGGTGTGCCGATCCTGATGTACCGGCTCGGCAGCGTCAGCCAGTCACGTCTGGATCGATTCAAACAGTTGGGTGTCCCGCCTCCGTCGCTGCACAGCAGCCAATATTATCCCGACATCGAACCGACGCTCCGAACCGGTGTCTTGACGATGACGGCGGCGGCGCTTGAATTACTGAGAAAATGAGACTCATGGCAGACCAGCAGAGGTGCCGCCTGTGCGGACGAATCACACGGCGCGGCACCACCGAGCATCATTTGATTCCGCGCACTTTGCACACCAATAAATGGTTCAAGAAACGATTCAGCCGCGCTGAGATGCAGGAAACGATCGCGGTGTGCCGTGATTGCCATGGATCGATCCATGATTTGATCCCCAGCGAAAAGGAACTGGGCCGATACTTTCACACCGTTGACGCGCTGCTCGCGCATGAGAAACTCGGCAAGTTTGTCCACTGGGTCCGCAAGCAGCGGTAGCCGCCTGAGTCACGATGTTTTTTATTTACGGCACTGACGCACCGATCTATCACTACCCGATCGTGACATCGATCATGGCGGTGGTGAACATTGGCGTGCACCTGATGGTGACGTCACTCGGAATCGACATCCTGCCGTACATTTTGGCGTTCGGCGATGGCTTTCATCCGTTGCAGTGGTTAACGCACAATTTTCTGCACGCGGGATGGTTGCACCTGATCGGGAACATGATTTTTCTGTTCCCGTTCGGGTTGATCGTCGAGGGAAAGATCGGTTGGCTGCGGATGTTGATCCTGTACCTCGCGATCGGAGTGGGCCAGGGATTCACGCAGCAATTGATCATGCTGCCGTCGGACCAGCGGAGCGAAGCACAGCGGTTGGTCGATCTTTTCAACGACCCCGAAAACCCGATGGACGAGGAAACGCGCGAGGCACTGCTCGAGGAGTGGCGTGAAGATTTGCGGCCGCAAGACTTTGGATCGCTCGGGGCTTCGGCCGTGATTTTCGGCTTGTTAGCGGTGTGCGTGATCTGGGCTCCGGTGAATGAGTTCAACGTCTACTTTCGATGGAGTTTGCTGATTTCGGCGCCCGATGGAGGTGATCGTGAATGGTCGGTGGCGACAGTTTGTGGGATTTTCGTCGTCAAAGAATTTTTCATGTTCTTGATGATGGGGATGCCGATCAGCAGCGAGGCATTGCACCTCAACGGCTTCGTTATCGGCGGGATGTTTGGTTTGGCGATGCTGTATCTGGGGTACGTTGACTGCGAGGGCTACGACCTGATCTCGATCTGGTCCGGCAGCAAGTTCAAGGCTCAACGCGTCATCGACCAGGAAGAGCGTGAGCGTCAGGCGGCGATCGAGGCGGCGCTACCGTCCGGGCCGCCTCAGGCAGTCGTGCCGCGCATGCCGCACCAATTATCCGCGGTGCCCCTGTCGCCAAGTCCATCGCCTGCCAAGCCGATCCAGTCGCCGCCACCGCAGCAGCCTGTGTCGCGGTCACCGACATTCTCGCCCGGGCCGCGATCGTCGGATTCTGCCTCCGCGTCGACGCTCGACGACCTCGCGCTTCCGGATTTCGATGACGGCACCGCTGCGGTCGATCCGATGGTCGAAGCGGCGAGAGAGATCGAGACGATGATCGCATCGGGAAAATACACGGCCGCCGTGCGACAGCTTGCCCAGTTCCGCAAACAGAACCGGTACTTTGTTGTCTCGGCGCGATCAATGGGCCGGCTGGCCGAAGGGCTGGTTAAGGGCAATCACATCAAGCCGGCGATGACGGTGCTCTCGATCGGGTGCGACAGCCATCCGGCGTATGAATCACGATGGCGGATTCGCATCGCCAGTTTGGAATTGACGTCCAATCGCGATCCGATCGCAGCGATCAAACAATTGAAGCAGATCGACAAGGAGACGCTCGATAGCACGCTGCGCAAACAGTACGTGAAGGTTGCCGAGAGTGCCCGGCGCATGGCCGGGCGATGAGCCGTCGATCACCCGCTGTGCAGGGTTAACTCCAGTTCCGTTCCGATTTGGTTCAGCGCGTCAGCCGTTTCGCGGACATCCTCGTTCGAGGCGACGTTGTCCTGCGTTACTCGATTGATATCGCGTAGAACTTCATGCAATTGAGAAATGGCGGAGGCTTGAGTCCGCGCGGCGACGTGGATCTGGTCGGCCGATACGGCGGACTTGGCCAGTGTTTCGCGAAGCGACACGATGGTCTCGCCCGCCTCGGTCGTCACGCTGCTGGCGGTTTGCACGGATTTCCGGCCCGATTCGATCGAGAGTACCGCGGTATTGGTGGCTTTTTGAATGTCACCGAGAATACGGCTGACATTCAACGTCGCTTTCTTCGATTCGGTGGCAAGTGCCTTGACTTCCGCTGCGACGACCGAGAATCCCTTCCCGTGTTCGCCGGCGCGTGAGGCTTCCACCGCGGCATTGAGAGCGAGCACATTTGTTTGTTCGGCAATGTCGCTGACGGTATCGGTGATTTCTCCGATCGCATGGGCGCGGTCGGCCATCGACAGGATGCTTTCGGCGATCGATTCGACCTGCAACTGGACCTTTGACATCGCCTCGATTGCCTCCTCGACCGCAATTTGGCCCGATTGTCCCACTTCGCTCGATTGCTTCGATGACTCCGCAACACCGCGGGCCCGATCGGAAGTCTGTTGAGCACTCTTGGTCAATTCATCGACCGTGGCGACGATCTCGGAGACGGAGGTCGCCTGCTGCTGTGCACCGCTGGCTTGCTGAGTCGCGCTGCTTAAAATCTGGTTCGTCGCCTCCTTGAGCCGCTGGACGGCGCTGGACATCGATTGTTGGGTTAGAGACAGGGCGGCGGTCCTCGATTCAAGTTCGCGATTGCTGTGTTCCAATGCATCGGAATTCGATTCAAGCTCCTCGTTGATTCGGGTAAGTTCAGCACTGCGATGATCGAGGATCTCATTGGTTTTTTGGTTTTCGGCTAACGCCGCGTCGGACTGGTGTGCTTGTTTGCGCAGTCTCGATGAGTCGCCCAGAAGTCGCCGGATGACCATACCGAGTCCAGCCAATCCGGCGACGAACACGACAGCGATGACCGTGAACAAACCGCGCAGGCTCGCATTGGTCTCCTGTTCGATACGAGCTAAGGGCAGTGCGACCTCGAGGACGCCGCGAACATCCCCCACTTTCCAGTCGCGTTTCGGGCTTTCCGGATGGTTGTTATGGCACTCGACGCAGTTTTCACGCATCAGGTCGGCCGTTGCGTAACGGATTTCTCCGTTGGTGATCGAGGTCACCGGGGTCGTGGGGTCTTCTATTAATTGGTCGAGTGCTTCGCGTTGAAATGGATCGAGGAGACGATCACTCCGCATCGGAAATGGTTCGCGGCTGTAGAGCCCCACACGTACGCCGCTGTCGGATTGACCGATCCGGTCGCCGATCGCAAACGTCAACGTCGCTGGCAAGGGAATCGTCTTGGGATTCGAACGGTAATCGTGCGTCGCATTCACGCCGCCCTCTTGCGCCGGAATGACAACTTCCGAGGTGTAAACCGACCGTACGGTCGACAATGCTTCGCTATACCGCTCGGCATTCTCCGTGGCTGACTTTTGGACCAGACTTCGAGCGACCGTTGACGTGCGCCACAGGATGATCGCGGCGGCGGCAAGATAAAACGCGATCAGGAGCGCGATAAGCTGTGGATTGGAAAGACGTGCGGGTTGATTCATGTGTCGTTCTACTCCGCCGCAACAACACGGTTCCAGGGCTGAATGAAACTCAATCTTAGACTAGCTGAAAAGCCGCAAGGAGTATCGACAATGCCGTGGAAGCGAGAGCGGGTCCCGATTGAGGCATAAAAAAGCCTCGGCTTCCCGAGGAAAGCCGAGGCTAATCGATGTGAAATCAATCGACGCTTGAACGCTACTGGTTCAGTTCTTCTTCGATCGACTCTTTATTGCCGCGGGTGCCCAACGCACCCCACAACCCGTAAGGACTCTGGGCGCCGGGCGCATTGTTTGGAGGGCCAGCGGTTCCGTTGAGCCAAACCATGGGGGCTCGGCTGTTGCCCGCCTCGATCGAATCAGTGATGAAGATCACCGCGCCATCGGCCATCAGGATGTGAACGCCACCCTGGTGTCGGCTCGATGGTGGCGCGACAAACGTTCCACCGGGATTTCGCTGCGCACAGATCTCGGCGTTCGGCGGCAGGATTGTGTGCATCCCGGTCATCTCGACGCGATGGTCTGCCCACCGGTAACCTCGACCATTGACCACGCTCATCGTCGGGATACCCGGAGCCCAGAACTGAGGTCGTTCTGGATCGATGTACCCCTCGTCCTCACACGTCTTCGGATTCTGGCGAATCTGGGTGTACAGCTGAGTTCTTTCGAACTCGGGGATGGTGCGTTTGTCGCGGTCGCCGAGGTCGGTGGCAATCTCCCCCATCGCGATGGTGTTGGACAAGCCATCGAGGATGTCGCGGAATTTCGCCTCTTTGTGCTGCACAAACACACCGCGATCGGCCGATCGTGAATGCCGCGCCCACCCGGAAGTCTCGCGGTACTGTGGCGAGTTTCCGGCAGCGTTCCACTGACGCGGGCCGCGGATCGACCAGTAGTATGAATCACCGAGGCAGGCGGCGTAATTGGTGCGCCCCAATGCGGGCAGACCCACGCCGGGATCACTGGGGCATCGCAGCGTCGGGATCTCGGTCGCCCAGGGCTTGTAGCGTACTTGCGTGGGAACCGGCCCCATCGCTGGCCATGACGGCGTGAGAATGCTTCCATTTAGCGCGTTGATGTTGTTCGGGTTGGAGATCTGTTCCCAAATCGCTTGCTGCTC
>JAHELS010000054.1 GCA_024644085.1 Rhodopirellula sp.
ATGTACGCCTTGACGACCGACTGCGCCGCGTCCAGGAGAATCAGCAGCGATTGGCGACGGCGCTTCGTTGGCGTTTGCTGCAATCCGACCAGAAAGACGAAAAACTACTCGATAAGAAATCGGCCGGGTCATCGCCCGACCGGTGCTGTCAGATCTAAGCCAAATAACTTTTCAGGGATGACCGAAATCATGCAACGGAAAACCTACGGACCATGTTCGTTAGTCCTGTGCTTGTTGTTCGCCTCACCGAACTTGTTCGCCGAGGAACTCGAGGCGTTCACCGAGCCTGCCAAACGAGTCGCGATACCAGCACCGGAAATCGGTGTGATTTCGGAGATACTCGTCAAGGAAGGAGACGAGGTCCGCGAGACCCAGATTCTCGCCCGGCTCGACGATTCGGTGCTGCGGGCGTCGCTGGAAGTCGCCAAGGCGGCCAAAGACGCACTCGGATCGCGAAGAAGCGCCGAGGCGGAGTTGACGATGCGTGAAAAGCAGTTGGAAAGTTACAAAGAGCTCCGTGAACGAGGCAACGCGACCCAACGCGAATTGGAACGCGCCGAGAGTGAATACCACCAGGCCGCCTCGCGATTGCAGACGGTTCGCGAGGAGTTAGAGGTGCGCCGGCTCGAGTACGAACGCGTTAAAGCACAGATCAAGCAGCGCGTGCTTCGGACCCCGATTCACGGATTCGTCGTCGCGATCGACAAAGAGGTGGGCGAGTTTGTTTCACCGACCGATGCGGTCATCATGCACGTTGTCCATCTCGATACGCTCAAGGCCGTCTTCATGGTTCCGATTGATGCGGCCCAGGGTCTCTCGGTCGGTCAGAATGTAAAACTGAATTTCGGTTATCACGGGAAGATTGTCGGCGGCGTGATCGAATTTGTCTCACCGGTCGCGCAGGCCGAGAGCAGCACGGTGCGGGTGAAGGTGCGAATTCCCAACCAGAAACACGAAGTTCAAAGTGGAGTGGTTTGTCGCTGGGACTTGCGGTTTGAACCGGCCGTCGAAAAGACCACGCGGGCCAGTGAAGCGGCTGGTTCGATCCGTTGAGGACCGGAAGCGGGATCCCGGTATCATCCTGTCAACAACCCTCTTCAGCGGAATCACCTGCATTCCTTGAACATGCTCGATCCCTCGATTCTCGTTAGCCACTCTTCGGATCACGGGGTTGTGAATCCGGTGGTGGCTGATGCGCAGAAGGCAATCGCGATGGCCGCCGAGGCCGAATCGCGGGCTCGCAACACGGCTGCGGCGATCGAGTTTCTCGCCGCTCTCGATGCGGCGAACAATCTTGAAGATGCCGCGGCACACGCGGCCGGGCTGCTGCGTGAATCAGTAGAGGCATCCCGCGTGATAATTCTGTGGCGCAAAGAATCAAGGAAGGCGTTGTCGGTGATTGCCGACAGCGAACAAGGCGTCAGCGAGCAGGGTCACAGCGAATACCGGTTGGCAGCATCCGCGGGCGAGGAAGTTGCCGTGCGAGACGCTGGGACCCACTGGTCCGCCGTCGAATCGAGCGAAGGAACTGTTTCCCCGCATGACCGCCATGCGATGATGGCGGTCGGACAGTTTGCGAAAGAGCTTTCCGCATCGGTGGTTGCCGGCGACCGTTTGGTCGACGCGACCGGACGCGATCGCGGGGCCGTGCTTGTGATCGAACCGGCGCAATCGTGGTGTGCCGGGTTTCTTGCGGCCGTCGCACCGCCGTTGGCCAGCCGGCTGGTGACGATCGAGCGGCTGGAGCCCAGGGCATGGGAATCGGCAATTCGAGGGCTGATTGAGATGGCCAGTGGTTCGCGACGGCATTTGTTCTGCGGCGTTGCCGTCGCATTGCTGGTGATTCTTTGTTTGCCCGTTCGTTACCGCGTCTCCGCGGATTTGGAGTTGCAACCGGTAAAGCACCGTTTCGTCGCAGTTCCTTTCGACGGTCCGCTCGAAGCGGCGCACGTTCGCCCCGGTGACGTCGTGGAAGAGGGTGACCTGTTGGCGACGATCAATCCGCGCGAGATCGAGTACGAATTGGCGAGCATTCGAGCCGACTTGAACCGGGCGTTGCAGGAAAAGAAGGGTTTGATGGCCGAGCATGATTCCGCGGGCAGCAAAATCGCGGCTCTTGAATCGGATCGGTTGAGGTTACAGACAGAATTGCTGCAGTATCGACGCGACAATCTCGAGATCCGCAGCCCGATCGCGGGCGTCGTCGTCAGCGGTGACCTGAAAGAGTCGGAGGGAACACCGGTGACCCGCGGTGAAACGCTGTTCGAGATCGCGCCGCTGGGCGAGATGGTTGTCGAAATCGGTGTCGCGGAGGCGGACGTGTCGCACGTCCGCCCTGGAATGCCGGTCGAATTCTACGTCCACTCGCTGCCCCATCGCACCATGGGTGGAACGATCGACCGTGTTCACCCACGGGCCGAGCTGCGGGACCACGACAACGTATTCATCGCTGAAGTCCAGATTGAGGACCCCGAGAACGTGCTCCGGCCTGGGATGCGCGGCCGCGCCAAGATCTTCAGTGACCGGCACACGTTGGGATGGAATGTCTTTCACAAGGCCTGTTACGCGCTCTTACGTGCAATGGGATGGTGATCGATGGTTCTGAGAGACCCGAACACCCTTGACCTGACCCAGCAACGTCTTTGCATCGCGGAGGACATCCGGTTCTGGCCCGTACGCGAGCGCGGCGAATTGGTGTATCGCATCGAGATACCGAAGCTGCATCGATTTTTTCGCGTGGGCTATGAAGAGTACGTTTTCATTTCATTGTTGGATGGAAAGACCACCATTCCTCAAGCCTGCGGTCTCGCGGCCGCAAAACTTGCGAGCCGAGCACCAACGGCACAGCAAGCGGGCGTGATCGGCCGCTGGTTGCTCGAACATGACCTGGCCTATCTCGAATCGGACGGCCCTCCAGTCCGCCGACTTGACGCACCGGGGGCCGGCGCCGCGACATCGGCGGGCGCATTGAAGGGCCTGTTTCGACGGCTCAATCCCTTCTGGATCAAGCTGCCGCTGCCGCACAGCGAACGATGGATCAACGGCGCGGCACGGCTCTCTCGATCCCTGCTGGACACGCGCATGGTAGTCCTCGGATGCGCATTGATGGCCGCCGCCGCAATTGTCTTGGTCGGGCACCGGGCTGAATTCATGTCGTCGTCGGCAAATATCTTCCATCCCAATAACTGGCTCTGTTTGATCGCCACGTGGATTGGATTGAAGCTGGTACACGAGCTTGCTCACGCAATTGCATGCGACCGACAAGGCGGCAAGGTCCGTGAATCCGGTATCGTGTTCATCCTTTTCGCTCCGCTCGCGTATGTCGACGTGACGAGTTGCTGGCGAATGAATTCGCGCTGGTCACGAATGATCGTGGCCGCGGCGGGCATGTACATCGAATTGGTGATTGCTGCGGTGGCCGTGTTGGTTTGGGCATCGACCGATGTGCCGCAATACCGGTTCCTGCTGCATAATCTGGTGTTCGCGGCGGGGCTTTCGACCTTATTGTTCAACGCAAACGTGTTGATGCGGTTTGACGGCTACTTCATCCTTGCCGATTTGATCGAGGTGCCGAATCTGTACAGCGAGGCAACCTCGGCGGTCCGCCGCGTCGCCAAACGTTTACTGGTCGGCGAAGATCAAGGCGCGAGCACGTTGACCGGTTGGCGAAAACACTTTGTCCTGGGGTATGGATTGGGGGCGATCGTATGGAAGGTGGTGATCTGCGTTTCGCTATCGATCGCGGCTTCGACGATGTTTGCCGGTGCCGGCGTCGCGCTGGCGGTGATGGGTATCGTCTTGTGGTTCGGCGGTCCGCTGGCGCAGCTGTATCGCTTCGCCAGCGAACTGCGAGGCCGTGACCCGAGCCGGTTTGTTCGATTTTCCATGCTCAGCGCCGCGTGCATCACGGCTGCATACGGTCTGGGTTTCTGGATGCCATTTCCGACGTCTGTGAAGGTGCCCGCAGCGGCGCAGTATCTCCCCGAGACAATGGTCCGCAGTCGGGCCAGCGGTTTCGTTTCGAGCATTCACGTTGGCGACGGCGATTCGGTTCGCAAAGGCCAGTTGCTCCTCGAACTCGAAAACCGTGACCTGACCAATCAAGTCAACCGCCTCGAAATCACACGCCGGCAAAATGAGATCCGGTTGCGACAGGCAACTGATAAGCACGACGCGGGCCAGCGCCAAGTTCTACTTGAGAATCAAAAAGCTGTGGAGGAACAACTACAGCAGCTGAGGAGTCAGACCGCAGGATTGCGGGTGGTCGCACCGCGCGATGGCACGGTCGTCGCCCGGCGGTTGAAAACGCGGATCGGCACCTACGTTCACGAGGGCGATTCAATACTGGTCGTCGCAGACGGGAACGACAAGGAATTGGTCGCGTATATCGACCAGGATTCGATCGAGGCGGTGCGTCCGCTGGTCGGCTCGGAGGTCAACGTGCGGACCGCCAGATTTGAGAAGTGGACCGGCCGGCTCGAGCAAATCGAACCGCGCGCGAGCGATGAACTGACGCTCGCCGCGTTGGGAGCAACCGAAGGGGGCTCCCTCGCCGTGCAAGCCGCCTCGACCGACGAAGGTTCCGAGTCGTTGGTTCTGTTGGAGCCGCATTTTCGCGCCCGGATTGCCTTGGCCACCGATGTCGCACCCCGCGTTTCGGCAGGCACGCGCATGACGGCTTCGCTCGGTTACCGAAGCGAGCCGATTGCCACGCGGCTTGCGCAATCCATTCGCCGACTTTGGTACAGCGCCCAGGACAATTCGACGGACTATTGATTGCTGCCGAGGTTGATCGCACGCGTGTCGACATAAACCGGCGGATGGTATCCGCCATCAATCACGATCGTGTGATTGGACTTGCGCGTCACCGAGGGTTCCCGCTGGTTTCCAGCTTGATCGCTGACAACGCGTATCGTACTCCCCACCCCTGCGACCGAATCTTGCGACGACTTGACGGCCGCATGTCCATCGCCGGCCGCGCGTTCATTGCTGCCCGTACGTTCCGTGCTGCCCGGGGTGTTGTTGGCATGAGGCACGTCGATGATTTCGACTGGATGGCCAAGTGGAACGATATGGTTCGTTTCGGTTGACGGCGCCCCGCCGTTGATGCGAGGGCGGGGATGATGGTTGGGGCAATTGTGGTCTTGGCAGTAGGGTGATGTCGGTACCGATTCAGCGTACGGGATCGCGTCGAGTTGTTCACCAGCCGAAGCGGCGGCGGCTTGGTCGCGGATGCTGCCGCATGAGTAGGGTGTGATCACTTCGGGCCGCAGGAAGACGATCAATTCGCTTTCGCGAACCTCGGTGTTGTGGCTGCGGAAGAATTTGCCCACGTGCTTGATGTCTTTCAAGTAGGGAATCCCCCGCTGCGATTCGACAACTGTCTTTTGCCGCAGTCCGCCCAGCACGAACATATGTCCGTCGCCTACGCGGACGGTCGTATCAGCGGTTCGGCTGTCGATTACCGGGCCGGTCGGCAGCAGTTCCGCAACAACACTGTATTCGGGTTGAACCTGCAATTCGATCGTGCCATCGCGGCTGATGCGGGGAACGACGGTCAGAATCACACCTGCTTCCTCGAACTCGGTCTGGGTGAAGACGGCGTTCGAGTTCTCGACCGGGTTGGCTCCGACAATCGGGATTCGACGAACGATTCGGATCGAGGCGCTGCGGCGGTCGCCCACTGTGATCGATGGGTCGGCCAACAGCTTGGCTTCGGCGACCGAATCGAGAGCCTCAAGAAACACGCTCGCTTCGAAGGTGTCGGTGATCGTTCGGATACCGGTGCTGGTCAAGCCGCTTGAGGTCAGGTCGGAAGTGAACCGAAAGATTTCGTCGATACTCGTGGTGACATCTTCGAGCACATTATCGCGGCTGTTGGCAATGGCACGTAGATCGCGTGAATAGTTGATTCCGAGCTGTTCAAGTTCGTTCAAGCCGACGTCGTAAATCATCGCTGTGATTCGAACCTGGCTCCGCGGTTTATCAAGTTGTTCGATTGCTTCCCCGGCCAACCGCAGCTCATCGGGGCTACCCTTGACCATGATGCGATTCTCTTCGGCATAGACCGCCACGGTCACATTTTCCCCCAGTGCGGTCTGCAGCGGGCCGGCCATCTCTTCGGCTTCGGTGAATTGTGGGGTGAAATACGCAATCCCAGATTGAGTGACCGGTTCTGCGGCAATCATGGCCGGCGCGGGGGCGCCGGGTGGAAGCTGAGTTGCCGGAGCCAGTTCCGCGAATAGTTCATTGATCCGTGCGACGCGCTGGTCGGTGTCGACGATCAGTACCGTGTTCTGGCCGATCTTTCGAATTTGGCCGCGTTCACCGAGCAACAATTCCGCGGCTTTGAGCAGCGAGTCGTCATTGCGAAGTGACGGGGGCAATTGGATTGTACGCGTGACAAAATCGGGGCTTTCAGTGCCGACTTGCGCCAGTGGCAGCACGATCAGGCTGTTTCCCGTTTTCCGGTACCCGTACCCCGAGGCGGTCAACGCGGCGGTGAGGACTTCGCGAAGCGGCGCGTCGCGGAAAGCACCGCTGACTTCGCCGTTGACGTTTTCACCTGCGACGATGTTGATATGCCACAAGTCGCTCAGCATGAAGACCACTTCGTTGAGCGCCGTTTTTCGAAACGTGATGCTGCCGCGCGTCTCGAGTGCTTCCTCGACGCTACGTGGAACGTTGTTCCCGGCGGCCGCGGTTTTTGAGACGTAATGTCGTGTGGCCGGCGTCCTCTGGGTGCGTTCGACCGAGACCGAAGGCTTCGGCGCGGCATCGACGCTCAGCAGTTGAGGCCGCGGTCGCAGAATTGTGGGCCTCGGCGCGGAGCGTGTCGTTGGCGAATTGACGGCGGCGGGCGTGTTGACCTGGATCAGCCGCGCAGGCGGCCGGATGCGTTGTGCAGTCGGCTGTGACGTGGTGACGTCGTTGCCGGCAACCTTGGAATCGTCAATGGGATGGAGCACGCCCTCGACCTGTAGTCGTGGCGGCAAGTCCGCTCGAGAGGGTTGGATAGCAACCGCCGTGGCAAAGGCGGCGCAGACCGCGACCCGGCGAATTACGCCGCCGGCGACCGCGTTGCGCGGGTATCGAACAATCTTGTTGATGCCATCCATGGCTTATTGATTCCAGTCACAAACGAATGTGTGATGCCGCGATCAGCGGCGCTTTGTCTTGTTTCTCAGCTGTGCAACATCTTGTTCTGACTCAGCCGTCTGGGGCGCGAGGCCGTATACCGTCATTCGTAAATGCAATTTTACGGGTGCTTCCCGCGTGCCGGTTGGAACCATCTTCAGCTCGCTCGTTTGAATGAACCATCCATGGCTACAAATCTCATCGAGGATCTGACGTATTGATTCCAGTGAACCGTCTATTTGCAATTCAATGGAATGGGTATGCAGGACAAATCTGGATGCTTCTCCATTGTGTGGTTTCGAATCTTGTCGCGCGTCGTCGTTCTTGCTGGCCCACTCGCGGGAGCGATGCCGGCCAATGTCAAGTCTTCGAATCCGGCCGCCGGATTGGCGAACGCACTCGACCAACAATTCACGAACTGATTCAGTTTTCGTCGGGTCCACCGAACGAGCCAGAAAAGATTCCAGTTCGTCCGACAATTTGCTTTCGACACGATTGAGTTGTTCACTCCGTTGGCGGCTCGCGACAAGCTTCGTTTCAAGCTCGACGAGTTCCACCGCTTCGCGTCGGAGTCGTAAATATTCATCGACCCATGGGAAAGCTATGAAGATAATGGCGAGTAAACTTCCGCTCGCCACGATTGCTCTGGTTGCCCGATTGTTTCGATTATTCATGTCGTGCTCCGGATAGCGAGTCGCTGGCGTCGAAAGATGTTGTCAATCGAATCACAAACCGCGTTCCGCTGATCGCGGGTACCGGCGAAGTTCCCTTCAAAGCAACCTGCGTGACCCCCGGCAGCTTGCGGAATCGATTCAGCAGCTCGTAAACGGTCGCTTCGTTGAGCACCGTGCCGTCGAGCAGGATTTCGCCGTCCGATTCAACCGTGTATTCGTTCAACTTGGCCGATGCCGGCAAACTTTGCGTGATCCGCACGAACATCAGCCCCCAGTCGAGTTCCCGGGTTTGATCGGCAATCAGCTGCAAATACCCCAACGCCTCGCGTTTCTGAGCAACCCTCGCGAATTTGACCGTCGTGGCGTCGAGCTGGGATTGAATCTCCGCTCGTCCGTCGATCCTTCCATCACGCTGACGCCGCTGGTTGGACATCATGCCGAAGGAAATGACCAGAATCGCCAGGGCTACCAGCACGGGCCAGCCGGTGCGGATCGCCTTGATTTGCCACGGCAACTCGGGTGCCCGGCGAACCTCGTCCAACAAATCGGGGACATCGGCTGCGTCGACGTCGATCAGCAGCGGAAGCACCGTCGCGACCGCCGGGACACTGCGGGATTCCCGCTTGGCTTTGTCGACGACATACAGTTTGGTGAGATTCGGTACGCGCAACACCTCGGGTGTCACGCCGAGCGAATCCCCGAGCATTTCGACAGCCTGGTTCGGTTTTTCGCCGGAACCACAAATCATCAATCGGTTCAGTTCCCCGGTCGCCACACCGCGGTGACGCAAGCAGAAACGCTTCAGTCGGGAAATGTGTCCATCCAGAGCGTCCCGGAATGCCTCTTCACTGGTTGCCGAAGCGGGACGGTAATCGAGCAGCAGTCGGCCGGAGCAGGCGATTCCCACATCCCAGTCCTTGCCCGTTCCATCGGCGATCATGACCGGCTGGTCCCCGCCAATCTGAGCCAATCCGAGTAATCTCGCCACGCTGACCAGGGACGGTTCGACCCACATCACGTTGATGTCGGCTTCGCGCAGCGCGTCGTAGATCATCTGGATCAGCGACCGATTCACGACACCCGTCACGGCGTAATCGACCGTGGGAGCGATTTTGGTTCGAGCACATCCAGTGACCTTCTCGCCCGGACCCAATTGCAGATAGCGGGGAATCCGATCAGCCAACATTGACAATTCCGAGTCAACTTCGCTTGTCGTGCCCATCGTGACTCGGGTGACGCAGAAGTCCCCGTCGAGCGAAACCGCCACGCGATGCCGTCGCATGTCGTGCCGGTCCACCAATTTTTCCATCGCATCGACCAACATCGGCACACCGGTCACGGACAGCCAACCCGCCGGCGATGGGCAATCCACCTCGTCGATTTCCATCCGGTACCGGCCATCGGGCAACGGCTTTGCAATGGCGAGTTGCACCACATGACTTTCGATCCGAAGACCAAAGCATACGGTGTTGGTGTCATGTAGTGATTGCGTCGAAGGCGAATGCGGCATTGCTGGAACGTCCCCCTGTGATTGTGAACCCTAGCTCACAAATCGAGGCGAACGGTCAATTCCGTGGACCGATTGACGCCATCATGCCTCTCGCCGGCGTGCCCGGGACGCCAATGCGGCCGGATTAGAAGGGTCGTGCGGATTGCAGGGCTCGACCCCGAGGACGGCGCCGCCGCGCACGATTCACACGATCAAACCGCGGGAGAATCTCACCCCGCCGCCCGGCCCTTGGATTTCTTCTTGCGCGGGGGCTTGGCGACCAGGCGAATCAGAGGCAACGACGATTTCCCTCCATGAAACGTGCGGTGCCCGTCAATCGTGTGGTCGAAAACAAAAACGCCATGCGAGGATCCACGAGGTGACACCCTCAGGATTGCCGGATGTCCGCACTCGTTGCAGCGAACCCGCAATCCATGACTCTCGAGTAATTGATGAATCGACTCGGTGAGGTTCCGGTTCTGTTCGAGGCTGCCGAGTGAACAGCCCGACATCGTCTCGAGTTGTGCCTGGATCGCCAATCGAATCGCCCGCTGCAGCCGATTCAGCTCGCGGTCGAGCTGGGCCATCGCGGCGCGGGCATCCTGGGGCGGCAAATGGGTGGTTTCGTTGGGCATCGGGTAGCAGCAAAGGGTGAACAAATGGGCAGGAACGGGAAAATCCCGCCGCTTGGTCTGGACGAGTTTATACAAATTGTATAACATGTCCAGCGGTGAGGCAAAAAAGCAACGCACAGCCCAGCCCCGACAATCAATACCGCCCACGCCAAGGCGGGAAGATTCTCGGCCCGGACGTCAGGTCAACATGGCGAAATCTCCGCAGATTCACTACTGTCGACCGATGAATCGTTCCCTTTCACTCCGCTTGATCCCAAGACGCCCATGTCGGTTAATCAGCAAACGGTTGAGGAAACCAAGGCCCAAATACGCGGGCTGGTAAACGAGATCGCACAACTCGCCAAGAGTGGTGCGACAGCCGAAGAGTTCTATCCTGAATTACTTTCGCGAATCATCACCGCGCTCGCCGCGGCGGGTGGGGCCGTATGGTTGTTGGACGAGGATCGCCAACTGCGGCTTCAGTACCAAATCAATGCTGAGCCTTCGGTGCTGGCCGACGACACCGATGATGCGGTTCGCCACACCCGATTGATCCAGCGCGTTGCCCTTAGCGGCCAATCGATGTTGGTTCCCCCTTACTCCGGAACCACCGACGGCGATGCCGAGGGCAATCCGACGCGGTATCTGTTGTGTCTCGGCGCGCTCAAGCACGATGGACAGCAGGACGGTTTGATCGAGGTCTTCCAGCGTCCTGACACTGCACCGGACACACAGAAGGGGTACCTCAAGTTTCTTCAGCAGATGTGCGAGTTGGCGGCCGAGTGGTTACGGAGCCAGAAACTGCGGACCCTGGGTGATCGCCAGACGCTGTGGCAGCAGGCTGATTCATTTGCGCGTGCTTCGCACGAATCACTCGACCTCAAGGAAACCTCGTACATCGTTGCCAACGAGGGCCGTCGACTGATTGGTTGCGACCGCGTCAGCGTGGCGATCAAGAAGGGCCGAAAATGCAAGGTCCAGGCGATCAGCGGTCAGGACACGATCGAGAATCGTTCCAACATCGTCGCCGCATTGAATAATCTCGCAACCCGGGTTGTCGCGGCCGGTGAACCGCTGTGGCACGACGGGTCGACCGAGGATTTGCCGCCGCAAATCGAAGAAGCTTTGGAGGATTACGTCGACCAATCCTATGGTCGGAACGTGGCGGTGTTGCCGCTGCGGGAACCGGAACGAAAACTGGGCACCGACCAGGGTGGTGGGGCCGCCGGCGAGATCGATCGTGACGACGCGCACCGTGGTGAAGTCATCGGCGCGTTGATCGTTGAACAGATCGAGAGCGATCTGCCGCCCGAAATCTTCAAGGCCCGTTGTGACCTGGTTTACGAGCATGGGACGCGTGCGATTGCCAACTCTCGAGCGCACACGAATCTGTTTTTGATGCCGCTATGGCGAACGATCGGTCATGCCTCGTGGGTGCTTCGCGCCCGCACGCTGCCAAAAACACTGGCGGTGGTCGGATTGATTTCCGCGATCATTCTGGGGCTGATCTTCATCAACAAGGATTTCAATCTTGAAGCTGAGGGAACCCTGCTGCCCGAGCAGCGGCGGCAGGTTTTCGCGCCGATTGACGGTGAGGTCGTCGAAGTGTTGGTCGATCACAATCATGTTGTCCATCAAGGCGACGTCCTGGTGCGTCTTCGCAATCGCGAAATGGAGATCCAGCTGACCGAAATCGAGGGCCAGATCCTGACAACTCTGGCGGAAAAAACACGCGTCCAGGGTCAGCTCGGTTTGCGCCGGCAACTCGACCCGTCTGAGAGACGCGCACTCGAGGCCGAGCAAAACGAGCTGGAGATCAAGCACCAGGTGCTGCTTGCCAAGAAGGCGTTGCAGGAGAAACGTGCTGCTGATCTGGTCATCCAATCCCCAATTGACGGCGTTGTCGTTTCCTGGGACGTGGAAAAAACCCTGCGCAGCCGACCGATCATGACCGGCCAGGTGCTGATGGAGGTGGCGGACCTGAATCAACCGTTGTTCCTTGAGGTGGAGCTGCCCGAAAAGCGCGAGGGCCATTTGGATGAATACGTGCTCAAGAACAACCTGAGTGAAACCGACTCGCTCGATGTCACCTACATCCTGGCAACCGATCCGGACGAACCTCTCGAAGCGGTGCTCTCACTCAAGAGCATTTCGATGCGGGCCGATGCTCATGACGAACATGGTGCGATCATCAAGATGCACGCGATTCCCGACCAGGAAACATTGCGTCGTCTGAAACCGCGGCCGGGTGCGAAAGTCATCGCCAAAGTCCATTGCGGACGCCGCAGCAGCGGTTTCGTATTCCTGCACGAAATCTACGAATGGTGTTGCAAGTTCTTCTTCTAATCCAATCGTCGTTCGCGACGCCCAAAATCACACCCCACTTATTTCGGAGTTCACCCATGCGATTGAACCTATTCAATACGATCGCGCCGCTGTTCGCCATTGCCGCGTTCGCGGTGATCCCGGTAGCGGCCCAGGACAACTCACAGACGCCGTCGCAGGCCGGCAGCGAGATCCGGGCTGAAAACTGCATGGTGCAGTACATCAACAAGGTCAACGTTCCGGCCAAGGCGGAGGGCATACTTTTAGAGTTGAACATCGAAGAGGGTGACACCGTTGATGAGGACGATTTGATCGCGGTCATCGATGACACCGCGGCGGAATTGGCACTCGAATTGAAAAAAGCCGAGGAAAAGGAAGCGATTCTAAACGCTGCCAACGACGTCAATCTGAAAGACGCGAAAAACAGTGAAGAGTTGGCTTCAGCCGAATACAAGGCCTACCAGGAACTCCGCCGCGAAGGCGCTATCCCCTACTGGGAAATGGAAAAGAAACGATTGGAGGCCGAACGGGCTCGACTCCGCATTGATTTGGCCGAAATGCAAATGAAGATCGCCGAAGTTCAGATGATCGCCAAACGCCGCGAGCGCGAGATCGCCGAATTTGAACTGACCCGCCGCAGAATCACCGCGCCCAAAACCGGCTTCATCGAAGCACGTATCGCTCAGCTCGGTGAGTGGGTCCAGGCCGGCAGCCCGCTGGCAACCCTGATCCAGATGGACAAGCTGCGTGTCGAAGGCGACATCGACGCCTTGCGATATCCGGGCCAGGTCCTCCAGGGGACGCCGGTCCAGGTGCTGATCTACAGCGGCGCCAAGGAGCCGATCAAGGTCAACGCCAAGCTCGGTTTTGTCAGCATGGAAATCGACCTGAACAATCGGCATCGTGTCTGGGTGGAGGTCGAGAACCGAAAAGTCGGCAACGACTGGGCGATTAAACCGGGCATGCGAGCCGACATTGTGATTCCCAAGACCGGCGAAATTTTCTAGCGCCTCTCCAACTGACCCAACCCGTTTTCCTCTGCTTGATTTCCCGCACGTCGTTCGACCCTTTCCATGCCCACGTTAGCCGAATCACTCGTCAGCAGCTCGTCACGCGCGCTGACGGTGCGCAAACGTCCCGATTTGACGGCGAATCGCCAGCGTTACCAGGGCACTGGTTATTGGGTCGTCAAAGAACCCGTCGGGCTGCAGTACTTTCGTTTTCATGATGAAGAGTACTACATCCTGAACATGCTTGACGGCCATGTCAGCCTGCAGCAGATCAAGGATGGGTTCGAGCAGCGATTTGCGCCTCAGAAGATCACGTTCGGTGACCTCCAGCAATTCATCGGGATGCTGCACCGCAGCGGGCTGGTGATCAGCAATTCCCCGGGCCAGGGCAAGGCGCTTCGGGAACGGGGCCGCAAGAAGAAGAACAAGGAGACGATGGGGAAATTCTCCAACGTCTTCGCATTGCGGTACCGGGGTTTCGACCCCGAGAAAATCCTCAACGTCCTGCTGCCGTGGTTCGGTTGGATGTTCACCATCCCGGCGCTGATTTTCTTCGTGCTGCTGGTTCTGTCGGCCTCGGCGCTGCTGGCCAGCCAATATGAAACGGTGTATGCCAAGCTGCCGACGTTTCAGCAGTTTTTCGCTGCCGACCGTTGGTTGATCCTGGCGCTCACGATGGCGATCGTGAAGGTCTTGCACGAATTCGGGCACGGGTTGAGCTGTAAGAAATTCGGCGGTGAATGTCACGAGATCGGTTTCATGTTGCTCGTGTTCACGCCCTGTCTGTACTGCAATGTGTCCGATTCGTGGATGTTGCCGAACAAATGGAAACGTGTCTGGATCGGCGCCGCGGGGATCTATGTCGAGATGATCCTGGCCTCGATTGCGGCGTTCGTGTGGTGGTTTACCGAATCGGGGACCACCATCAATGACCTTTGTTTGAACATGATGTTTCTGAACGTGGTCAGCACGATTCTGGTCAATGGAAATCCGTTGCTGCGGTTTGATGGTTACTACATCGTGATGGATGCGTTGGAGATTCCGAACCTTCGACAAAAGAGCACCGAAGTGCTCAAGCGATGGTTCCAGGAAACCTGTCTTGGTCTGGAACTTCAAGACGACCCGTTTTTGCCGACGCGGGGCAAGCTCCAATTCGGGCTGTTCACGATCGCCAGCGTGATCTACCGCTGGGTCGTTGTCTTCTCAATTTGTTGGTTCGTGATCAAGGTTCTCGAGCCTTACGGGCTGCAGGCAGTCGGGCGGATGGTAGCCGTGATTGGTTTTTCCGGCCTGGTCGCGCAACCTGTGATTCAAACCTGGAAATTCTGTCGTACTCCCGGGAGATTATCGAAAGTGAAACGTACTCCCCTGCTTGTCACGCTGGGAACGGTTGGCGTTGTGATCGCGGCCGTCTGCTACATCCCACTTCCACACCATATCGATTGTGCTTTTGAGGTTCGTCCCAGCGAGGCGGGTGCTGTTTACGCCGGCACCGCCGGACGGATTGAGTGGACCATCGAGCCAGCGACGAATGTCCGCGAAGGGGACCCGATCGCTGTCTTGAACAATCCCGACCTCGAAATCCGACTTGCCGATTTGAAGGGCGAGGAGACGATCGCAAAGGTACAACTGCGCAACTTGTCGTACCGCAGCCGCGATGACGTCGCTTTGAAGGCCCAATTGGAAACGCAAACCGAACTGCTTGAATCGATTCAATCCCTGCGGGCCAAAACCGAGGAAGAAATCGAGCGATTGACGGTCCGCGCCAAGCGAGCCGGCTTCGTGATCCCGCCACCGTACCGGCCGTCGCAGGATACCGACGACGGGCGGTTGCCGAGTTGGACCGGGTCGCCGCTGCAGGAGAAAAACCGGGGCGCGATGTTGACCGCCGATGACGTGATTTGCGAAATCGGAACGCCCGAAGCCTACGAAGCAGTTTTGATCATTGACCAGGGCGATGTGCAACTCGTTCGCGAGGGCCAGGCCGTCGACATGAAACTCGATTCGCGTCGACTCGCGACGTTCAGCGGAATGATCACCGAGAAATCAAACGAGCCGCTCGATTCCGCCTCGCTCTCGATGTCCAGCCAAACCGGCGGCGATCTCCAGACCGAGATCGATCCTACGACCGGACAGGTCAAGCCACGGAACGTTTCGTACCAGGCGCGCGTCCCACTTGATATTGGCGACATTCCCATTCGCCCCGGGTATCGCGGTTCGGCAAAAGTCCATGTCGACCCCATGTCGCTCGGTGGTCGTCTGTGGCGTCTGATCTCGAAGACTTTCAACTTCGAACTTTGATGACCCGGAGGCTGCGCAGCCTTCGTGATTTAGCTATTTGATGCCCCAATTCACCCTTTTTAATCCGTTCACGCTCGTCAAACATTGCAGCAAGGGAGCCGTTCGCTACGATACCAACCCCGGCTGTGATGTAGGTGCTATCGGTGAGCAGCACCGTCCGACGATCTGATCGCTCACGACCCATCTCAATCGAGAAGCTAACCCGTTCACTTGAGTTGACAACCGACCATTGTGTGTCGCAGATGTAGCTCATCCAACACTTCCACCCTCTGGAGAATCCACCGATGGCAAAGAGTTCCGACGACAAGCCGAAGGCAGCAGCCGAACCCGCAGCGGCAGAACAAGCGCAATCCCAGGCACAGCAGCCTGTTCAGGTCCAGGTCAATGACGACAACGCGGTCGCGACTTATGCGAATTTTTGTCGCGTCACGGGATCGCCCGAAGAATTGATCGTTGATTTCGGCTTGAATCCTCAGCCGATTGGCGTTCCGAAAGACCCGATCCAGGTCAAGCAGCGGATCATCGTCAACTTCTTCACCGCCAAACGGCTGTTGGCGGCACTGCAAATGTCGGTGGCCCGCCACGAGTCGGTCTTCGGCGTGTTGGAAACCGATATCAACAAGCGAGTGCGGCCCGGTTTGACGCAACAGGCTCCCGCCGCGGCCCCCGCGGCTCAGTCCGCTCCGGCGAAAAAGAGCTAGCCACTTCCCGACAAATCTGTTGGATATGATAGGCCGCGTCTCCGCACACTTGGGGACGCGGCTTATTTCTTGCGCAAAGCGAAGAACATGCAATATCCAATCGAACTACGCTTCAAGCTGATGACGCTCGGTCAACGAATCACCGCCACCGACGCCGGCGGCAACACATTGATGTTCATCAAACAGAAGATGTTCAAACTGAAAGAGAACGTCGAAATATTCAGTGACAATTCGCAAACGAACTTGTTGTTTCGAATCATGTCAGATCGCGTGATCGACTTTTCGGCGAACTATTCCTTTACCGATGCCCAGGGAAACGATTGGGGTGCGGTACGCCGCAAAGGCATGCGGTCGTTGTGGTCGGCACACTACGAGGTCATGCAGGAAGGACGAGTCGACATGACCATCGAAGAAGAGAGCCCTATGAAAAAGGTGCTCGAGAGTTTGCTGGGCGAAATTCCGGTCGTCGGATTCGTTGCGGCATACTTGCTCAACCCCAGCTACATTGTGGGGCGACCCGACGGAACGCAGTTATTGCGGTTGACCAAGAAGCCTGCCTTCTTCGAGGGTTTGTTCACTCTGGAAAAACTCCAGGAGATGCCCGAGGACGATGAGCTGAGATCGTTGATGGCACTCATCATGCTGGTGTTGCTCGAGCGCGCGCGAGGTTAGCGCTTGGCTGACGTTTTTGTCATCAAGCGACCGTGTTTGTCATCAAGCGACTGTTCTTGTCATCAAGCAACGTTGGGCACGTCGTTGACGCAGTTGATCAACATCCGCAGCCGGCCGAGCGTTCGACGGTTGAAATGAAAGACCAGACGCGGCATGTCGGCGAGGTCGGGCTCCCCGCTCTCCTCGGGCAGCGCCGAGCGCTGCTGGAATCTTCCATCGACGAGAATGTCGGAGAAATCGGATTGAATCTCCTCGAGCTTTCTGGCGTCGAGTTCTTTTTTGAGACGGAATGCCAACCGATCATTCACGTACCGCATGCTGTGATAAACGCGATAAAAAGCGAGCGTTTCTTCGATCGCTTCGTCGACTGAGTTGGTGATCTTGTACAGGTGCACATCCTCGGGGCTGATCATTCCGCCCTTGAGCAATTGCTTGTTGAAGAACTTTCCCAGATCGCTCCAATAGCTCCCGTCGCCGTGATCGAGCAGCACCAGCGGTATCAAAGTCTGTTTGCCGGTTTGCATCAATGTCAGCGTCTCGAGTGCTTCGTCGAGCGTTCCGAATCCGCCGGGCAGGCACACCACCGCGCTGCACTCTTTTACGAACATCAGCTTGCGGGTGAAAAAATACTTCATCGTGACGAGTTTCGGATCGCCGACGATGAAATCATTCGCGCTTTGTTCGAATGGCAGCATGATGTTGAGCCCCATCGAGGCCTCGCGTCCGGCGCCGCGATGACCCGCTTCCATGATCCCGCCGCCCGCGCCGGTGATAACCATCCAGCCATGCTCGGCCATTTTTCGCCCCAACGCGACGGCTGCCTGGTATTCGGGATGATCCGGTGCGGTTCGAGCCGACCCAAAGATCGTCACTTTTCGGCGGCGTCGGAAGGGACGGAAAACCGTGAACGCGTATCGCAATTCCCGCAGCGTGCGCGAAAGGATCTTCAGGTCTCCGCGTGCCGTCTGGTCTTTTTCGAGCCGGTCGATTGTGTGGCGCAGAACACGATACAGGTCTTGAGAATCGACAACCGATATCGGTTCATCCGCCGGTTGCGGACGCTGGATTTCGTCTTCGCCGATCGCTTCAACAGGTAAATCGTCCTGGTGCATGAAGCAGCTATTCCTTTTGATGTGATTCAAATTTCAGCCGACGGTTCAATCGCGACAGCGAGTCGGCGTCTGGTCTTGCCGGCCCGGCCGAGTCGATAGGGCCCGCACAGTCGACTACGCGGCCGCCTGCGCCGTTTCGTGATCATCAGCCGCGATCACTCGCAGCGGTTTGATCCCGAGTGTCTTGCCGATCACGATCGCCAAGGGGGCCGCCACAAAGCTTAGCAGCGCACCCATCTTGACCGAATCCTGGATCGCACCGGGTACGGTAAAGGCGGCAACCGAAACAAACAGTGCAACGGTGAATCCAATGCCGGCAACCATGCCAAGCGTGACCACGTGGCGATAATCCATGCCAGCGGGTTTTTCGAGCTTCAGTCCCTTTTCGGCGAACAGCGTCAACAATGTGATTCCCACCGGCTTGCCGATCAGCAACCCGGCAAGCACCAGCCAGGTGCCGGTCCCGAGGCTGCTGAGCACGACGCCCGCGTTGGCCAGTCCGAACAGCCCGAGAAAGAATTCCACCGGTGTTTTCCAGAAGTGCTCGAACTCATTGAGTGTGTCGTCACGTTCGAGTTCTGCTCTGGCGAACAATCCGAGGTCTGTGTGGGCGTGGGGCAGCATCGGAATGATCGGCACCAATCCCAATGCCGGATGGATATTCGCCTGGTAGAAACTGAACCAACAGAGCGCACCGGGTCCGAGCAGGTAGGCCCAGTGCGTATGAATTTTCATGCGCCGCAAAACCAGGGCACCGAGCATCGCGCCGACTGAAAGCAATAACCACTGTGGCACGATGGGTGCCTGGGGGTAAAAGACTGCCAGTATCAACAAACCGGCTGCGTCATCGGCGATCGCCAGCAACAACAGGAACGCGATCGCGGGATGACCGGCACCAAAAATCACGCGCGCAATGAGGTAACTGAACGCGATGTCCGTGGCACAGGGGACCGCCCAACCTTTTCCGAGCGCATCGTGTGTTCCGGTAAGATAACCGCCGGCGATGTAGATCAACGCCGGTCCGAGAATACCTCCGACGGTCGCCATCAGCGGCGTGGCAGCCTTGCGAGGATTCGACAAGGCACCCCCGGGCAACAGCGATTCCCAAACCTCCTTTGCCGCAATCGCAAAGAACAACGCCATCAAGATGTCGTTGATGATGAAGTGAATCGTCAGGCCATGGTGTCCGGCGTGCTGGTCATGGTCGCCATCGGCGGCGAGCTCGCCATGTTCGGCGGAAGGGTCAACATGATCACCGCCACCGGTATCGGCATGAGATACCAATTCGCCGGCGGAGTGGTCTTGGGCGTGGTCGCTCCACAGCGACGTCAAATCGAAGTGAATGAAATCGTTGTAGCTGGTGTCGCCCGTTTGGTGGGATACATTGGCCCAAACCAGGGCGATCACGGCCCCGGCGACCAGCAAGAACGAGTTATCGATCAAGGTGCGGACGATGCCGCGGTTCTGTCCGTGCGAGGTCATTTTCCCCGTGCCTGCCCATGCTGAGTGATATTCCGGTTGGTACATCCAAGTCCAACTGTCCCGGAATATAGTGCCTCAGCGCTAAAGTCGTGAGGTCACTTCCAGCGACCAAATTTTCGGAATTGGGCCAAAGCCGGCGGGTTGTGCCGATTGCAATACCAACCCGCGGTTTCCGCCGCCGAGGTCTCCGGGACGCCATGGGTGTGGTCAGAGGGCCGGTTTGGGGGCGGCCGCGGGGGCGACGAGAGTCTCCAAAAAGGCGACCAGCGCATGTCGGTCGGCCAGCGGCAGATTCAGAAACCGGTCGCGCGTACCGGCCGATTCCCCGTCGTGCATCACGATCGATTCGAGCAAAGTGTCGGCTCGACCGTCATGCATGTAGGGTGCGGAATCAGCGATACCCCAAAGCGGCGGCGTGCGCCATTCCTGGTTGAAATTGGTCGGCTCGTAGTGAATGCGAACATAATCTTCGCGCGTGATCCGTTCCTTGACCTTTTCCGTACCCGTTCCACTCGCATTGTCGAAATCGGTTGTACGTTCCGATGCAGAGACCACTTTCGTGTCAAGGGAAACGATACTCAGCAATCGCGAGGGATAGTCGGGTGCCGTGAATTCGTAGGGCCCGCGGTTTCGAATATTCAGCCGACGGCCGCCCCCGGTGGGTGTCCCACTTGATTCGACCTTTCGTGTGATGGATGTGGTGCCGCCGTAGTAGGCGCCCATCGGAGAGGTCGTTTGCGTGGTCGTCGCTCGAGTGAAGGAGTACTTGCGTACCGGCGTCCGCCGGATCACGTACGGCTTGGCGTGATTCAAATCGATCAGGTACTTGCCCATGTCGTGCAACAGCAAGTCGCTGTACACGCCCTTGGCGGGTCCAAGATTGGGAACGTGACAGACCGCGCATCCGACCGAGGCGAAAACGGCCTCGCCCCTTTGCGCTTTCATCCTTTCCTCGCTCGACTCGGGTATTCGCCGTGTCGGAGCAGGAAGCATGGCGATGAAATCTTTCATCGCTCGAATCTGTTTGTCGGCAATGTCGATTGTCGGATTTCGATAGCCCCGATTCATCGGATCGCGGGCTTGCGGTTTTCGCTTGGTCTCCAGACCGACTTCGTTGGCACAAGCCTGGTCGACAAAGTCCAGCAAAGACGCGACGTTTCCGCGCCAACCAAAGCGTCCAATGCGGCCGTCGTCGAGCGTCGAGGGACGGCCGCTGATCTCGGAGTGCTGTTTTTGAGCATTGAATTGAGCCTCAATGTCCTTGTCCTTGACCTCGTCGATCAAGCCGGCTCCAAACAATGACGTCGTGTTGCGCTGGAACAATCGCGCACGAACGACGATCTGGCGTCCGTCGATCGCCTGGTTGAACAGGATCGGAGTAGCGTACGAATGCCGCACTTCCGACGCGTCGGCCGATCCGCCACTCGGACTGAACTGTGAGGGGACATTGGCCAGCAAAGCTGAATTGAGTTGCCGAAACGCCGACGAACCACCGTGGTGCGGAATGGTAAAGGTGTTGATGACGGATCCATCGGATTGCACAAATCCCGGATGAAACGCTGAGACCATTCTCGCGATGGTGTCATCGTCGACATTCCCACCGGTAATTCGCATCTGTTCAATGCCAACGGTCTTCGCGTTGAAACGCGAATCTCCGCCTCCTCCAACGCCGCCCTGGTGATGACATGCGACACAAGATTGGCCGTTGAACAAAGGTCCGAGCCCGTCGCTGCCCAGCGCCGGATTGCCGGTCGGCCAATTCCGCTCGAACAGTTGACGGCCCTGTAACACCGATCCAGGAGAGACAGCCAAAGTGGATTCGGCGAGAAGCAGCGTCGTGGCAAATAGACCAGCCAGCAGCGGAAGCGAGCGGACGTTCATGACGGTTCCTCAATCAGAGACAAGATTTGACTTGGATCGCTTCAACAGACCCGCGAATCGACCCGGTGGATCGGTTTCGCGAATCACAAGGGGAAGCTTCTTGTTGGGCTCGATAAACAGGTAGCGTGCTGTTGACGGAAGATGGATATCGATCGGCTTGAGCCCGCACGAGCGAATCACCACTGCCAACTGTTCGGCGTCGATTTGGCGAAACGGGTGCTCGAGGGCCAATTGATGGGCATCCTGCCAACCGATGCCGCGCCGAATCGCGTTGTCGACGATCGGAGGCCACGGCAAATGTCGCTGGTTCGGCGGAGGTAAAATCGACAACACGACGGAATCGGATTCGGTCTGCAGTTTGAACCAATCCACTAACTCTGGGGCCTCGGCGTCGGCGGTGACGGGTTGATGACCCCAAAGCGATTCTACCAACTCGCGCCATGTTTCATAAAAGTCGCTGCCGGCGACGAAGGGAATCATCGCTTCGCACCACGGCCGGCGCGTCTGGATATGTTGTTCGAGGATGACCAGCCTGGTGTGGTCCGACGATTCCGTCAGCCCGAATCGCAGACGAACATCGGAAACGTACGTCGGTTCGAAAGTCTCGCGAAGCAAACGCAAGCGACCAGGAAACGATTCGTCGCCACCCGACTCGTCCCGGTCGTCACCGGCATCTCCCTGAATCGCCATCAAGACTTCTTCCAACGCGCCACGCCACGCGCGGTTCAAACGCTCGCTGCTCCGCTGGGCAAGCATATTGACGACTTCTGCGGGCCGTTCCGATTGCAGCTGCCGCATCGCGGCGACACCCTCGGAGTCCTCGATCAGCGTCAGCAGATCATCAACATCGGGAACACCGACGAGCATGCCCAGCAAACGGTAATTTGCGTCGCAACAAGCCAGAACGGCGCGGGACGGAAGATTCTTTGATTTGCCACCGGTCACCTCCGAGGGCAAACCGGCGCTGATCGATTGCAGGCTGAGACGGCCCTTCAAATCGGGCCGCCGGGCGATCGCGCGGCGATAGGAGTGCGCCAGGACATCCGAGCACCACACCGGCGGATTGACGGTTTGTTGGCCAGGATTCTCCCCGTGACGCTCGGCCAACTTTTCCGCAACCGACTCAACGACGAACGGATCTTCGTTCGTGATCAAGATCAATACCAACTTGCCATCGACCTGTGAGGCAGAGGTTGACTCGAATGGGGCTTGCCAGGGAACGGGGGCATCCGCATCCTGCTCGTCACAAAACGCAACGTGAGCAAATGCGAAAATCAAGGTGAGGGTGAAAAGAATCCGCATGTGACCCCGCGCGAAATGCACGTCAAGAATAGCTCCCTTACGATAACGGGCCCTCGAGTGAAGGTCAAACCAACGCCCTAATCACCATCGACGATACCGGCGATTGATTCTGCGGCCATTGCGGCCAGCGTCATGACCGCTGCGTTGGGATTTCCGGTCGTCATCCTTGGAAAGAGCGAGGCGTCGGCGATCCACAGCCGCTCGCAGCCACGGAGCGCGAAATCGGGCGAGACGACCGCATCGGCGGAGCTTCCCACGGCGCACGTGCCGACTGGATGATAAAGCGTTTGCGCATAGCGGCTGATCGAACGGGCAATCGATTCATCGGTGTCGCGTTTGATTCCCGGCAATAACTCGCTGTCAACCCAATCGCACAGCGGATGACGAGTTGCCAAAGTCCTTGCCAATCGTACCGCCTGGATTGTTCCCTCGACGTCTCCGCCATCATGAAGGTAATTCGGAGAGATTCGCGGCGGATCGTGCGCGCGACATGAATCGAGGGCAATCGAACCACGTGATGCGGGATCGGTCACGTTGACACCTATCGTCATGGCGGATGTCGAATCGTGCTCAGGGAACATCAGGTAATGCGTTGGTGTTAAATGGACTTGAAATCGGCCACCTTCGAACAGCCCACCACACTCGGCAATGTTCGATGCGATCGGGCCGGTTCCCAGCGTCTGCCAACGAACGACGTCACGTAGCGTCGGTTTGTTGGAAAATGGGATCGATGATTTCGTGTGAAAGACCACGGGCATGATCAAGTGGTCCCGTAGATTCTCACCCACGTTGGGTTGGTCAATGCGAACGTTGATTCCATGTTGCGCTAAGGCGTCCCCAGCACCGATTCCGCTGCGCATCAGGATCGACGGTGTCGCGATCGCTCCAGCGCAAAGCGCGACTCCCTTGGATGCGACCAACTCGCCGGTCGAAGACCCGTCAACGACGCGGACGCCTTTGGCCCGGTCATGATCGAAGATCACGCTGTGGACCGCCGCGCGAACGACCTGAATTCGTTTGTCGGAAGCGAGCATCTCGGCGGGATTCCAGCGGCGGCCGTCTCGATTGAGTCGCTGGTAGACCATCGGATCGGCGCCGGCGAGGCCCTCAGCGGCACGCACAAATCGCTGCGACGCATCACTGAGCCAGTTCGGACGTTCCGGTTTGACCTCGGCGACCACCGATTCGTAGGACGAATTCATCATGTCGATACTCCATCGGCCTCCGGTTGCTGCCTGCAACATTTTCCAATCGCGATCGGTGGGCGGAAACCAGATCATCGCGTTGATCCGGCCGCTACCTCCGAGTCCGCGACCGCGCGGCCAGTCGAGTGACCGATTGGCCAATCGCGCGACGGAATCTGTTTGAAGATCCCAATCCTCGGACGATTTCAGCAGATGCAACCAGCGAGACGGTCGCTCGCGATCCGATTGCGGAGCCGCTGCGGCAGGCGGTTCGACGACCACGACTCGGCATCGCAGTGATCGGGCGATCCGGGTGGCCAGCACGCAACCGGCCGAACCGGCGCCGACAACGATAAACTCAGCCTCATTCACGACGCAGTCCGCTTGCCAACGTCATGATCGAGGGTCGATGGTCGACACGGCACGAGTCGATTACGATCAAGCGCTGGCAGCCCGATCTTGCTCCTTGCCGAGCGATTCATTTCGACTTCCACCCTTCCCCCCTGTTTGCATCCCATGACTGCATCCGCCGGTTCCCGAACTCGCCGCTTCGCTGACATTTCGACAGCGCCCCCCGACGCAATCCTCGGACTAACCGAAGCGTTCGTTTCTGATTCGAGCCCTCATAAAATGAACCTCAGTGTCGGGGTCTACAAGGACGCATCGGGCCAGACCCCGGTGTTGCGATGCGTCAAGGAAGCCGAGCGACGATTGATTGATGGCGAATTGACGAAAGGATACCTGCCGATCGACGGCCTTGCCGACTATCGAAACGATGTTCGCAAATTGGTATTCGGCGACTCGGTCGATGCAGATCGGATCGCCGTGCTGCAGACTCCGGGCGGAACCGGTGCCCTTCGCATCGCCGCCGGGTTCCTGACGAGCCAGCTTTCGCCGATTCGGATCTGGATGCCCTCGCCGACGTGGGCCAATCACTCCTCGGTGTTCGAGTCCGAGGGCTTGGCAATGGAGGCGTATCGGTATCTCGGAGCCGATCGAAAGTCGTTTGATTTCTCGGGGATGATCGACGACTTGAAAACCAAGACCGCCGCCGGCGACGCCGTCCTCTTGCACGCATGTTGTCACAACCCCACCGGTGTTGATCCGAGCGGTGACCAGTGGCGCGAGATCGCCGCATTGCTCGCCGAGAGACATTTGCTGCCGATGATCGACTTCGCCTACCAAGGGTTCGGCGAGGGTTTGTCAGAAGATGCCGTCGGCGTGAACGCCGTGCTGGACGTCTGCGAGGAAGCGATTGTGTGCAACTCTTTCTCGAAAAACTTCGGACTCTACAGCGAGAGAGTGGGCGGATTGTCGATGGTCACCGCGGATGCGTCGGCGGCTTCGGCCGTGCAGAGCCAACTCAAAAAATTGGTCCGCTGCAATTACAGCAATCCACCGCGACACGGCGCCGCGATTGTTTCGACGATCCTCGCCGACGAGTCGTTGACCAGTATGTGGCACGATGAGCTAGCCGAAATGCGGACCCGTATCAAAAGCCTGCGCCAGCAATTCGTCGAAAAAATGAAGACGACCGGCGGGGGTCACGATTTTTCGTTTCTGCTTTCACAGAACGGCATGTTTTCATTCAGCGGCTTGAACCACATGCAGGTCGATCAACTGAAAAACAAGCACAGTATCTATGTGGTTGGTAGCGGCCGTATCAACGTCGCCGGAATGAGCGAAGCCCGCATGGAGCAACTTTGCAGTGCCGTGGCGGATGTCGTCGAGAATTGATCGACGCGAAGCTCGAGTGCCCACGCGCGGTTGCTAACGCTGTAGGCCGGACCGAGCTCTGCGAGTTCCGGCATTGTTTCAAGTGATCGCCGGAACTCGCAAAGCTCGGTCCGACCTACACAGCTCTTTTATCCGAGAATACCGATGCGCAGCGTGAATCGAACCTAAATTGGCGCAACATCAAAAGGTGCTACCGAGACGCCTTTCGAATGGCGGCTGCTTCGGCGTTTGCGTCGAACCTTGGATTGGGATCGCGCGGCACCGGCGCACCGATTTTTTCCCTCCACTGGATCAACTTCTGGTGTAACTCGTTCGCTTTTGACGAGTTCGATTGTGCCAGGTTGTGATTTTCGCCCATGTCGTCTCTGAGATTGTAAAGCTCAAGTCCGCCGTCCTCGAAGTATTCGTGCAGCTTCCAATCGCCCTCGCGAATGATGCTGCAGGGACGACTGCGAAACAACGGATCCCGCTGGCCGTCGAGTCGGGCGTAACTTTGCAGGTAGGCCGGGAAGTGCCAGAAGATTGCACGATCACCGAGCGAATCCGATTCGCCGCGCAGAATCTGGATCAGGCTTTTACCATCGAGCGGCTGGTCGGCCGGCCGCGCAGCCCCCGTCATGTCGCAGAATGTCGGATAGAGATCGACATTGATCACAGGCTCACTGCTTTTCGTCCCGGGCTCGACCACGCCGGGCCAGTTGATAAAGAACGGTTCGCGAATTCCGCCTTCGTAATAAGTACCTTTGTATCCTTTGAGCGGAAACATACTCGTCGCCGGTCCGTAGCCGCCATTGTCAGATGTGAACACGATCGCGGTCTTGTCATTCAATCCGAGTTCACGCAGCTTGTCGACGATCCGGCCGACTCCAGCGTCGACACTCTCGATCATCGCGGCCATCACAGCGTGATCATGCAGTTTGCCTTTGGGTTTCGCCTCGTACTTGGCAACCAAATCGCTGCGTCCCTGCAGCGGCGTATGCACGGCGAAATGCGTCAGGTACAAGAACCAGGGTCGGTCGTGGTTGCGCTCGATGAAGCCGATCGCCTCATCGCTCAGCCGGTCGGTCAAGTATTCGTCCTCTGGAGCGTCTTCGAGTCCAGGTGCCTTGGGATGCGGCGGAAAGTATCCGCGCGGCGGGCTTCCGCTATGCGTCCCGGCAAAGTTGAAATCGAAACCGTAGGGAAGCGGGTCCTTGCTGAGATGCCACTTGCCGATCGTTCCGGTGCGGTATCCGGCATCCTGGATCTGGTGCGCCCAGGTACGGATTTCGGTCGACAGTACGTCGGTTCCGGCAATGTGTTTGAGCCTGCTGTATTTCGGATTTCCACGCAATGATGTCCCGACGTTATAGATTTCGTGTCGCGGCGTGTACTGGCCCGACAACAAACATGCACGGGCCGGAGCACAATTGGCGGAACAGGAATAGGCATCTGAAAAGATCATGCCCTGACGAGCGAGTTCATCGATATTCGGAGTTTCGTAAAAATCCGAACCCATGAATCCGCAGTCGCGCCATCCGTAATCATCAAGAAAGATGAACAACACGTTGGGGCGCTGCGTCGTTTGCGCCTCGGCCGTCGCGGCGCATGCGCCGATCAACAATGCGATCGGGATCAGTAAGCGATTCATATCGATTTCCGGTGGCGAGTCATTCGTCGTGCCAGGCGAATACTCTACACCAAAATCTCGTTCACCACGCGGGCTTCTTCTACCCCGGTGAGCCGCTGGTCGAGGCCCATGAACGGATAGGTGAACCGCTCGTGGTCGATTCCCAGCTGATGAAGAATCGTCGCATTCAAATCGCGTATGTGGACTGGATCCTTGACAATGTTGTAGCTGAAGTCGTCGGTCTCACCGTGAACGACACCTCCCCGGACACCACCGCCGGCCATCCAGATCGAAAAGCACTTGGGATGATGGTCGCGACCGTAATTTGTCTTGCTCAGTTCGCCCTGGCAGTAAATCGTGCGTCCGAACTCGCCGCCCCATATCACCAGCGTGTCATCGAGCATCCCGCGCTGCCGTAAATCGGTCAGCAATCCGGCGGAGGGCTGATCGACATCACGGCACTGGTTGGGCAAGTCCTTCGGGAGCGTACCGTGTTGGTCCCAACCACGATGGAAGATCTGGGTGAAGCGGACGCCGCGCTCAGCCATTCGCCGGGCCATCAAGCAACTGTTGGCGAACGTTCCAGGCTTGGTGACGTCGGGGCCGTACAGGTCCAGCACATGTTGCGGTTCGTCGCTGATGTTGGCGAGTTCCGGAATGCTGGTCTGCATCCGGAACGCCATTTCGTATTGTGCGATTCTAGCGCTGGTCTCAGGGTCGCCGATCCGCGCGGCCGTCGAGCGATTCAATCGGCCCAGTGAGTCGAGCATTCGGCGGCGGACCCTGGCGTCGATACCATCGGGATTGGACAGATAGAGCACCTTGTCACCGCTGCTTCTCAGCGCGACGCCCTGGTACTTGCTCGGCAAGAATCCACTTCCCCAAAGCCGGTTGTAAAGTGCTTGGGCCTGTTGCCGTCCCGTCCATGATGCGGTCATTACCATGAACGCGGGCAGGTTCTCGTTTTCGGTACCCAACCCATAACTTAGCCAGGCACCGAGGCTGGCCTTGCCCGGAAGTTGGTCGCCGGTGCAAATGTAGGTGATCGCCGGGTCGTGGTTGATCGCCTCGGTGTACATCGACCGGACCAGCGCGATCTCGTCGACCTTGCCCGCCATGTGCGGCAACAATTCGCTGACCATCGTTCCTGAGCGGCCATGTGGCGAGAACTTGTAAATGCTCGGAGCAATCGGAAAACGGGATTGGCCACTCGTCATCGTGGTCAAGCGTTGCCCCTGGCGGATCGAGTCGGGCAAGTCCTTGTCGAACCAATCGGCCATGGTGGGCTTGTGATCCCACATGTCCATTTGGCTCGGCGCACCTGACATGAATAGATAGATCGCCCGGTTTGCTTTCGGCTCATGGTGCGGCAAGTCAGCTCTGCCGCCGACTCGTTGGCTGGTGGCTGCGGACGATTCTCCCGCTTGCAAAGTCGCCAGCGCGGCGGCACCTAGACCCACCGACGTCCGCGAAAAGAACGCACGTCTCGTAAGGTTATCAATGATTTGCGATTCAGACATGCCGGGCCTACTTGGTAATGACCGCGTCGAGGTTCATCAGGGTGCTCGCCAAAATGGTCCATGCTGCACGTTGCGCATCGGAAGTTCCGCAAAGTTTCACGGCCAGTTCGGGATTCTCGTTGTAATACAACGTCATTTCGGCAAACAGACTTGCCATCTCTTCTCGCTCGCGATCGTCAGGCAATTGTGCCGTCACGGTTTCAAACAGCCACTCGGCTCGCTCGTCCGTGGTTTGGATGCCGGGGGTGTCGATGGCGCGTTGCGCGAGGTGGTTGGCCGCTTCCATGTATTGTGCTTCGTTCATCAGCAACAACGCTTGAAGGGGCGTATTGGTTCTTTCTCGCCGCGCGGTGCACGCTTCGCGGCTGGGGGCGTCGAAGGTTGACATTTGCGGCGGCGGGCTGGTTCGCTTCCAAAAGGTGTAGACACTGCGGCGATAAACCTTGTCGCCTTCGTCCGCCTTGAAACGCACGGTGTTGCTGCCGGAGTAGCCGACGGCGGCCCAAAGCCCGTCGGGTTGTGGCGGTTTGACGCTGGGACCGCCTGGGCGATCGACGAGCAATCCGGAAAGGGCGATCGCCTGATCGCGCAGAACTTCGCCATCGAGCCGGTGCCGCGGACCGCGCGCGAGCAATCGGTTTGCCGGGTCAATCGCCAGCATCTTTGCGTCCACCCGGGAGGATCTTTGGTAGGTCTCTGACATTACGAGCATCTTCAATAAACGCTTGACGTTCCAGCCGCTTTCTCGAAAGTCCACGGCCAACCAATCGAGCAACTGCGGGTGGCTCGGCGGTTGGCCCTGGCTGCCGAAGTCCTCGCTCGTTTTGACAAGACCGGTGCCAAAGATTTGCTGCCAGAATCGATTCACCGCGACGCGAGCGGTAAGTGGGTGCTCGGGCGAGGTCAGCCACATCGCCAAACCGAGCCGGTTGTTGGGTGCGCCTTCAGGAAAATCCGGAAGGAAGGCCGGGGTCGCGCGCGGGACCGCGTCGGTCGGTTGGTCGTACTGGCCGCGAGAGAGCATGTGCGCCTGGCGCGGTTGATCAAGTTCCTTCCAGACGAGCGTGGTTGCGATCTGGCCCTCGAGATTCTCGATCGCTTTCTGGATGCCTTTCTCCTGATCAACCAGTGCCAACCAATCAGGGTGCAAACAATAAACTTCCCGGTAGTATTTCCGTACCGCCAATTTCGTTTCCGCCGTTCGTTCGCTCTCGGGGATACTCAGCAGACGAACAAGTTTTTCCGGCACGTCAATCGCGGGCGAACGAAAGGCGTACGTCAATTGGGACGCTCCGCCGTGGTTGACAACCTTGATGTAGAGATCGTTGTCACCCTGTTTCAGATCGAGATCGTATTGCTGGGCAAGCGGGCTGAGTTTTCGCGAGCCTTTGAGGATTCCCACCTGTTGGCCGTTGAAATAAACAACGTGTCCGTCATTGCTGCCAATCAGCAGCGTGATCTTGGCTGTTGCCGGAGCGACGATTCTTTGATGCAACAGCATTACCGAGGCCCGGTCGTTGACCGTCGGCAATTCATTGACTTCGACCGGAGCGAGATCCTCGCGATGTTGCCAGCGATAGGGGCGGTCTTCGTGGTTGAAGACCTCGTCCGCCTTAAACGGACCCTGTTGGGAGGCGAATTTGCGGGAGTAACCCGGATTCGAGCTTTCGACCGGGAACGGGCCGATACTGTGCATCGCGCCGAGTTCAATTCTTTTGTCGTTCGGCACCGACGGGAATGAATCACTGAGTGACAAACGGACTCGGCGAAATTGATGCTGTGAAAACTTTGATTGGTACTTCAGCCGCACTCGGATTTTTGCGTCCTCACCATCGGTGACCAGCGGTGGAATCACGAACCAGGCCGTTCGCGAGCCCGTTTGCTGATGTCCGGCGATCGCCCAACCCTCGCTGTCGTTGACTTTTGAATCGATTGCGTAGGAGACCGCAAAAGGTCCATCTGTTTGTTCGATGTCGGCAAATGCGTGTGCGATTGGAACACTGAGCCACTG
>JAHELS010000254.1 GCA_024644085.1 Rhodopirellula sp.
GTCTCCGCCGCCGCCCATTCGACCGCCGCCCATGCCGCCGCCGCCCATGCCGCCGCCGCCCATACCGCCGCCGCCAGCTTGACCGCCGCCGCCGCCGCCCATTCCGCCGCCGCCCATTCCGCCGCCGCCCATCATGCCTCCGCCGCCGCCCATGCCCATCATGCCTTGAGCAAGAATCGGAACGCTGGCAAACGCTTTCGGAAGCCGCAACTCAAGTGGCTTGTCAGTAAGATTCTTGATCAACACGTTCGCCTGGGTCGCGTCTTTTGGGATGATCTTGACGTCGACCTGGCCGGCGTCCATCGCTTCAAACAGTCCCGCGTTGATCGCCTCGAGTTCTGCGCGATTATCCGCGCTGGCGGTCATCGGTACGGCGAGAAATGCAATCGCTAGGAGAGCCGCGGTGGAAGTCACGAATCGGCGGTTCGGGAGGATGCTCACGAAAAGGTTCCTTCGAGTAATGATCGCCTCGTCGACCACATGAAAAGTCGTTGGTCGACTACTTGTAGGATTAACACCGCGGCCGAAACATCGGATCGACAGCGGACACGAAAACGGATGAGGCGGTTCCGAAAGGCCTCGCGCAGAGTGAATGTCCAAAGGTGGTTTCACTCCGCTTCCCCAGTGACCAAGCAGAATTCCGTTCACCAGCCATGATACTCGGCGGTGCCCGATGGTCCAACTGTTCCGTCAAATTGCCGTGAAAGTGGCCGTTTTGGGGGGCAATCGGGCGAATCGAGACAGTCGATTCCGCCAAACATGCTCCAGCCGAGCCGAGAGCTGGGCTCTGGCACTCAAGCCAACGCGAGACTTAGCGGCGGTGTAACGCAGGTCTCAGGCTACGGATTTTGGCCCAAGTCGAGCACGACGTGCTTCACGCTGACTCGCTTGAAGGTGTAGGTGACATGGACTCTCCCGTCGGATGCCTGGATTACCGCCGGGTAGGAGAACTCGCTGTTGTCCTCCTTTTCCAACGTCAGTATCGGTGCCCAGTCGTTCCCATCGCTTGAGATCGCAACGTTCAACATTTCGCGACCCGCCGGAAATGCTCCGCCTCGGGTGGTGTGGTTGTAGACGAGCAATTGGCGACCATCAGCGAGCGTCACCGCGTCAGTTCCTGCGTTCGGATTGGGCAAATCCGTTGCTGACAATTGGCTCCATGTGGCGCCTCCGTCCTCGGACCAGCTTGTCACGACAAACCCCTGCCGACTGCGACAAAGAATCTGCATTCGATCAGCGTCGTACTTCAGAACGCTCGGCTGGATCGCATCGAACTGGCTTGCGTCGTTAATCGGCCCGATTACTTCCCAAGTTTTTCCCAGGTCGCCGGTTAACTCGAAGTGCACGCGCCATCCGTCGTGCTCGGTGCTTGAGCCACACAGGATCGAGCCGTCGGCCAACTCGATCGGTTTGTTCTTGACGGGACCAGCGAGGTGTGAGTTCTTTTCGCCGAGCTTCGCGTCGCTGCCCAACTTGCGCGGCGAAGTCCAAGTTCGCCCATGGTCCTCAGAGGTCATCATCATGCCCCACCATTGCGATGGACTTGGTCCCACTTTGTAGAACAGAAGCAGCGGTCCCTTTTGGGGTTGAAACAAGACAGGGTTCCAACATGGGAAACGTTTGCCGTCCTCCTGTATGCCGTTGGCCACCTCAATTGGCGAGGTCCATCCATCGTCGGTGAGACGCGATACACGAATCCCGACGTCTGGATTCTTTTCGTGAGATCCGGCAAACCAGGCGGCAACCAAGCCCCCGCTCGTTTCGGCGATGGTCGATGCATGACATTGAGGTGTCGGGCGGTCGTCGAGCGGGTAGATCAATTCCGCGGAGACACAAATGCCCTCACCGGGCTTCGCAAGCGGCAATTGAGCCGTCGGATCATCCGCCGATAAGCGTGATTGAAACGCCATGAAAAGGTACACCATCAACAGCATGCCGGTTCGGATCATGTCGCACGTCGGGTGGGTTGGTGGAAAACTGCGAATGAAGGAATGTGTTACGTCCCGCGGCGGTTTCCGTACCATCGGATCTGCATGCGATCACAGTATTGAAACGAGTGTGATTCGCACCACGGTCGCAGCCAGGTTTGAGCGCGGTCCATCGCTTCGTTCGTGCTGCCTTGCGGCATCACCCACACGTCGGCCGGATCGGCTTCGAGTTGTCGCGCGATCTCGAGCAATTCGGGGTAGTCGGCCGGAGTGTCGACGACGAACTTCAGTTGGTATTGGGGCGCACGTTCGATCAGTCGGCGCATCGTTTCGATCGGCAGTCGTCGTTGTTGGTGAAGCAGGCTCCATCGCGGATGATCGTGGGCGTCGGGAGTACTGGATTCGAATTTCGGACTGATCGACATCAAGTCGCATTCCATTTCGCGATCAATCGTACCAGCCGTTTCGATCGTCACGTGCAAGTCCTGGTCGCGCAGCATGCGGCACAGCTCAGGCGATTCTTTGGGCAACATCGGTTCGCCGCCAGTCAACACAACATGCTGCAATCCGCTGTCGACGGCATCGCCGACAATCGACTCGAGCGACCTTGCCGTTCCCCTTGGGTCCCACGAAGCGTACGGAGTGTCACAGAACCAACAACGCAAATTGCAACCGCTCGTGCGGACGAAAAAACTTTCCACCCCGGTCAGCTTGCCTTCGCCTTGTCGGCTGGTGAAGGACTCCGCGACGCGCAGCGTCCCCCTAGTCGTCGGTACCGACGCGTGCGAGAATTCCGACTTCCGAAGGGGAGTAATCACGTTGAGCGACTCGAGCGACTTTCGTGACACGTTGGAGGTGTTTGAAAACCCCAGCCCGTCACGAAATTTTATCATTGAACACCACTGTCCCGAATTCACGTCGGTCTGTCCGAAAACAGGCCAGCCGGATTTCGGCACGATCATATTTACCTATGTGCCGGACGGAGTCTGCGTCGAGCTGAAGAGTCTGAAAATGTATCTCCAGCGGTTTCGCAGCGAAGGGATCTTTTACGAGGCAGTGACCAATAAAATCATGGACGACTTTGTCGCCGTCGTAAAGCCGCGTCGAGCCACGATCGAAAGCCGCTGGACGCCTCGGGGCGGCTTGAGCAGCAACATCACGGTGAACTACCCCGACGAGGGATAGCACTTTTCACGAAAATCAACAGGTACGATCAATGACGACGCCGATCTTGCTGAGTGGGTTCGCCGACGAAGCCGCCAATGAAAAACAGGCAGTTCAGCAGTATTCCGCTTTCGCCGCGCTCGGTCTGAAATACTATTCGATTCGCTTCATCGACGCCGGCGAAGGCATCAAAAATGTGATGCAGTTGTCCGACGGCGAGATCAACCATCTCGTCAAGATGCAGGGTGACTACGGGCTGCGGGTCAGCAGCATCGGCTCGCCGATCGGCAAGGTCAAGCTGAAAGATGTCGACGACGGCACGTCCAACAAGTTCATTCCGTTTGATCAATACCTGGGCGGCGACGTCGCGACCGCCTGTGATCGCGCCGAGGCTTTCGGTGCGAAACTGATTCGCGGTTTCGCGTTTTACCATCCCAAGGGGACAAATGCGGAAGACCATCTGGATCAAGTTTCCGATCAACTCGGCCAGATCGCCGAAGCTTGCGATGCAAGAGGTCTGACGTTCGGTCTCGAAGTCGAAGCGAACCTGGTCGGTCAAACAGGCGACCTGTTGAAAGCGATCGCGGAAAAAGTGAATCACCCCGCCATGTTGACGATCTTTGATGCGGCCAACATTGTCACCCAGGGATTCACGGCTGACGAAACGTTCGCACAGTACCTTGCGATGAAACCAAGTCTCGGATGGGTGCACATCAAGGACTATCACGACCCCTCGCCGACCGGTCGCATCAAGCATGTCGATGAAGCGAGCCTCAGTAATTTTGTGCCGGCAGACATCGGCGACAGCGGACACGAAGCCATCCTCCGAGACTTGAAAGACTTGCTGCCGGAATTGCACGAGCGGATGACTGCTCGCGGCGCCGACGGTGTCTTTCTCGATCTCGAACCACACGTCAAAGGGGGCGGACAGTTTGGCGGTTTCAGCGGTCCCGACGGATTCGGCGTAGCGCTGCGCGGCCTTTGTCGTGTCCTCGATTATGTCGGAATCCCCTACGGATTGCGTTCCTTTGCCGACATCAAGGGTTCATGAGCGACAACGCCAACAATTCGCGCGTGTGCGAGCTGGAAACACAAATCGCACACATCCAACGACTTTACGACCAGTTGAACGAAGTCGTGACGGATCAGTCGAAAGATATCGATCGAATGCGCCGGCAAATCTCCGCACTGCAGTCGCAGATCAAGGAGATCAAAGAGAAGCCGCTCCCGGCAGCCGATCCTCTCGATGAAAAACCGCCTCATTATTGAGGTCGCGCGTCCACGATGTAGCGGCGCGGCTGAAGTAGCGTCTCAGCCGGGCAGATCAGTATCCGATGCCTGCGCGGAACATGACGCCGTCGTCGGGTTTGAAGTTGTCCTGCGGATTGAAGCGGTACTCCACTTCGCGGTCGAAGACGTACCCGATCTCGAAGAATGCATTCCGGCGGCCGGATCGGATCGCGTCGGTCATGCCCCATTCCATCCCGAAAACCGCGCGAATTTCGTTGATGTCGATGCTGTCGCTGGTGCGGTCGGTACGCTGGATTGTCCACGATCCTCCGCCGTAGTCCCCCGTTAAGTACCACCACACGTCTCGCGTCCCAATCGTGCGCCAATAGCAGGCCAACTTTGGTTGCGGAAAGAACAGATCGAATCGCGTGTACGGATTGGGCTGCCACAGAATCCCCCCGGCCGGAATCAGCTTGATGCTGTTGCGGTCGACGTAGTACACGCCCGCCTTGAGTGTTGATGTCGGCGTCATCCGAAAACTGGCGAGTCCTTTGCCGAGCACGCGGATGCTGTCGTTGTTGAACGTGTCAAAGTCGGTGAATGCGCCGACGCGCACGCCGAATTCCGTTCCGAACATCTGGTTTGCGTCGGATTGCCAACCGATGTCGAGAAACCCGCTGTACGCATTGGCGGGTAAGTCGGCACCAATCGAACCGTCCGGGCCGTCCCACAGGTGTAACGAGAACGAAGGAACGATATACAACGGCTGCGTCGAATACAGGAAATTTGGAAACGCGAAGATCACCGACACATCGGTGTCGTTGGTTTGCAGATCGTTTGGCCCGTCACCAGCCATCACAAATGTATGACGCAGTCGCGGTCCCTGAAGCAACCGGTAAGCGCTCATCTGCTGAGTGTTCTGAAACATGCCGCCGAGCGGCCCGCCAGAAAACATGCCGCCGGGAAAAAGTGTGGAAGGGCTCGAGGACGGGTAGGCGGAATTAGGAAACGTCGGCGTCGCGTAGGGCGAACTGTACCCTCCGCCTGAGTAGTTCGGCGCTCCATAACCCGGCGCTCCATAATTCGGCGCTCCATAATTCGGCGCTCCCAGATTTGGATTCGCGCCGTACACGCTCGAGGAGGAGCCAAAACCGTTGAGGTATCCTCCCGGCGGAGCATTCCCGTAGACCGGAGGCGAGTTGAGAACGGGGCCCTGCAGCGTTGCTCCGGGGCCCATTGGCGACGATGCGGGCCGAGAGAACATTCGACTCAGCAGACTGCTTCCCGGTGGCGAGGGCGCGATTGAATTGGGCGAACTCGGTGCAATGACACTCGGCGCGCCAAAGGTAACGCTGGGACCCGGCATTCCAAGCGGCGACGCCGGGGCTGCGTTGACGGCGGTGCCAGGTTGGATCGCATAGGGATCAATCTGCCCAAACCCGCCCGGCGGAGGACCGAAATTGGCGGGCGGTGGAGCGACGGGCGAGAGATTGGTTTGCGGAATGTCGACCCTTGGGCTGGCCGAGATGCCCGATTGCACCGAGCCACCGGGCATGAATTGTTGGGCTCGCGCCGAGGGCGAAAATAGGATCGCCGCCAATGTCGCAAGCATTGCAGCAAACCGCGGTCTCGAGCGGACGCGTTCGTCGGCGGTCGCAGGCGGTATCGTTCGCATGGCCCCGGGTTGCCGAGTGATGAAGGGTATCCGAGTGTTCAACGCACGAATCATCGCCGCTGCGAAGGACCCGTCTAAAATGGGAGGTACTCCGTGCTGGTGACTGCGGTCAAGGTGAATCGAGCGGCATCGACACCGCGCCTGCTCACCGGAGCGGTAAACGCTATCATTGGCCTCGTTTTAACGGCCTGGCCTTGGAATCCGGCTCTGAGTCCCAGCCTTTGAGTCGAGCCTCTGGATTCAATGCCACAGCGCCGAGAATTACCGGATTACAGCAACTGGAATCTCAATCGATGGAAGACCTCGACCTTGCCCGCCTCGCAGACTACCTGCACCTGACCCCGGATCAGGTCAGGAAGATGGTTGAGCGCGGACGTTTGCCAGGGCGAAAGGTGGGCGGGCAATGGCGGTTCAACGAGGCCGAGATTCATCATTGGCTCGAGGAACGCATCGGGGTCAGCGATGTCGAGGGGCTCCATCGGGTCCAGCGTGTTTTGAACCGTGCGGCCGGGGAGACTGTGGATCGGCCGATTCACGAGCTTTGCACGGTCGAAACGATCGCCGTTGGTTTGCCGGCACGGACTCGCGGTTCGGTGATCCGATCGATGTGCGAATTGGCAGCAAAGTCAGGTTTGATGTGGGACGCTCCGGCGATGGCCGAGGCCGTCAAAGTTCGCGAGCAGATGCACCCGACGGCGCTCGATTGCGGCGTCGCTCTGTTGCACCCTCGCCGGCCCCAGACATCGATTCTCGCCGATTCCGTGATCGCCATGGCCGTCTGTCCTTCGGCGATTCCGTTTTCCGATACGGGCCAGTTGACTGACATCTTTTTCTTGATTTGCTCTTACGATGATGCGGTTCACCTACGTATCCTAGCGAAGTTAAGCCGAATGATTGCCGATAGTGAAATGTTGGCGAGAATTCGAGAGTCGCAGACGCCAGAGGAAGTCTGGGAGCACCTCCGAGGATCGGAGGATTCGCTGGATTCGGCCGTCTCTGACCAGCGCTGAACGATTCGCAAGACCCATCATTGAAGTTTAGGGAGGAACTCGATGAGCGATATCAATGTGCAAGGCGGCGGCGTGGATCTAGGAACCTTGATGTGGGTCGGCGATGCAGCCGGTCCCGAATTCAAGGAGGCTTACGAGTATTGCGTCTCGAATGTTTCGCAATTGGCTCTACGGCGAAATCTGGATGACGCGTTGTGCCGCCCGGCATCCAACGTGCGCTGCATCTTGTTTGCCCAGTCGCTTCGGCGGCAGATGAACCACCGGCTTGTCGATGTGTTGCTGGATTCCTATCCGCAGGCCTCGGTGCTGAGCATGCTCGGGTCCCTTTGCGAAGGACTGGCAACGGCCGCGTTGCCAAACATGGCCCGTGCCGATCAGGTTTTTTGGCATGGTTGGAACCAGGTGTTGCCCAAGTGGTTACGACTGTGCGGTGCCGTAGAGACGGCGGTCCGGAACGAACCCTTTCGCAGCGTTGCCGTGGTGGCTTCGACCATGGCCACCGGCGAGCCGCTGCTGGATCTCGCCGAATCGGCGGGTGTGACGGCTGTTTGGTGTCAAACCACCAATCCGTTCCATGTCAGGAATGTCGACGTCGTGTGGTGGGACGACTCCGTTGCCGGCCCGGCGTCCGCCCCGACGTGGCGGACGCGGATTTCGTCCTTCGAGACAGACCACCGATCGCCCCGCCACGCCTGGATCGCCAACGCACCGCGGTATCATCAATGTGATGAAGCGAAACAGGGCGGAATTGATGTCGTCATCAGCAAACCACATCGAATCGAGTGTTTGTTGGAGATGTTCGACGACGTCGACGTGCCCGTGCAGGGTGCATCCCAGCACTCAACCGCAGCGTTGCGGGCGGCGTGAGCTGTGATCGCTTCGTAAGGTTTCGTTCCCGGCAAGTGACGCAACTGCCGACCGGGGAGGCATCGAAACAGGCCGCCGCAGTCCAGCTTCGCCCCGGTAGAGAGTCTAGGCACTGTCCCGTAGATGTGAGCCGAACGCGCTAGCGTCGGGCGTCGCGTTGAGAACGGTTCAGTTATGAGGCCCGCGGCTAGCGCCGTCGGCTCACCATCGGCTTTTCTTCATTTACGGGACAGTGCCTAGCGCG
>JAHELS010000255.1:0-5128 GCA_024644085.1 Rhodopirellula sp.
AGCGGTTTCTAACGGTGCTACGTCACATTGACCGGAAACACGTTCACGATAAAAACCCGCGCAACGAGTATCGGACTCGATTGTCGCTGGCCCGTGAACTGATTGCCGAAGGCGAACTTGTTTACGCGGAGTTCCTGGTACGCCCGCTGAGGAATTCACGCGCGTCATCGATCGACCACCCGGCCCTGTGGGACGAAGTTTTCTCGGTGCTTGACCGCGAACTGGGGGAGACGCGATTGGAAGATTTCCAGCGACCACCCGAATTGAGTGACCTTCTCGGCATCCAGCCGTGATTCGTCGCGCAAGCCTTGTACGTATAATGGCGGTCTCCCTTTCCTTCGCTAAATGGCCGTTTCCCGGGCGACCACTCAATGATTCATCGAATCCTTGCCACTGTCACGATCACAATGATCGTGGTTTGCATTGACGGCCGACCGGCCGAAGCCCAGGAGAACCTCGCCGATCCCGATCATGCGCGCAAGATGGCGGCGGGTCTTGATCTGTTCAAACGCGAAGTGCGAACGGTGCTCAAGGGCCGGTGCTTGAAATGTCATGGTGGTGATCGGATCGAGGGTTCGCTGAGCCTTGCCACACGGGAAAAACTTCTCGCGGGAGGCGACAGCGGCAACGCGATCGAGCCGGGAGACTCGGCAGCGAGTTTGTTGATGCGGCTGGTCACTCACCAGGACGAGCCGGTGATGCCCGAGGACGGCGCGAAGCTTGATCAACGCCAGATAGACTCAATCGCAAGCTGGATCGATCTCGGTGCGCCCTACGACAAGCCGCTGGCCGAAAAAGAAGACGAGGATCCCCGCGCCTGGACGCAGCGCGTCGTCGACGATTCGGCTCGCGAATTCTGGTCGCTCCAGCCGCTACAGCCAATTGAACCGCCCACTCTGCTTGATGAATCATGGATCCGCACCCCGGCCGACCGATTCATTCTCGCGAAGCTGCGCGAGGCAAAGATCGGTCCCAATCCGCCAGCATCACGTCGTGCGTTGATTCGACGTGCGTACATGGATTTGATTGGGCTGCCGCCATCGCCCGAGGAGGTCGCGGAATTTGTCGGCGACGACGATCCGCGCGCGTACGAAAAACTGGTCGACCGATTGTTGGCAAACAAACATCACGGCGAACGCGCCGGACGGCACTGGCTTGATATCGCCCGCTTTGCCGAGAGCCATGGATTCGAACAGGATTACGATCGGCCGCACGCCTACCATTACCGCGACTTCGTGATCAAGGCTTTCAACGATGACATGCCATTCGATCAATTCGTGCGATGGCAATTGGCCGGTGACGAGATCGGTCCCACCAACCCGCTCGCGATGATGGCGACTGGTTTTCTCGGTGCCGGCGTTTTTCCAACCCAATTAACCGAAAAAGAATTTGAGTCATCGCGGTACGACGAACTTGATGACATGGTTGCGACCATGGGGACCGCGATGCTGGGAATGACCATCGGATGCGCACGATGTCACGATCATAAGTTCGACCCGATTCCGGCACGCGATTATTACCAGCTCGTCTCGGCGTTTCGGACGACCATACGAAGCAACGTCGAGATTGACCTCGATCCGGACGCGACCGCGAAGAAAATGGAAAAATGGCAGCGAGAGCTGGCCCCACTTCAGAAGGCACTCGAGGAATTCGAGCAAAACGATTTGCCCGTTCAATTCGACCAGTTCCTTGAAACGGTTCGAGCACATTCCACCGACCACGACGCACCCACGGCGATTCCCGGTTGGATCACACTCGCCGCATCGAGTCTGCAAAGCGAGAAGGGTGCGACCTTTAACTTGCTCGACGACGGATCGTACCTCGCGACCGGCAAAAACGCGGACTTTGACGTTTACACGTTCGAGACCGAAACGAGTCTGCAGGGCATCAACGCGCTGCGGATCGAAGCGCTCGCGGATGAGACGATGAAAAAGCGGGGTCCGGGACGGGCCGCCAATGGCAACTTTGGCCTCAGCCGAATCACGTTGTCGATCCAACCACTCGCCAGTAACGCGCAGCCAGCCGAGATGAAGCTGGTCGAACCGCAGGTGACGTTCGAGCAAAACGACGGAAACCTGTCGATCGCCAGCTCGCTCGACGACGACCCCAAGAGTGGTTGGGCCGTCGATCCTCAGTTCGGAAAAGACCACGCCGCAACGTTTCGATTGGATAGTCCGGTCGCATTCGATGGAGGTGTGCGACTCGTCGTGCGGCTCGAATTCAACGTCAACAACAAGCACAACATCGGCCGCTTGCGTGTCGCGGTCTCCGCGGCACCCGAGCGACCGGGGCTCGACGCGGAATCGATCCAGCAAGCAGACGCCGAGCTGCAATCGTTAAAACTCGCCGACGGCGAGCAACTGACCCCCGCGCGACGCAGCGCGCTGATCTCCGTTTACAAACAGACCGATGAATCGTGGCGGGTCCGAAACGACGCGCTGCAAAAGCATCTCGCCGCCAAGCCGAAACCCGACATGGCGACGGTGATGGTCTGCAGCGAAGGGGTCAAGCCGATTCCGAATCATGGTGATGGGCGAGGCTTTCCGCATTTTTACAAGGACGCGTACTTCCTGAATCGGGGCGACGTGAACCAGAAACAGGGAATCGCTGAGACCGGTTTTCTGCAGGTCCTGGTGCGGGCTCGAGCGCGAGAACCGTCCGAGAGCCTTGCGATTTGGAAACGCTCGCCGCCCGAGGGTGCAACCACATCGCACCGCCGCCGTGCCGTGGCAGATTGGATTACCGACACCGATCGGGGCGCCGGGGATCTGCTGGCACGTGTGATCGTTAACCGGTTGTGGCAACAACATCTCGGCCGCGGCATCGTGGCGACGCCGAATGATTTCGGGTTCCAGGGCGAGCGGCCAACGCACCCTGAACTACTCGATTGGCTGGCCGCCGAATTGATTCGAGGCGGTTGGCGGCTCAAGCCGATTCGCAAATTGATCATGACCAGCAGCGTCTACATGCAGGATTCCGAGTACCGCTCCTCGGCCGCCGAGGTCGATCCGGATAACTCGCTGTTTTGGCGGTTTTCGCCGCGGCGATTCGAGGCGGAAATCATTCGCGATTCGATGCTGGCCGTTAGCGGCGAGCTCGATCGGACTCAGTTCGGCACCGGAACGCTCGACGAAACGATGCGCCGCCGCAGCATTTATTTCATGATCAAGCGGAGCAAGCTGATTCCGTTTCTTCAGGTGTTTGACACGCCCGAGCCGTTGACCAGCGTCGGGCTCAGGCCGAGCACCACGATCGCACCCCAGGCGTTGATCTTCATGAACAACCCTCAGGTGCGGCAGTACGCAAGATCATTCGCCCGGCTAATCAGCTCCGACGAAAACGAATCGATCGAGTCGTGCGTCGCGCGTGCATACATGCGGGCGGTTGGACGCGAACCGTCCGACGACGAATTGTCCGCTTCGACATTGTTTGTCCAGCAACAGCTTGCGGCGTACCAATCGGAATCGAAGCCGGACGCCCGCTTGTTGGCGCTGACGGATCTGTGCCAGGTGTTGATGAGCCTGAGCGAGTTTGTGTATCTCGATTGACCGCGATGAAAATCATGAATGAAATGACATTGAATCGACGAGCGATGTTGGCCAGGTCCGGTGCCGGTGCGGGATTGGTCGGCTTGGCGTCGCTGCTCGATGACGAGGGGATGTTGCGCGCCGGTGATAGCGAATCACTCGATCCGCTCGCACCTCGGCGTCCGCACTTCGCGGCAAAAGCAAAAGCGGTCATTTGGTTGTTCATCAATGGCGGGCCGAGCCACGTTGACACATGGGATTACAAACCGCAGCTCGAAAAAAGTGACGGACAGGAACTCGAAGGATTTGACAAGTTCACCGGATTCTTTTCCGGTGCCGTCGGACCGCTGATGAAGTCGCCGTTCAAGTTCGCACAACACGGCCAGAGTGGAAAATGGGTCTCGGACCTGTTTCCCCACCTCTCTCAGCACGTCGACAAGATGGCCTTCGTCCACTCGGCCTATGCGCGTTCAAACAACCACTCTCCCGCGCTGTTCATGGCCAACACAGGATTCACGCAGATGGGTTATCCCTGTGTCGGATCGTGGGCGACCTACGGGCTCGGCAGCGAGAGCCGTGACTTGCCGGCATTCGTGGTGATGTCGGACCCCAAGGGGCGCGGGCTGCCGAAGGGATACTCGTTGAATTGGGGTGCCGGGTTTTTGCCGAGTGTCTACCAGGGGACCTGGTTGAAGCCGACCGGCGATCCGATCGATAACCTGAACCGCCCGGTCAATCTCAGCGACGATCGACAGCGGGCGCAACTGGATCTGTTGAGCCAATTGAACAAGAGGCACTACGAACAGAACCCGGCCGAAAAAGAACTCGCCGCGCGAATCGAAAGTTTCGAACTCGCCTACCGGATGCAATCGGCGGCGCCGGAGGCATTGGACGTCGACGCCGAACCGGAACACATCAAAACGATGTACGGATTGGATGACGAACGGTGCGCCCATTTCTCGCGGCAATGCCTGGTTGCCCGCCGGATGGTCGAGCGGGGCGTGCGGTTTGTCCAGATCTACTCGGGCGGCATGGAAAACCAACGATCCTGGGACGGACACAACGATATCCAGGGAAACCATTCCCAGTTCGCCGGGGAGACCGACAAACCGATCGCCGCGCTGCTGGGTGATTTGGCTCAGCGCGGATTACTTGATTCCACGCTGGTGATCTGGGGGGGCGAATTCGGCAGATTGCCCATCGCGCAAAAAGCCGCCAAGCCGGGGCGTGACCACAATCCTCATGCGATGGTGTACTGGTTCGCCGGGGGCGGAGTGAAAGCGGGGACATCGTACGGCGCGACCGACGAAATCGGTCACAAAGCGGTCGACGATCGAGTCAACCTGCATGACCTGCATGCAACGATTCTGCATTTGCTCGGCATGAATCACAAACAATTGACCTACCGCCACAACGGCCGCGATTTCCGCTTGACCGACGTCGAGGGTGAAGTGATCCACGACATCATCGGTTGATGAACCTCGACGGATCGGTCGCATTCTCCCGCGCAAGTCGTCGGTTATTTTCCTGTCCTCTCTCCACCGCGCATCGTGGGGGAGAGTTGTTCCCGCCGGAACTCGCGGAGCTCGGTCCGGCCTACG
>JAHELS010000255.1:5228-8068 GCA_024644085.1 Rhodopirellula sp.
GCCGGAACTCGCGGAGCTCGGTCCGGCCTACGTTTTTCCGGTCCTTTCTTCCCTGCGCTTCGTTGGGGCGAGAGAGTCGCTTCACTCACCAACCATTGGATCGCCGATTCGCTTCGACATTTTCCAATGCGGAATCGATACTTCGGTGAACGGCTCGCCCTCTTTTTCGTAGCCGAGTCGTTCGTAAAAACCGATCGCGGTATCGCGGGCGTGCAGTTCGATTGTTTCGATTTCGCGCTCGATCAATGTCGCTTCAATGCATTGAACCAGCTTCGATCCGACACCGCGGCGTTGATGCGTCTCGGCGACGACCATCTGTCTCAGTTTGGCGAGTTTCGCGGCGAGGGGCACGATCACGGCACAGGCGACCAGACGTTCTTGATCGAGAATCCCAAAGTGGAAATGCGATGCCTCTTCGGCGAATTGTTCTTTCGAGAAGGTCAATCCGAGAGGCGCTCGAAGCAGCCGATCGCGAAGCTCGATCTCTTCGCCGTAGCGCTCGTCCTGCCACTTGATTTCGATAAACTCCATCACACCTCACCTCGACATCATCAAGATCCCGGTCACCAAGATCACGTTCAGCGCGACACAGAGTGCGAATTTGATGCGGAACGAGACCTTTTGAGTTTTGTGACGCACCAATTGGCTCGCCAGTAGCCCGCCGGGCCATCCACCGAGCAACGAGCATGCCAGCAACGTGCTTTCCGCAACGCGGGGGTTTCCCTTGATTGCGGCGCGCTTGTCCCAGGCATACAACATCGCGGTCAAGAAGCTTGCCGCCAGAATCCAAATCGCTAATCCGAGAATCATGTCCGACGTTTCGCTTGACCACCTGACATCAACCGACGACTACTTTGACGAACTTGGTCGTTGGTTGGAACTGGAGAGCGAAGCGGAGCGGGAAAGATTGGCTCGCCGTCGCCAGATTCGCTCGCAGACCGACGTCGAGCGGACCGGCGAGACATTGGTGCGGATGGAATTGTTCGACCACCGCACCGGATTGGCAGGACGACTGCTGCTCGAATTTCGAAAGCCCGGTGGCGAACCATTGCCGATGAACCGGTTGAAAGTCGGTACACCCGTGGTGATCTCGGATCACGACAACGCGAAAGACAATGGCATCGCGGGCGTCGTCAGCCGGCGAAAATCCAATGTGCTGCAAGTCGCCACCGAAGCGTGGCCGGAGGGATCCTGGTACCGGATCGATCTCTCGCCGGATGAAACGACTCGGCGTCGCCAAATGGCAGCGATGGCGCGGGCACGTCTGGCCCGGGGCCGCAGCGGGCGGCTGCGCGATGTGTTGCTGGGGAAACGTCCTCTGCGGTTTGCAAAGGAAAAGCCGCTCGAGTTTCTGACACCGCTCAATCCGCCACAGCAGGAAGCGGTCCGCTTCGCGCTTTCGGCCGAAGAGGTCGCGGTTGTTCACGGCCCGCCGGGGACGGGAAAGACAACCACGGTGGCCGAGGTGATTTACCAGGCGGTCAAACAGGGCGGGCGAGTGTTGGCGTGTGCGCCGAGTAATACGGCCGTCGATAACTTGTTGGAACGACTGGTTGGAATGTTGCCAGACGTCATTCGTGTCGGGCATCCCGCGCGCGTTTTCGAGGCGCTGCGCGGGCACACCCTCGACGAACTTGTCGACAACGACCCATCGACCGAAGTGATTCGCGATATGCGCCGCGAAGTCACCGACTTGATTCGCGCTGCGGGAAAAGATTTTCGCGGTCGTGATGGGTACCGGCGTCGACGAGAGTTGTTTGCCGAGGCGGGACAATTGCGCGGTCAGATCCGATCGTTGGAGAAATCGGTGATCCAGGGCGTGATCGACTCAGCCGACGTCGTCTGCACGACCACCACGATCGATGACGAATTGCTTGGCGATCGCCAGTTCGATTTGGTTGTGATCGACGAGGCGTGTCAGTGCACCTTGCCGAGTGTTTGGCAGGCGGTGCTGCGCGCCGATCGTTTGATCCTTGCCGGCGACCATTGCCAATTGCCCCCGACGGTGCTGAGCGACCAGGCGGTTAAGGCGGGGATGGGTATCTCGTTGATGGAGCGGCTGATCGATCGTGAGGGCGAGGGAATCTTTCGCCGGCTGATCGTCCAGTACCGAATGCACGAATCGATCATGCGGTTTTCGTCCGACACCTTTTACGATGGCACGTTGGTCGCCGACGCTTCGGTCAAATCGCACCGCCTGTGTGACCTCAACGATGTCACGGAGACTCGGTTGACCAGCGATCCGATCGAGTTCATCGATACCGCGGGCGCGGAATTCGACGAACAGGTCGAAGCCGACGGGGAAAGCAAGTTCAATCCCAAAGAGGCAAACTTGATCGTCCACCTGGTCCGCGAACTGGTCGAAAATGGAATCGCCCCGCACCAAATCGGCGTGATCGCGCCCTACGCGGCCCAGGTGCGATTGCTGCGCGGACGCCTCGACTTGGCCGAACTGGAAATCGATACGGTCGATGGTTTCCAGGGCCGCGAAAAAGAAGTGATCCTGTTGACGATGGTGAGAAGCAATGACCGGGGCGAAATCGGATTTCTCGCCGAGATCCGTCGGACCAATGTTGCGATGACGCGTGCGCGACGGAAATTAATCGCCGTGGGCGACAGCGCCACCCTCGGCCATCACAAGTTTTACGCCGCGATGCTCGAATTCTTCGAACAGTCCCAGGCTTACCGATCCGTCTGGGAATTCGGCGAAATCTGAGCTTCGGGGGCCGGTCCGACGATGACGCTCTGCCCACAATCGCCTTGATTCTCGAGTCGGCTCCGGCGTACAGAGAGTGCATGGAAGCGAGATACTACGTGACGTGTCTGTGGCCCGGATTGCC
>JAHELS010000256.1 GCA_024644085.1 Rhodopirellula sp.
GTCAATCCCAGAACCAATCTGACACGCGATAGGGATCGCGCGAGAGAACGATGAAAGCTGTCGCACCGATTGCGGTGTATGTCACCAAGGATGCGATGCGAGAGAAAATCGAGGCGGAATTTGGGTTGGGCCGGGCGAACGGAAACAGCACCGAAACCGCGACTCCAGCTGGTACAGCGATCGGCGCAAGTAGGTGAAGGATTGCAGTCACCCAGCTCGATACCATGATGACGAATCCATCCGGATATTCACGATAGGGAACCGGCGGACGACCGAGCTGCATCGTTACAATTCCCCAGGTCAAATAAAGCGAGGTCAACACGATCAACGGGTACAGATAAATGGCCGCTACGGTCCAAAATCTGAGCCGATGACGCGGCGATGGAGCGTGCTGAATTCGCGTCGGGGTGTAGGGGTTCGTGTTCACGCTGTCCGCGATTCCCGTCGACGACCAAATGTGTGAGTGATGATCGGTGGGCTCGTTTCGCGCAGGGCAAATGAGCGTGCCGGACAGTCACGACCAGGAGTTACTTGAACTTCTTTACCAGTGACTCAATCGTGCGTTCATAATCTTTGGTCCAGGTCCGCGCAAATGGCATCGCGCCCCCACCCCTGCCTACCGGTCCGGTCGCCTGTTGCCACAATTCGTCACGTTTCAACATGCCGGGTGAGTAGCTCGAGTCCGGCAGCCCGTTGTCGAGTTGGGACAACAGCAACTGCGTGAGTTGGTCGATGAAGCGGTCGGCACGCGTGCGCTCGAAGGGTAACCTCGCGATGCGATGAGCGATCGGACGATAGGCGAAGACTTTTCCGTAGTTGACAAATCCCGGGGACTGACGAACCCATTCCGTTCGATTGTATGCTTTCCATTCTCCAATCAATGCCATGCGGCGGGAACGAAGTCGCAGATCGGCGTCGGGAATCGAATCCACCATTGTTTTCAGCTCTTCGGTCGGCCCGAACACCGATAGATGTTCGCTGATCGCTGAGACGGCCAATGCTTCGGATGCTTCGGCCGCGGTATCGAGGTCAATCAATGGGTACTCCCCTTCGAGTGCTCCCTCACGCACTTGGGTTGCCCATTTCAATAGCACCTCAATCCCGGCGTGTTGCAGCTCCGTATCGTTTCGCGGGCTGAGGCTGAGAAGCGACCTGATGTCGTCCAAACCGACGTAGATGCCAATCTCTTCAGATGCCAGCTCTTGGCGAAGCAATTCTTCCTTCACTTCATAAGTTGCTCGCCCGAAAGAATCGGCGAGACCGGCTGCGCTGAAAGCGTCCGGCATGATATTGTTCGATCGGAAGAGGATTCCGTTGCTGTACGAATTAAACGTCGGAGTTTTAACACTCATGACTTGTGATCGCCATTGAGGCATCACAGCTGGCGTGCTGATCGTGCGAAGGACAAATATCGCGACGAGGGGGACGGCTACCGAAAGCGCCGAGTAGGCAAACGCACGCCATTGATACCCGTAATCCGTATCGCCCGAGAGCCAACGTCCGGCAAGTCGCCATGACGCGAATAACAGCACAGGCGCCGCTAAGATCGCTGTCCAGTGATAGTCGGCGTAGAAAGTGAATACGATCAGCAGGACCATCGCGGCGATTGCTGTACCCGCGGGACTCATGAAAAACGTCAGCACGGGACGTTTCATCCACTGTCCCACCAATTGGCCGAAGGCAAACGCGACGATCATGACGATCGTCACCACTGAGGTTGAATTCACAGAACGCAAACTCTCAGAAAGAACAATCAGCAACCCGGCGCAGGCAATCGGCAGCGCCAACCGAGTCCACCAAACTCGAGTCGGCGAGATACCGCGATCGGAAAAAAATGCATTTCGCTTTCGCACGTTGTCGCCATAGAAGGCAAGCCCCCCGAGCCAGCTGCCGCAAATCGCAATGCCGATGGATGCGAACTCGGAAATGAAGTACCAAAACTCGCTTGATCCTTGAATGGCAGGCGAACGCATAACGACCAACAGACTGGCAATCACAAGCGTCAACGGGATGGCTAGCGGTGCGACCTGCCGGGTTTGTTGCCACAACAATGCAATGGTCTGGCTCGGTCGGCTGGTTCGAACGATCGCAGGAGGCCGATAAGCGGAAATCGGATCCTGAGAGGGAAGGTGTTTCAAAATGTTGGTTCGCGGTGAGGTCAAACGGCGACGAGCCAGCATCCGTTGGATCAGCCAGAAAGCCGCGAGCACCAACAAGCCGAGCACACCGATTCCCAAGTATCGACCCATGCTCGCGCCGCCGAGGGCGATCTGGTAATACCTGTCTCCGGTCAACAGCCACTGGCCGGACTCATACGCCACGGCGTTCAAAACCGCGATCAGCGGAACGACCGCAATCAACCCGGCGACGGGCGATCGAAAGGTGTAAGCGGTGACGAAACCGCTGAGCAGAAGCAGCCCGCTGAAGAACAGCAGATAGGCGATCCCCGTGGGCCGAAGCATGTCTTGCGCAAACGGTGTCCTCATGTTGGTGGGTCCATAGCGTCCGCCCTGATTCGGGTTCACCCCGAGTTCGAGCAGGTGCGTTGCTATGAACATCAGCAAACTGGAGACGGCCCAGGCAATCGCGACAGCAGCCAGCGCAACGATGAACTTCGAATCGCTGACCCGCTGCCAACTGACAGGCAGCGTTCGCAGCCAACCGAGAGTCCCGTTTTCTTCCTCACCGCCGACGAGCAATGCCGGCGCTCCGAGTGCGACGAGATTGGGCATCAAAATCCAGAACGAAACGAAAAACGTCGTCGCCGTCGTAGGCGTCATCGTTGCACCAGTGACCAATATCAACCCGGCGTAGATTCCCAGCATTCCAAGTACGACCGCAACCACCAACGGCTTGATGGCCATCGCGTCTTTCCACAACAGGTGCCGCATGATCATGGGACGACTCCTATTCAATTCGCACTTGCGATGAAGTAAGCGGAGAAAAAGAACAGTTCGCGTGCAGCAATCCACAGGCATGGCACCAAAACCGCAGCCAGTGTGTAGCCGAGCACACGTAACGTGTAACCGATGTCAACCTCGCTTTCGAGCCACCGATACGTCAGCCGCCACGATGCGAACAATAAGACAGGTGCGACAAGGATGATCACGACAAAGCCGGCGTTGAACCGATCCATCATATAAAACACCGGCGCTAAACTCGCGAAGGCGTAAGCGGGCGCGGCAAAAAACGCCAACAACGGCCGTTGGCTCCATTGCGATACGAGTTGCCCAAACGCGAAAAGCACGATCGTTAGCGCTACGACGTTCAGCAAGTCGGTTCGTGCTCGTGCTCCATAATCAATTGGAGAGAGCATCACGATCAAAGTTGCCATTGCCATCATGAATACGTATGTGGCTGCGGGTGGAAAAAGTCGCGTCCACCAAACTCGGGTTGGCGAAATCCCGCGGTCAGAAAAAAATCCGCGCCGTGATCGGACGTTGTCGCCGTAGAAGACGACAGCGCCGAGCCAACTTGAGCTGAGAACGACGAAAACGGGCGCCATTGCGCCCAGGATCGGGATGATCCCTGTGCGCTCGCCCGGCTCCACGCGGCTAACGCTGAACAAAATGAAAAGCACCAACGCTCCCACAACCAGGGCAACGCTCAGCGGACCGGTTTGACGTAATTGTTGCCAGAGCAACGAAGTGACCTGCGAAGGTCGGCTATGCACCGAGAATGAACTGGTCGGACGGTAAGTCGTGGGAGTCGCGCCCGAGAAAAGCGTTGACACACTCCGGCGCGCAGGGTTCACGAGACGCACCTTTGCGAGAAGGTGCTGCGTCGCCCAGAGAATGAACAACACTCCGATGGCAATCAGCGCTGAGTGCCAATACGACAAGCCGGACATCACAAGCAGAAAACTGCCGGTGTAAGCAGCGATCGTGAAAACCGGAATCAACGCCAGCAGCGCGGGCAACGGGTAGCGAATCGCATAAACGAGGTTGAACCCTAACAGAACCAAAAGCGCAAGGTCGAAAAGAATCAAAGAAACAAAGGGCAACGACAAAAGTGACTGGCCGCCCACGTAGTACTTATCGGAATCGAGGTGGAAAAGAGTCGGCGCGGCGCGTTGCCACCCAAGGCTCATCAACCACATCAGAATCGTTGCCAACAACCATGTGATCATGACCGCCGCAACGGCGGCCCAGAACTTCGACGCCGCGATCTGTTGCCAACGGATCGGCAGTGTTCGAAGCCACTCAATCGTTCTTTCTTCCTGTTCAGTCCCGACCAGCATCGCCGGCGCGCCGAGCGCGACAAAGCCGGGAATGATGATCCAGAGTGCAATGGACCAGCCGATGAACGTGCTATTGCGAAACTCGTCGGTCTGAAGAAAAGCGACGAGGACCAAATTGAAGACGAGCGCCGCGATGACGGCGGAGATCAAGAGGGGACGCAGCGTTCGCACGTCTTTCCAAACCAGCCGGCCAAGTTGTGCTGAGGAGTTCACCTGAATTGCCTCCAATTTTGCCTATGCCGAGTGCCAGGCGGCCGCCGGTGTCGTATTGTCGGCGGACTCGGGCCGGGGACGGGAAGCACGGTGGTCACAAACCGCCACGAAGATCTCTTCCAGAGTCGGTTGCTCTGCATCAATGTCAATCACGCCGCCGCCATGATCGTCGTACCGGGACCGCCAATCCTCGGGCAGGTTTTGCACCACCCATCGCATCTGCCGCCCGTTGCGCGACTCGGTCATTACGTCGCCCGGAGGCAGTGCGACAGTCGCCGACGGATCGTCCATCGTCACCGTCACGATCGATGTTTCGTTCTTCAAGATCTCGAGAGGTTGCACCAACTTCAGCTTTCCCTGGTGCAGAATTGCAACCCAGTCGGCGACACGCTCGACCTCGGTGATCTGGTGGCTGCTCAACAGAACAGTTCGTCCCAGCGCAGCCCGGTCCACCATCGACTCAAGAAATTGCCGCCGCACCATTGGATCGAGACCGCTGGTCGGTTCGTCAAGAATCAAAAGTTGTGGATCGTGAGCCGTCGCAAGCGCAAGGGCCACCTTGGCGCGCTGGCCGCGGCTGAGGTTCTTCAACTTGACACCGGTTGGGACGTCGAAAGCAGCCAACAGCTCGAGATAGCGGTCGGGAAACGACTTGTCGTAGAACGCCGATGTGAACCAGCCGATTTCATCCGTCGTCATCCATTCATACAATGCCGGCGCATCGGAGACGTATCCGATTTGGCGTCGAATTTCCAGGCCCGACTTGACGCACGAATGCCCAAGCACGGTGGCGTGACCGAAATCAGGCTTGAGAAACCCTGTCAAGATTCGAATCATCGTCGTTTTGCCGGCGCCGTTTTCACCGAGCAACGCAAAAACGACGCCCGGTTCGATATCGAGGCTGACATCGTCAAGCGCCTGCGTCTTCCCGAAACGCTTTGAAACGTTGCTGAGAGAAATCACGGATGTCGTCATGTCATTACCCTCGATGCAAAGAAAAGATGGTCATCGCGATTCATCCCCGACAATCTGACCATTGGATTCAGCATGCCTGAGTTCCGCCTCGAACAGTCCTCGTAAATCATCCGCGGTCATGCCGCCCGCGAGCGCGTCGGAAAGCGCGCGACGAACACCCTCGGCAACCAGAGAATTGCGGGCCTTGGTGCAACGCGCCAGCGAGTCGCGGCGAATCACCATGCCGCGGCCACGCAGCGGTTCAAGTACCAAGTCATTTTGAAGCTGCTGGTAAGCTTTGGCGATCGTGTTCGGATTGATTGCCAGGTCCCGGGAAAGCTGACGCACGCTGGGTACCATCTGGCCGCCAACGAGCACACCGTCGGCAACCGCGAGCTTCACCTGACGCGCGATTTGTTCGTAGATCGGCACGTCGCCGTTGGGATCAACTGAAAAGAACATTCGAACCTCTCGTGTGTACTGGCGTCATAGTACAGCAGGGCAAACACCGGGTCAACCAGCCGCCCTGCTTTTTTAGCGATCGCTGGCATCACGCCGGATTCCCAGCAGACGGGCGAACCAACGCTGTGTCACCTGGTCGAGATCGATCTGAGTCGGTTGGAGGTCACCCGAGGTGTCGATGGCGTTGAGGGGTTTCGCGACCCCGTCACGCATCGAGACGCTCGCTCGTACCGCAAACGGTTGGTCCGACATGTTGGTCCACGGACCGACCAGGGCGACATCGCGGTCGAGATAGTTCCGGGTCGAAAAGACGCGCGAAGTCAATTCCAAGTCGTTCGCGGTGAGCAAATCGAGACCGTCCAGCAGGGTCGAATCAGTCGTTTGCACCCCAATGGCTGAGAGCAGTGTCGGCAGAAGGTCGGCGTGGTAGGTTGGCGCTTCGATCGTTCGGGCGTCCAGCTTCGGAACGTAAATGATGGCGGGCGTCATGTTCTGGACTTTCGACAGCCGGATCCCGTGTCCGATCGTGCCGTCTTCGAGGAATGCTTCACCATGATCCCCAGCAACAATGATGATCCGATTCTGGTCCACAACAGCATTGATCAAACGATCAACGCTGCGAGCGCTGTTTCGGTAGCGGTTCCACACACCGCTTCGTGCTGAGGGGGTGTAGGGGAAGAGCATGCGATCGTCGGCTGCGGGAAGAAAGACACGGTCTTCGGCATAGCTGTCGTAGATGGCGTGCGTCGCATAGAGATACAGCAGTGCGAGCCTTGGTTGGCGTTCTGAGTCGGAACCGTTACTTCGGTTCAGAAATGCGAGGGCTCGTTCCGTTGCCTTACGATCGCCCGCGATGCCGTTGGGAGGTGCCGCGACGAATTCATCGAAGTGTTCGTCATTGATGTAGCCGTCCATGTAGAAATTTCGCCATCGATCGTGGCTTGCAAAAAAGCCAATTTCATATCCCGCACTTCGAAGAAGTCGGTTCATCAGCGGCGAGTAGCGGATCGGTCGATCGTGCCACACCGCATCAAGTCCATTGAGAAGCGTGAACAGCCCGTGATTGGTTGCGTTGCCGCCGGAGAAATGATTGCGACAGTGGATTCCCGATTCAGCAAGCCGTGAAAGATTCGGCATCACGTCTGGATCGACGAGTTCATGTCGAAACGATTCGACGACCACGATGACGATGTCGGGCAAGGGCATCGAACGCGTCTCGTCGACGATCGCCAATCGCCGCTGGTGGTGGTCGCGCGCCGTCAACGCACCGAGCCGGTCTGTGAACTCGGTCACCTTCGACGCGACGACCGGGATATCCTTGCCGACGGACCGATGCGGAACCAATCCCACGACGCAAAGCGGGTGCCGAGTGGAGTTCTCGGCCATCGCTTGTTTCGCCTCGCCGAAATCCCGTAACGATGGGACCGCAAGAGCGACAGCCAGCGCGATTGCGCCCCCCAACACCCCGTGCGGTCCGGGTATTCGGTGTGAATTTGCCCAGCGTCGTGCGATTCTTTTCGCGGCCCAGGGAAGTGAAAAAGCCGCAGCGATGACGGCAAAGACGAGGACTGCGAAGCCGAGGAACATGCCGACGGAAGCTTCGCCAAGCAGGGTAAAGGGGATCTCCGTGACGACCCGTAGCGTGGCGGCAGAGAGGAATCGCTCACCAATCCAGCCGTGTGAAAACCGATCGACCATCATCAGAACCGGCAATCCCACCGATGCTGTGAATGAGGCGTAGACGGCCAGCCGTCTTGCCCATGTGGCCGCAGCGAGCGCGACGATAACCATCGGAAAAACAAGTAGCGCGGACTGGGCAAAGACCCATCCGGGATCCAACCACCCCTTCGGGCCGGACGAACCGGCTGAGACCCCGGCGGTGATCAGCAACGCTGCGAGGATACCCAGCGCGACGAGGAAGCGATCGAGTTCCGGCGCGCTTTTGTGATCCTGGGCCAACGAAAAAAAACCCGCATTTGCGGTTAGCGGTCCCGAACTTCGGCGGTCAGCAAAGCGTCCGCTTTGACGGTCTGTTCGCCCGCAGTCGTAATTTCGATCGTGCTCTTCTTGTATCCGCTTTCGAGATCCGTCGGTGTGAACTCGGGGAACAGGATGTGAGTTTTCTTCAGCTCGTTGGTGGGCGTGAAGGCGATGTTCCAGCCTTCGGCCTCGATCG
>JAHELS010000257.1 GCA_024644085.1 Rhodopirellula sp.
GGAATGGAACCTCAGAATCGCGACTTGGATCCTAACGCTATCGTGTTAATGGCGGTCCCCCTTCCGCAGACCCAGGATAGGACTCATGCCGGGTTCACAAATCTCGCCGTCTGTGGTTCAGTGGACGAAGCTTATTTCCTGGCATCACATCTTGATTCACGATCCATCGCGTGTTTCGTGCGCACCGAGCAGGGTGATACGGTTTATCCCAGCGGCGAATTTGAATCCGACGAATATCACGTCCTGGTCGATTCACGCGAACATACCGCTGCTGCCAAACTACTGATCGCGTTGCAACAAAAGTACGCCAACGCATGGGAATGTCCCAAGTGTCGAAATCGAATCGACAGCGGACGCGCCGTTTGCTGGAGTTGCGGAACAGAGCGAATGCTTGAGAACTTCGTCGGAGACCACCCGGACGCAGCCAATCGTTCGGCGCGCCGGTAAGCTCGGTGCTCGACTTTGCACGAACGCGGATTATCGTTTTTTTGAACCAATATCGCTTGCGTGATCCCTGTGACCAACGGCCGTCCCCGTCGAAAACCGACCCGGCTGGGTCACGTCGTTACGGGGTCGAACATCGTCGAGATCTTGCGGACCGCGCTGTGCGATGGATTCTGGATCGTATTGGCGCGGTGTTTGCTTCCAGATCGAACAACAGGGTTTTAGTGCGCGTAACAACCGGATTGCTGCCCGAGCGGCAAGCATCGAAACATTCCTTTCGTACCTTGGAGCGGGCGCTGCCGCCGGCTGGAAAATGAATTGCCAGCAGATGTCGAAGTTTTGCCACGTCTGATTGAGCAAGCGACCTGTTTCATCTCCTTTTTTCCCCCACCGAACAACCATGAAATGTTTCCAAAACATCCTCGTCGCCACCGACACCCGATTGGAGGAGCACCCGATCGTTGAGGAAGCCGCCGAGGTTGCCGTGCACAACGGTGCGTCACTGAAGATCGTCGATGTCGTTCCCGATTTCCCCTGGACCGTTCGATTGACCATGAAAGACCACCAACATATGGCGGAACTGATGCGGGACGAGAAACAGGCAAAGCTCGATGCGCTGGCGGCGCAGATCCGCGAAAGAGGCGTCAACGTCGAGACACGAGTGCTCCATGGCAAAACCTCAGTCGCTGTCATTCGCGAGGTGATGCGCGCGGCGCACGACCTGGTGTTGCGCATTCATAAGGGCAAACAGAGTCGCCGGCAAGGCTTCTTCGGCAACACCGGCATTCGATTGATGCGGAAATGCCCCTGTGCGGTCTGGTTGATCAACCCATCGCGAGTGAAATTCCAGCATGTGCTTGGGTGCGTTGACACTTCGACCGAAGACACGCTCGACGCGGAGCTCAACAACAGGGTTTTCGAGTTAGCCAAGTCCATCAGTCACTACCATGGCGGGTTTTTCTCGATTGTGCATGCCTGGTCGGTTTGGAACGAGCTTTTCCTGCAGCGTCGAATGGATCCCGACGAGTTTGCCAAGTTGGTGAAAAGGAATCACGATCAGACCGAAATGCACTTGGAAAAATTTCTAAAAGAACATGGAAGCCATGCTGCAGATGACAATGTGCATTTGATCGAGGGTGAACCGGCCGATGTCATTCCCCGCTTCGCTCGCAAGAACGACGTCGACCTTGTTGTGATGGGTACTGTTGCACGCAGCGGGGTATCGGGCGTTGTCATGGGCAATACGGCCGAACAAATGCTCAACCGTATGGAATGCTCGGTACTGGCGCTCAAACCATCGAGCTTTGTGAGCCCCATTCAGCCCGAGGGCTGATCCAGCGAAAGCTGATTTGCGCGGGACAAAATGACACATTCTGCGTGCCCCTGTGATGCATGTGCTTTATCGCACAGCCAATCGATGGGATTTGTTCGCGGCGATCGTCATCAAAAGAGGATGCATGGAAACCCTGATAGAACGATTGTGGCACCATACGTCGGCCGATGAAGTCGTTCGGTTGCTGACCAGCGACCCGGACAAGGGGCTGGATCGGTTTGAGGTTGAGGCACGGCAGCAGCACTTCGGTCCCAATGCGATTCCGCTTCGCGGCGGTCCGGGTAGGTTGATACGCTTTCTGTTGCAGTTTCATCAGCCTCTGCTTTACATCCTTCTGACCGCAGCGGTGATCACCGCATTGTTGGATGAGTGGGTCGATGCGTGCGTAATATTCGGGGTCGTGCTGGTCAATGCCGTCATTGGTTATCTCCAGGAATCGAAGGCAGCCAAAGCACTGGAAGCCTTGGCCAGGACAACGCTGACCGAAGCTCGAGTGATTCGCTTTGGAGAAACTCGGACCGTTCCGTCAACCGAATTGGTGCCCGGTGACGTGGTGCTGTTGCAATCCGGCGACAAGGTTCCGGCGGATCTGCGGCTTTTGCGGTCGCGAGATCTGCAGGTGGACGAGTCGGCTCTGACTGGCGAATCGGTCCCGGTCGATAAGAAGTCGATCGAGTTGGATTTAGAGACGCCGCTGGCTGAACGCCGCAACATGTCATATGCCTCCACGTTGGTGACTTACGGCCAGGGGCGCGGTGTTGTGGTTGCGATCGGAGCGAAGACCGAAGTCGGACGGATTTCGGAACTGATCTCGCTGGCCGACGTCCTGGAAACACCGCTAACGCGAAAGATCGCCAAATTCAGTCGCGTGTTGTTGGTGGTGATCCTGTTGTTGGCGGCCGTCACGTTTGCCGTCGGCGTCTACCGGGGGCAAGCCAAGTTCGAAATGTTCATGGCGGCCGTTGCCTTGGCAGTGGGCGCGATACCCGAAGGATTGCCCGCCGCCGTGACGATCACGCTGGCGATCGGCGTCGCCCGTATGGCACGCCGACGTGCGATCATTCGCAAGCTTCCGGCCGTGGAAACGCTTGGTGGCACGACCGTGATCTGTTCGGATAAAACCGGCACGTTGACCGTGAACCAGATGACCGTTCGTGAGATCTGTGCGGACGGACAGTTGTTCACCGCTTCCGGCAGCGGTTACGAACCGAGCGGCCAGATTCAAGCCTCCGGGAAGGATCGCGAGGTCTTGTCCAATGCGGCGGCGCGTCATTGTTTGCTGGCGGGGCTGATGTGCAACGACTCGCAGTTGGTACTTTCCGAGTCCGTATGGCGCGTGCAAGGCGACCCAACCGAAGGTGCGTTGATCGCCGTCGCCGGCAAAGCGGGTTTCAGTGGCAAGCAGCTCGAAACGGATTCGCCGCGACTCGATACGATTCCCTTCGAGTCGCAGCACCAGTACATGGCGACGTTGCACCAAAGCGTGTCGGATCACGGACGGCAGCTTTACGTGAAAGGAGCTGTTGAAGTCATCCTTTCAAAATGCCCTGTCGCGTTGACGGCATCGGGTGAGACATGTCCGTTGGACATCGAGATGGTTCATCGCCAGGTCGAAGCGATGGCTGCAGACGGGCTGCGGGTGTTGGCATTCGCCGGAAAAGTACTTCCCCAGTCGACCAGCGTTATCACGCACGCGGACATTGGCGAACTGGTCTTCTTCGGATTGCAGGGCATGATCGATCCCCCGCGTGCCGAAGCGGTGGCTGCGATCAAAGCCTGCCAGACCGCGGGAGTCCGCGTGAAAATGATCACCGGGGATCACGCCAAGACGGCACATGCGATTGCACTGCAACTTGGCCTCGATGGAATGGACCCTGGAACCGAGCACACGCCGGAGGTCAAGACGGCTCGCGATCTTGCCGAGACAACCGACCAACAACTGATCGCGATTGCCGATCAGGTGGCGGTCTTCGCACGGGCGACGCCGGAGCTGAAGCTGCGCCTCGTTCGCGCCTTGCAGGCCCACGGCCACGTCGTCGCGATGACCGGTGACGGCGTCAACGACGCGCCAGCTTTGAAGCAGGCCGACATCGGTGTGGCGATGGGGATCGGTGGAACGGAGGTCGCCAAGGAAGCGGCTGACATGGTGCTCACCGACGACAATTTCGCAACGATCGAAGCTGCCGTCGAAGAGGGACGCGGCGTATTCGATAATCTGACGAAGTTCATCGTTTGGACTCTGCCCACGAACATGGGCGAGGGATTGGTGATACTGGCCGCGATCTTCGTGGGAGTTGCCTTGCCGATCCTGCCGGTCCAGATTCTTTGGATCAACATGACCACCGCCGTCTTGTTGGGATTGATGCTCGCCTTCGAGCCCAAAGAAGACGACATCATGAATCGGCCGCCGCGCAATCCGCGATCCCCGATCCTGAGTGGTGAATTGATTGGCCGAATTGTTCTTGTCTCGCTCGTCATGCTGGTCGGGGCCTTTGGTTCATTCGAGTGGGCGATTGGACAAGGTTACAGCGAAATCGTTGCCCGCACGGTTGCCGTGAACGTGTTCGTGATGGTCGAACTGTTTTACCTGTTCAACTGCCGCTCGCTCACCAAGTCGATGTTCGAGCTGGGGTTGCTCTCCAATCACTGGATTGGCCTCGGTGTCGCTTCGATGTTGGTGCTGCAACTCGCGTTCACTTACGTCCCCGTCATGAACCGCATCTTTCACAGCGCGCCGATCGGCTGGGATGCCTGGTGGCGAATCCTGCTCACCGGCGCTGCAACGTACATGATCGTAGGATTCGAGAAATGGCTGCGACGCAGGTTCGCGGCCGGCAAACTTACCAGTGCCGCCGACGCCGCGCCACTCGGCAGAGCATAATAAACCTGGTTTATTCCGGCCGACCCCGAATCACGTGGAGGAGGCGGTTGTGCGATACCGCTCAGGTGTGAAGATGGTAGCGAAAACCTGGTATCTGGTTTGCATTGATGTCGGATTCCACGCAAGACAAGGGAGCGAACTTTGAAGCTGACATTTCTGGGAGCCAATCGAAACGTCACCGGTTCACGCTACTGTCTGGAATCATCCGGCACGACAGTGATGATCGATTGTGGCATGGTCCAGGAACGCGAGTTTGCTTCACGCAATTGGGAACCTTGCCCGATACGTGCCAACAAGGTCGACGCCTTACTGGTCACCCATGCGCACATCGATCATATCGGATTGATTCCGAGGTTCGTCGCGGAAGGTTTTCGCGGCAAGGTCTACGCGACCCGGCCGACCGTTGATCTGGCCGAGGTGATGCTCAGGGATTCGGCGAAGATCCAAGCCGAGGATGTGAAATACAAGCAGCGCCGACATCGAAAGGAAGGACGTGATGACCCGCGCCCCGCCGTGCCGCTGTATACCGACGACGACGTCTCCAAGGCCATGAAACTGTTTCGCTCAGTTGGCTACCGCGAGCCCATCGGCATCACGCCCGACATCACCGCCACCTGGCACGACGCGGGACACATTCTCGGATCCGCCGTACTCGAAATCATCATGCGTGAATCGGATCGCGAGCGAACCATCCTTTTTTCGGGAGACCTTGGCCAGCATGAGAAGCCGCTGATCCACAATCCGACTTACTTTCGCCGGGCCGATTATGTCGTGATGGAATCGACCTACGGCGATCGCGACCACGATGGTCACGGCAGTATCGAGGAACAACTCGAAGGCATCGTCCAGCGCACGATCGCGGCAGGTGGCAACCTGGTAATCCCTGTGTTTGCGGTCGAACGGGCCCAGGAGATGATGTATTACATCAGTCGCTTGGTCCATCAAAACAAGATTCCCCGCATTCCAATCTTCCTCGACAGCCCGATGGCATACGACGTTACCAACATTTTCCGACACTACGAAGACTGGCTTGACGAAGAAACCCAACGCCTTGTGCAGGCCGACGAGCCGCCGCTGCGCTTTCCCGGATTGCAACTCACTCGCAGCAGGGAGGAATCCAGAACGATCGATCAGACCGCATCGCCCTGCATCATCATGGCGCCGGCCGGGATGTGTACGGCAGGCAGAATCAAACACCACCTGAGGCACAACATCAGCCGGCCCGAATCGACGATCTTGTTTGTCGGTTTCCAGGCGCAAGGAACGTTGGGGCGCCGGATCGTTTCAGGCGAATCAGAGGTTCGTATCCATGGCCGTGAGTATCGAGTGGAGGCACGAATCGAGCAGCTCCTGGGGTTTTCCGGTCACGCCGATCGCCAGGGGTTGATCCAATGGCTCGGCCACTTCGAGCAGCCGCCGCGCAAGGTGTTTTTGACACATGGCGAAGAACAGGCGGCACTGGTGTTACAAGAAGCAATCCAAAAGCGTTTCGGTTTCGACGTCTCGGTCCCGGCGTATGGGATGGAACACGTTTTCAACGATGAAGGGCCAAGCCTTGTTGAGAACAACCAGGAGATTGCCATCGTGGCGCAACGTCCTGTGAATCAAGAAGCGGCACCTGAAGAATCCGTTTCTGTCATAGCCGACCAATCTGTTCCGGCAAACAAAGCGGAAGATTTGTTGCCCAGGGGCCGGGACCCCGATCTCGAATTCCTTGATAGCAGCGTTCGTCGACCGGTCAGTTTCTTGCACGAGGATCCGTGGCGCGTGCTGCGAATCCAAAGCGACATGATCCAGGGTATCGAAGCGATGACGCGCGCACTCGATGGACGCCGGCGGGCGGTGGCCGTGTTTGGTAGTGCGCGTTTGCCCGACAGTGATCCGTCGTATGAAACAGCCCGACACACAAGCCAGTTGCTCGGTGAACGTGGCTTTGCCATCATTACCGGCGGCGGACCGGGAATCATGGAAGCGGCCAACCGCGGCGCGCGAGCTGCCGGCAGCCCGTCGATTGGACTCAATATCGAGTTGCCTTATGAACAAACATTAAACTCCTTTTGCGATGTGTCGTACCAATGTCGTTATTTTTTTGTCCGCAAAATGATGTTTGCAAAATACTCGCGCGGCTTTCTGATCTTTCCCGGCGGATTCGGAACGTTTGATGAACTATTTGAATCGCTGACCCTGATCCAGACCGAAAAACTCTCGCAGTTTCCCGTCGTGCTCGTGGGCAGTGACTTCTGGAGTCCGCTCGTCGACTGGCTGGACACCACCGTCCGGGAAAAGCGTTGCATTGATGAGGTCGACATCAAACGTCTGAAGTTGATGGATGATCCGAAAGAAATCGCCCAGTGGCTCGATCGTACCGTTCAATAAAGTTCATTCGACGGGATTGATGGAGAGTTCAGTTGCGAACGATGAAATCGCCTGTCGCAATTCTGTTGGTGATCATTTCGATCGTGGCGGGCTGCGCCTTGGGCCTGGGAGTGTTCGTGTTTGGTTATGCCCAAGGAACCTCGTACCTTACAAATGATTCCGCGGCCTGCGCCAATTGCCACGTGATGCAGCGGCATCTCGACGCCTGGACGAAATCGTCTCATGGAAAATTCGCCCAGTGCAATGATTGTCATGCACCGCATGGAACCGTCGGCAAGTATGCGTGTAAAACGCGGAACGGGATTCTTCACTCACTCGCGTTCACGACTGGCAATTTTCCCGATCGAATCATCATGCACGATTACAACCGCGGCGTGGTGGAACAGAATTGTCGACACTGTCACCAAAACTTTGTTCACGCAATCGAATCACTGTCGGCGGACGATGCCGACAACGTCATTGCATGCCTGCATTGTCATTCCACCGTCGGGCATGACAGTCCCTGATTATGATCGTTGCGAATTGTCGAAAGAGTAATTGATGATGCAGAAATCCAACAAACGATTCCTGCCCTACGTCGTGGCGACGCTTACGTCAGCCTTGTTGTGCTTTGCGATCGCGTTGCTGTTGGTCAATATCTTCAACCGCAAGCAGGAAGCCCGCTCTCCGTTCGTTCAAGTGGTCGAGCTGACTGACGACACGGCAGATCCGGCCGTTTGGGGCCAAAACTTCCCCCAACACTACGAAGACTATCTCAAAACCGCCGACATGCAGCAGACGCTTTACGGTGGCAGCGAAGCGATCCCCAGTGTCGCGTCCGAGTTCGATCCTCGAAACGTCGTCTCACGCAGCAAGCTGGAGACGGTTCCCCAGTTGAAACGCATGTGGGCCGGATACGCGTTCAGTGTCGATTTTCGCGAAGAACGCGGGCACGCCTTCATGCTCGACGACCAACTGTACACGCAACGTCAAAAGGTCGGCCAACCGGG
>JAHELS010000055.1 GCA_024644085.1 Rhodopirellula sp.
ATCGAGCCCTGACCGAAGGCATCCTTGCTCTGCAATTGCATGCGGGCAAGCCCATGTGGACGGAGTTCAAAAATATCCGAGTTCGCGCGATCGATTGATGGCGTGATTGTTCCAATGGAACCATGGATCGTCGCTCCTTTTTTTGATCTCCAGGGAATCACACCGTGAATTCGCCCAGCACCGATTCGCAGCTGGTCCGAGAACGGTTGATGCCTCAATTCTCGATTCGGTTTTTTATCTTTCTGATTGGTGTCAGCGCGGTCGTGATGTACACCTTGCGCGCCGCGGTGGTCACCAATCATTCTTGGGCCAAGATCGTCTCGTTGATGATGGCAACGACGATCGGTTGTTTCCTGGCGTACGCGTTTCTGTTTCTTGTCGCGAACTTGTTCAATGTGACCACGATGCCGATTCGTGACGCCATTGCCGCGGCGCAAGGTGACGCGACGTGGCAAGATGAACGGTCGCCGCAGGATGATCCATCGCCGCGGGATGGTCTGTCGGGGGGCGGAACGATTCATCAGGATGGAGATTCGTAGGTGCGGTCTTGTTGCCGATTTGTCTTTCCGTTTCTTGCCTGCATGGTCGGCTCGGGGACGTTTCCTTTGCTCGCTCGCGGAGAAACGAGCCGATTGGGAAGCTTGCCGCTGAAACCCGGTGCGGCTGGCTTCGTGATGGTTGCCGATGTCGAGACGGTTGCCGGGAACGGTTACCAACCGGTGTATTTGAAATTTTCTCCGCTGGGCCAGACGTTCACGCGCGATCGACATTTGCAGGTCGTCGTTTCACCCCACAACTACGGCGCCACCGAACTCGACTTCACGCTAACCAAAGCGATCACGATCCCCGAAGGCTTGGCAACTTTTTCACACACCCTTTACGTTCCCCACTACTACCCATGGGACTCGGTCGAGCTGAGCATTCTCGAGGATGGTGAACCGATCGATTCGGCTGGCGGGCTTTTCCATCTTGCCAGCGGATTGCGGACGCGTTTTGCCCAGCAGACGACTTCGGTCGGGATCCTGGCTGTTGCTGATTCGGAAACGTTTGATGAACCATGGAAGATCTATCCCGACGTTCGTTCGTTGGTGACAGTCCTCGGCAACGGGCCGTTACCAGAGGATGCAGATGCAAAGCGGTTGGATCACGCCGCCGCTCGCAAGCTGGCTGGCATCGTGCAACCGGCGTGGGTGCAGTTCCGTTTGATTGACGACTCGAACTTGCATGACGATTGGCTCGGATATTCCCAGCTCGACGTAATCCTGGTCGCAGCCCCGCTGCTCGAGCGAATCGAAAGGGATCAACCGCAACGGCTCGAGCCTCTGTTGAATTGGTTGGCTGCCGGCGGCAATCTTTGGGTCTATGCCGCAGAGAGAAGCTCCGATGGCTCACTGCTCGGCGGCATGCAGCTTGATTCGGTGCCGGTCAATGTTGTGACCTCGCCGGCCAACATTGCTGGCCAGCTGAATCTGAAAATGCCCAATGACACGACGAAGTTGATGTACGAGCCGTGGAGCGGCGTGACGAAGGAATCGAGCCACTATTCGTACCAAAACGATTTGAAACTTCTGACTCGGGGAGTCATCCTCCAAAAGTTGAAACGTGCCGGCCATCCTTTCACTCAGACGGTTTCGAAAAGCGAGATCGCTGGACAGATCAGTCTCGGATCATTCGGACTCGGAACAGTCGTGTCGATCGGGCCTGACGATCCATTTCCGGGGTCGTACCAGTTTTGGAAGTCCGTCGTCGATATCCATCATCCCGGCACGACGAACTGGTCCGAGCGGATGGGAATCGATGTTCCCCGCGGAAACGACAATTACTGGATGTGGTTGATACCGTCGGTGGGTCAGCCGCCGGTCAAGTCGTTTGTCTTGTTGAATACGATGTTCGCGATTTTAATCGGCCCGCTGTGTTACTTTTTCTTTCGCAAACGCCAACGGTTGTACCTGCTGTATTTCGTCGCGCCCACGCTGGCGATGTTGGTCACACTCAGCTTGTTTGCATATGCCCTGGGGGCCGACGGGACCAGAACCAAGATTCGCTCGCGACAATTAAGTTGGATCGATCTGCGAAACGGGTACACCACCGAGCAATCACGACAGACCTACTATGCCGTGTTCGGCAGCCGTGACGGAATTCGCGTTCCGCGTGAGGCAAGCATTTACCCGGTACGAAATACGCCCGCGTTCGACCGGTACTACCACTCCTACGGTCAATCTTCACGTCGTGGCGAAATCTCCGTCACGGCAGCGGATCAATACCTCGCCGCCGACTTTCTTCCAACCCGCGCCCAGGTGCAATACTTGATCACGCGTCCGCGGAAAACGTCCAACCCAATCGAATTCTCGTTCACGATTGAAGACAGCTCCGTCACCAGTCACCTTTCCTGTGAGTTAATTCGACTGGTGTGTCGCGATTCAAATGGAAAGTACTGGCAAGCAGAGAACATCACTCCCGGGAATTCCGTTGCTTTGGTTCCGGGCGGAGAGGCGACGGTTGTGCAATTGCTCGGACCTGATGTTCTGCCGCCCCTCGGATCGGTCCCGATGCTCCAGCAAAACCGGCGCGGCTGGGGACCCGGTACGGGACTCCAGGTCAGTTTTTTGGAGAAACGTCTCGATGCCTGGTCGACCAACATGCCCGCCGGTTCCTTCGTGGCCACGGCGCGATTGATCGACGAGAGGTTGGGCGTCGAGGGGGCGGTCGTGCTCAACAGCGTGCATGTGGTGATGGGAGAGATTCCTTGATCAAGATGGACGCCTCGGATCCAAAGCCGGTGGGGACCGAGTGGACCGGCCCGGTGATCGAGTTGAGGGGACTGTGCCGAGACTTTGGCTCGACGCGCGCGGTCGACCATGTTTCCTTCGAAGTCCCCCGTGGAAGTGTCTTCGGTTACATCGGTCCCAACGGCGCCGGTAAGACCACGAGCATGCGGATACTGTCGACCTTGGAATTGCCGACTGCGGGCGAAGCATTCGTCGAAGGGATTTCATCGGTTAATGATCCTGATCGAGTGCGCTCTCGGCTCGGTTTCATGCCGGACAGTTTCGGAACGTATGCTGATACGAACTGTGCCGAGTATCTCGATTTCTTTGCGAGGTCCTACGGGTTGGTGGGACGCGAGCGGACGCGGCGTCTGCGATGGGTCATGGATTTCACCGGGCTGCGTGCCCTGGCATACAAACCGATTCGCGGGCTGAGCAAGGGAATGCGCCAGCGTCTTTGTTTAGGTCGCGCGCTAATACATGACCCGGCCGTCTTGATTCTCGACGAGCCTGCGGCCGGTCTGGATCCGCGTGCCCGGATTGAGTTGCGTCGAATCATTCGCTCTCTGGCTGCGGAGAACAAGACGATTCTGGTTAGCAGCCATATCTTGACCGAACTTGCCGAGATGTGCGACCGCGTCGGAATCATCGAGCAGGGCCGCTTGTTGGCGCGGGGAACGGTCGAGGAGATTCGCAATACGTTAGCCCCGTCGCGCGATATTTTCGTCCGGGTTGCGGGGGGCACCGAGGAGGCGATGAATTTACTTTCCTCGCTTGCTTCGGTCCACGATCTACGAGTCGAGGATGCTCGCATCCATTTCTCAATCGACGGCGATGACGACGAACAAATCCGTGTGCTTCACGCTTTGGCCGACGCGAGAATTGGCGTGCTCGAGTTTGTGTCGAAGGATGAGACGCTCGAGGACGTATTCCTGCGAATCACTCAGGGTCGCGTGCAATGAGTGAAGCGAACCAGGTTGCTGCGGATCCGCTCGCCCCGCCTCCGTCGTCCGAAACCTGCACCCTTGGCGGCGGATCCGGCGAAGTCCCGTACCATCCTCTGGCGAGCGATGTCGAAGGCGAGGGTGTCTGGGGCTGGATCGATCGCGCGGGCCGAAAAATTGCCGAGTGGTTGAATCCGATTCTGGTCAAGGAGGCCCGTCAATCGCTGAAGAGTCGCCAGTTCCTGGTGACCTTCTTTTTGTTGCTGGCGGCAACCTGCGTGTGGACGATTCTCGGCGTCGTGGTGAATGCACCGGATGTCTATTACGTGCCAACGGGCGAAAGTCTGTTGATCGGATACTACTTTATCCTTGCGATTCCGTTGATTGGGATGGTGCCACTTGCCGCGCATCGTTCCCTCGCCGCCGAGATTGACGACGACACATTCGAGATGCTGGTCATCACGCAGCTTTCATCCATGCGGATCGTCGTCGGCAAGCTGAACAGCGCCGTGTTGCAGATGATGATCTACTTCGCCGCGATCGTTCCCTGCTTGGCGTTCACGTATCTGCTTCGCGGTGTGAATTTGCCGATGATCGCGATGTTGTTGGCAATCGTGTTTTTTACAGCGCTGTTGGTCACATCGTTTTCGCTGATGCTCGCGACGCTCGCCCCCACCCGTGCGATGCAGACTCTGGCGCTGCTCGGAGTATTGGCGGTCATTGTATTCGCGGAATTCTTGTGCGCGGGTTTCAGTTTGAACGCGGTGATCGACTATGATATGGGATCGGATCCTGACGCGATCATGTTCACGCTGATGTATTTGATCGTGGGTGCATCCTGCGCGGCGATATTTATCAAGGCGGCCGCAGCCCGGATCGCGCCGGTGACTGAGAATCGATCGACCGGATTGCGTTGGAGCATGTTCATTCAGCAACTGCTTTGGATAGCAACCATCGCTTTTCTGGGACTCTGGTACGACGACGGTGAAGTGTTGAATTTCGGCATGATGGTCCTCGGTGGGTACTGGTTGGTGATGGGGACACTGATGCTGAGCGAGTCACCCGAATTGAGTCCCCGGGTGCAACGAGGATTGCCGAGCACCTATGCGACGCGTACGCTGCTGACCTGGTTCAATCCGGGTCCGGGAACCGGCTACGTATTCGCGATCACCAGCGGGGGCGTCGCTACGTTGACGGTGGGTGCGTTTGCCGCGCTGGTCGACGCCGACAGCGCGCGGACCGACCCGCTTACGTTCGCAATTCTGATCATCGGATACCTGATGGCTTACTTGGGCATCGTGCGACTGATTGCGATGCCGTTGTGCAATCGATTCGGCCGGATGCTTTCGATTCCGATCGGAACGATGTTGGGCGTGATGGGATTGGCCGCTGTTTTGCCGATCATTCTCTCAGTCGTTTTCACTGGATCACCCCCCTATACCTATACGCCAATGGAAGCGATCGATTGGGCATGGACGATGGTTGAAGCATTCGAGAGTTCGTATAGCGGAACGCTCGCCTTGCTGGTTTTCATCACGGGCACGGTGATCACCTTCGTCAACTTGACGATGATGTTCGCGGAATTTCGCTATCGGCGGATTTCGATACCCGAACGCGTGGTCGAAGATCGGTTGGCAACGTCGAGCCGTTGAATGCCGAGGCGCCAATTCACGGTCGGCTGCGACCTGCCTCGATCAGCTGTTCCAATTGGTCTTTCAATTCGCGTGCGATGTCAACGTGCTGGTCGATCACGTTGTTTCTTTCGCCCGGATCTGATTGCAGGTCAAAGAGTTGGTACTCTGCGACGGGGCGTCCCTGCAGCCGCAATTCGGAATTTTTTGTCTTTTTGGAATCGTGACGCAGCAGTTTCCAGTTTCCGGCTCTGAGCCCATAGTTACCCCCGCGGCCGTTGTCCTGCTGGACCACATGATCTCGGCCCTGGGCATCTTTTTCGCCCAGGAGCGCCGGGTGGACATCGAAGCTGTCCAGACAGTCGTCGGATGGAAGCTCGGCTCCGGCGAGCGCCGCACAGCTGGCGGCCAAATCGACGGTGCAAACGATCTTGTCCGACACGCCAGCGGGAATGCGTCCGGTCCAGCGGGTGATGAAAGGCGTTCGTGTGCCGCCTTCGAAGACGTTGTACTTTCCGCCCTGGTAGGGGCCCGCCGCCTTGTGGTCACCGATTTTCTCGATCGCATCGTCTTTGTACCCGTCATCAAGCACCGGTCCGTTGTCGCTGCAGAATACGACGAGGGTATTCTCGGCGAGCTCGAGACGGTCAAGCGTTTGCATCAATTCGCCTACGCACCAATCGAGTTCAACGATTGCGTCGCCGCGAGGTCCGAGGGAAGTCTTGCCCTGGAATCGCTCGTGAACGATCCGAGGCACGTGCAAATCGTGCGACGAGAAGAACAGAAAAAACGGGTTGGCCTTGTTCGATTCGATCCACTTGATCGATTGCTGGACCCACTTGTCCGAGAGATCCTCGTCGCGGAAACGCGCGGCATGACCACCGGTGTAAAAGCCGATACGGCTGATCCCATTGTGAATCGTCGAATTGTGACCGTGTGACCAGTCCATTTTCAAAGTGTGACGATGAGTGATGCCGGTTGGATGGTCTTCGCTCGGTTTTTTGTTGCCGACCCAAAGCGGATCCTTCGGGTCGAGATTCAAAACCCGGTGGTCCTGCACATAAACCTGAGGGACCCGGTCGTTGGTGGTCGGCAGCAGAAAGCAGTGGTCGAATCCGATTTCAAGCGGGCCCGGCTTCAGTTCGCCATTCCAATCAGGCTGGTCGACGCCGAGTCCGAGATGCCATTTACCGATCACCGCAGTCTTGTAACCGACGCCCTGGAGCAGGGATGCAATCGTGGCTGTCCCGGGTCGGATCAAAGCGGGGCTGTTGGGCGGCGCGATGCCGGTTCCCTCCTGTCGAAACGCGTAGGTTCCGGTCAGAAACGAGTAGCGGGTCGGTGTGCAGGTCGACGCACTGCAGTAACCGCTTGTGAACCGAATGCCCTGGCTCGCAAGGCGGTCGATGTTGGGTGTTTCCAGCGCTGTCGCGCCGTAACATGAAAGATCGCCGTAGCCGAGATCATCGGCCATGATCACGATCACATTAGGTTGCTTGGCGTCGAGGTCCACCGCGTTGCCCATCAGGCCCGCGACCGAGAAAAAGAAGCAGATCAGAAGGAAGCAGGGTCGTCGGTCGTCAAAGGGCGTCGGCATCATGAACAGATCTCGCGGCGAGAGAAACGAATCATCGCCGAGATTATACCTGCCGGTGCCTTCAGACTGTTGCCGCTCGGCCCACGATCCGTTGTCGATTTCTCGCCGGTTCGACGGCCCGCTGATCGAGTCCGCACTGGTGGACCGTCACGCCCAACCCGGCAATGAAGAACAGGAACATGTGGACCATCGGGATAATCATCACATCGTGGAACATCCCGTTGCCCAGGTAAGCGGCAAGGGCGGCAAGCAGCAACAATCCCACCCACCGACCTTCGGCCGGACCTTGATTCTTTCGGGCCTGTTGCCACCCAATCCCCGCCAACATCGTCAACAGCCCGGCAAACATACCGAGCCCAACCATTCCGGTATCGACCAGAATCGCCAGCAACACGTTGTGTTGAGCATAGGTGCGAGCATGTTCCAACGGCAAGTCGTAGCTGCGGTTGTTGTGGAAGCGGTCGTTGTGCTCGAAATAATGTCCATAACCGTGACCGATGATCGGCCGGTCCTTGAACATCTCCCATGCCACGACGGCGAGAAGCGGTCGGAGCTTGATTGAGTCTTCGGCATCGGCGGCCGAAAGGTTCTTGTCTCGTTTCATGCGAATCAGTTCGTCCTTGAACCCGGTGACGGACATACCGCCGACGATCACCACGCTCGCCAAACCGAGGACCCGCACCCATCGCGGTAAGTGGATCAGTGCGATGACCGCGACCACGGCGGCGGCGCCGAGCCATGCGCTTCGCGTCATGGTCGCGTAGATGCCCGCCAACAAGACGAGGGCTAACAATGCGTAGGTCAATTTGCCCAAACGGCCCGCGTGCATCCAGCCAACGATCGCTGCGGCCAACGACAAACTCATCACGATTCCATTGCCGGCTGGATTCATCAACGGACCACGGCCTCGCCCGTAAAACTCCCAAATCTCGGGATCGGTGATGAACGAGGGAAATACAAACGAGTGGGCGCCTGCGATTTCCAGGGCGGCCGTGGCGGCAAGGTAGACGCCGAGCACGATCAAGCCCCGGAGCAACCAACGTATGTCGAGTGAACGCAGGTCAACGATCCTCGCCAGGACATACATCCACGCCGGCATCATGATGTAGAAAAACCACCTTGCCACTGGCGAGCTGCCCGTGGGAACGGGACCACCGCGCAGCGCGCTGACGAAGAACCAGCCCACGATTCCGATCACGACCCAATCCATGCGCGTCAACTTGGGAATTCGAACGTGTCCCAGCCGCCACGCGATCACCGCCAACGCAAATGTGCTGAACCAGACGAATCGGTCGAAACTGAACTGAATGAATCCATCGAACGCGAAGAAAGGCGGGCCGAACACCGTGCCGATCACCAACACCGCCATCGCGACGAAGATCAACCGGCCATGCTTTACCAGCGGCAGGATCCACGCCATGGCGGCGATCGCGAACAGGACAATCAGAAGTTCCATGGGTTCGACATCGGTGTGAGCGGCGTGCGCCGGAGCGGTCGCTGCACTTGGGAACGTTCACGTTATGACGGTTCGATCGATTAACCGTCCCGAGCGGCGTGGAAAACGCCGGTCTACACCCGGCGCGCACCGGATGACTCTGAAAGATAGGTCACGAAACGGACCCTCAAGCGGGTGTCACCGGCGTTTCGTGCCCGGTGACGCTGGAGGCCATTTCGACGGGGACCGAATCCTCCAATCGCCACGGCAGGTTGACCCAGAAGGAGCTTCCACGGCCGAGCTCACTGTTGAAATCGACTTCGCCGCCAAGCAACTTCGCCAACTCCATCACGATCGAAAGCCCGAGCCCAGTGCCGGCGAATTCGCGAGTCAACCCTTCGCCATCGAGGACTTTTCGGCTCTGGCGAAATTTCTGAAAGATGATCGACTGGTCTTCCTCGGCGATGCCCACACCCGTGTCGTTGACCTGAAGCTGGAACTGGCCGTTTTCCAGGTCCGATACCCGCACTGTGATCATGCCACCCTCGGGTGTGAATTTGATCGCGTTGCTGAGCAGGTTGTTGAGGATCTGGCCCATCTTGTTGGGGTCCTGGTACGCCTTGGGTAAATCCTCGGGCACGTCGACTGACAACGAGATGTTTTTGTCTTCCGAAAGTGACTGGATCATGTCGCACTGGGCCGAAACCAGACGTCGGAGGTCGAACTCGCCGCGTTTGACTTCCATTTTCCCTGCTTCGACTTTCGCCAGATCGAGAATGTCGTTGATCATTTCGAGCAGCAAACGTCCGCTCTTTTGGATATTCGATGCGTAACGGCGCTGTTTCTCGTCGAGGGCGTCGATTCCCTGAAGCACCTCCGAAAACCCGATGATGCTGTTCAGTGGCGTACGAAGTTCGTGACTCATGTTCGCAAGGAAGTCACTCTTGAGGCGATTGGCTTCGTAAAGCTGCAGGTTCAGCTGTGCGAGCTGGTCGACGCGGGCATCGAGTTCGTGGTTGACCTCCTGGATCTGGTCCTGGGTTTCGGTGAGGTGGCGAAGCATTCGGTTGAACGCGTCGGCCAGTTCACGAAACTCGTCTTCGGTTTCGATCGTGGCTCGCTGGTTCGTATCGCCGTGCGTGATCGCATCGCTGACGTCACGCAAGTGATACATCGGGTAGAGCACCAAATGGCGGACGATGGCGTGCAGAACAAACAGGGTGACGGCGACAATCAACATTCCCAGGGCGACGACGATCGCACGAATCGCCGTTGTCTGGTCGTGCGTCTGTTTGTAGGGCATCGTGACCTTGACGACGCGAAACGGATACTGCGCCGCCAGCTTTTGCGGGTCTTCATTGGGATCGACCGAGAAGGTCCCCGACGGCGAGTGGCACTGCATGCACTCGAGCGTGAAGAAGACAGGCGTGTAATAAACGTATCGGCCATCGATCGGCCCTTCCTCCTTGTAGACGGGCGACGCGAGACTCGGCCCCATCTGACTCATCGGTTCGTTCTCGGCCAGATCGAGCGGACGCGAAACGTCGGGGCGATCCTCGGCCATCCGCGCTGCGAGACGTGCCCGGTAGTCGGCGTTGAGTTCTTCCAACCGGGCGATTTCGCCGCTGTCTTGGGGTGGTCCAATAGCAGGAAGTTCCTGGTATCGAATCGGATCGTCCAGCGCCAGAAGCTCGTACTCGATGCTCGACTCGACGTTTTCGTCAAGCAGCGCTTCGCGCAGCCCCTTGAGGGTTTCGCGTTTGAAACCAACATCCTCACTCGGCAATCCGGTCGACCAGATCGCGTCTTCGTGAAGTCTCAGTATCTCGGCTGCACTGAAGTCACGGGCGCGTTGTCGCGTCGTGTTCTTGACCAGCTCGCGGCCCAGCTTTTCCACAACCAGGAAGGCTCCGAACATCAAGACCATCAGCGCCGAACCAAAGAACAGAAGACACTTCCGTTCGAGGCTCATCGAGGCAAACAGGCTTTGGAGAAGCCGGATCATTCAGGTTTTGACGAAAGAATACTTGTGGGGGGCGAGACCATCACGCGACTTTGGCGGGGGGTCGCTTCTTGGAGTGTCAAAGCAAATTGATGGTTCCGGTGTCTACCCATAAACCGCGAATTGCCACAAATGCGTGCTTTGAAACCGCAGTTTAGCTTCACTCTCAAAGCGTGGGGGACGCGAGTTTTCCGCCGCGAAACGACGAAATCGACACGTTCGGCCCAAGCCACGGCATTTTAACCGGTTTTCGCTGCTTGCCGCGCGATTTTCGTAGAACTAGCATGGTTTGCGAATCGCACGACGGGCGCGGTCATGTTTGATCACGCCTGTAATCCACCCTCATGCGCGCCAGCGTTCCACAGATTCGCTGTGGAGGAGTCCAACAATCATGAATCGTAAGGTCCGACGAATCCTTCAGTGGACACTCGTTGTCACGTTGACAACTTTCATGGGCGCCAGTCCCGCCACCGCGGGATGGTTCCTGCAACAGATGCAAGGCAACGCTCAAGCATCTTGCTGCCGGCCTTGTCCGCCGCCGCCCACTTGCCCGCCTGTGCCCGTTTGTGAGCCCGTCGTGGTTTGCGCTCCGCAGACGGTTTACCACGCGGCTCCGATCTATCACTCAGCGCCGGCGGTGAGTTGCTGTGGCAATGAAGTCGTCCATCAAGGACATATCATCGAAGGCAGCGTCGTCGAAGGCGTAATCTACGAAAGTGAGATCATCGAGAGCAACGTGGTCGAGACCACGCCCATTGAAACCGCGCCGGTTGAGCCGCCGGTACCCGTGCCGGTCGCAGATTCGATTGCTTCTCCCTCAGACGTAGAGTCGACCGAGACCGCGGGCGACGCTGCCGCGCAAGAAACTCAAACGCCGGCGGAACAGCCTGAGGAACCGCCGGCCGACGAACCTGAACCGCCGGCCGAAGAGCCAGCTCCGGCCGAAGAGCCAGCTCCGGCCGAAGAACCAGCTCCGGCCGCGCCCGAAGATCCGTTTGCACCTCCGGCGGAACCTGAAACGCCGGCCGAACCTGAAGCGCCGGCTGAGCCCGAGGCTCCGGCTGAACCTGAGGCGCCGGCTGAACCTGAGGCGCCGGCTGAGCCCGAGGCTCCGGCTGAACCTGAGGCTCCGGCGGAAGCCGAACCAGAGGAAAACATCTTCGGCGATGCGCCGGAAGCGGCGCCTGCTGAAGAGCCGATGGAAGACTTGTTCGGCGGTGGAGAAGCAGAGTCACCTGCGGAGCCTGCCGCTGATGCTGCCGACGACATTTTCGGTGCACCGGCTGAAGAACCTGCTGCAGAGGCACCTGCCGAACCCGCCGCCGACGCGCCGGCCGACGACATTTTTGGTGCTTCCGCCGAAGAGCCCGCGGCCGATGCTGCGGACGATATCTTTGGTGCTGGTGACGCAGCAGTTGAGCCGGCCGCAGAAATGCCTGTCGACGATATCTTTGGTGCGGGCGCCGCTGATGAACCAGCCGCCGAGGCAGCGGCCGACGACATTTTCGGCGCTGCTGAGCCTGCCGCCGAAGCCCCAGCGGATGACGCGGCCGACGACATCTTCGGCGCTGCTGAGCCTGCCGCTGAAGCCCCAGCGGATGACGCGGCCGACGACATCTTCGGCGCTGCTGAGCCTGCCGCCGAGGCCCCAGCGGATGACGCGGCCGACGACATCTTCGGCGCTGCTGAGCCTGCCGCTGAAGCACCCGCGTCAGATTCCGGATTCGATGATTTGTTCGGTGGTGCCGAAGGCGAAGCCGCCACCGACGCGGCCGACGATGCGGCTGACGACTTGTTCTCAGCACCGGACGAGGAAGCCGATGAAGCTGCGCCGGCCGAGGATGATCCGGCGGCGGACGCAATCGAGGATCTGTTCGGATTGCCCGAAGAAAGCGCACCATCCGATTCGTCGCTTGAAGACTTGTTCGGTGCCGCGACAGTGGTCGAGGACGAGACAATCGAAGTGTTGCCTGCTCCAGTCGCGGAGGAGACCGTGGTCGCGGTCGAGACAGTCGACGTGGTTGCCGCCGAGTCGCGAGTGTTGACGACGCTCGATGACACAAGCGTCCGAACGTGGATTGATAATACGGGCAGATTCAGCACCGAGGGTCGATTGTTCGAGATCAACGCGGACAACGTCCGCTTGCTCAAGAGCAACGGCCGCACCTGCACCGTGCCCAATGAGCGGCTTGGTGAAGCGGACGCTGCATACGTCGACTCGATCCGTCATCAGCTCGAAATGTCGCGGTTAGCAATGTTGACCAGCAAGTAGTATTCCTGGGTGGACGACCGATCGCAGTACTGCTGCGATCATGTGACAATGAAACCGGGTCCGGCATTTGCCGGGCCTGGTTTTTTTGCGTCTGGGGTCAATGGCGTTGCGCGAGGTCTCCCCATGTCGCGATGACCGGCTCGCCACCTTGCGATCCGATTGTGAAGGTTACAAGAACATGAATGACTCGCGAGTCCGGTTGATGCACCACGATGCGCGTTGGCGTCAGGAATTCGAGCAGACGCGAAGCAACATTTTGCATAGCTGTGCTGGGTGGGTGATCGCGGTCGAGCACATTGGCAGTACGGCGATCTCTGGTCTGATTGCCCGCCCCACGATTGACGTGCTCGCAGTGGTCAAGGAATCGGCCGGGATCGCGCCGGCGGCGTCGCTGATCGAAGGCCTGAACTACGGCCGCGCGGATTCTCCCCGGTGGGCAGCACCGGCGACGATGTTGCTCAAGCCGCGTCATGCGGTGGACGGGCAACTCGAACCGACGCACTGCGTATTGCTCGTCGTCGTGGGATCACCGGTGCGAGATCGGCTGATCCGCATGCGTGACTGGCTTCGCGCGGATACGGAAAGGGCTATTGATTTCGAAGAGGCGAAGGTTGCTTGTTGGCGCCGCAGCGAAGGGGATCTGGAAACCTACCAAGCCGAGAAGGCACGCTGCTTTTGCGAACTGGAAACACGCATGGACGAGTCGGAAGGAATGGGCTGAGCAGAATCGGGTCCCCGAACCGATGTGCGATTCGGTTATAATCAACTCTGCGAAGGCTGCCGTTGCGGTTCGTCGGCGCATCTCATCCTTGATTTCTGGTTGCGACTTCCATCATGCCTCGAAGCCGCCTCGGACCTTTGGCGATCGAATCCAAGCTGGGCGATCATCCGTCGCGGAGTTCAGTGTGGCGCGCCGTGCATGTGCAACTTCACCGCGCGGTGGCGGTCAAAGTCTTTTCCTCTCCCTTTGGCGGCACCGAAGAAGCCAGGCGCCAATTCGCTTCCGAGTGGGAAAAGCTGAAACAGATTCAACATCCCTCGATCGTGCAGTGTTACGGAGGTGGGTTCGAGGAATCCGACGCCTATCTTGCCTACGAGTTAATCGAAGGTGAATCGCTCGCCGCGCAGCTCGAGAATCGCTCGCGACTTTCGTGGGAATCGGTACTCGATTTGGCCGAACCACTTGTTGACGCCTTGAAGTACCTGCACGAGCGAGGTTTCGTTCATGGATCGATTCAGCCCGACAAGGTTCTATTCGCCGGATTGAGCCCCGTGCTGATTGATGTCCGCGTCGATCGCACCTCGCCGTTTCGCACAAACCGCGCATTGACTGTTGAAGAGCTTGCCCTCCGCGCTCCCGAATTGGTGGAGGATCCGGCTGCCGTCTCTCCGAGCGCTGACTTGTATTCGCTCGGGGCCACACTGTACCTCGCGCTGACCGGCCGTGCGCCGGTATCCGGCGAGACCATCGCGGAGGTCAGCGAAAATGTTCGCTCGCAGGTTGCGGAGGCCCCAGCGTCAATCGTTTTGGATTGTCCGGTTTGGTTTGACAAACTGATCATGCAGTTGCTTGCCAAGGATCCGGCAGGGCGACCGCACGGTGCCGCCGCGGTCGCGCTGGCGCTTGCCGAGGTCCGCCGCCGTTCGATGTCGCGGACCGGCGTCGCTGAACATGCGTCGTCGGGATTCAGTCCCTTGAATGTGACCGACCAGAAGGAACGCGAAGAGGCACGTCTGTTGCTGGGCCACGGGGCAATGGAATTCGATGATGAAAAAATCGAAGATGCGACCGCGTGGCACGACCGACCGATGATCTTGATTCTGGGACTGGCGTTGTTGGCCGGGGTTTTTCTGTACGCGATGTGGCCGCTCAGCGAAGATCAGATGCGCGAGCGGGCCGAGGCACTGCTGGTCGAAGAATCACGTAATTCCCTGAACCAGGCGAAAGTCAGCTACCTGGTGCCCATGTTGGAAAGATTCCCCGACGGGAAACATGTAATCTGGGCACAGGAACAGATCGACCATGTCGAGATGGTCCAGGCGGAACATGCCCTTTCGGTCAAGATGAAACGGAATCTGCCTTTGAAGAATGAGGGCGAGCGATTGTATGCCGAGGCGAGCGAATTCGAGCGATTCGGAGATACCGCCACCGCGCTGGATCATTACCGCAGCATGGAAACTTTGTTGGGCGACGACCCTCAATACCGTCCCTATGTGAATCTGGCGCGGCGTCAGATCGCCCATATCGAGTATGAAGGGGTCGATTCGAGTGAGGCGGCGCGAATCATACAGGCGAAACTCGACGAAGCCGAAAAACGATTCGAGGAGGGGCAAGTCGTATCGGCAAGGCAAATCTGGTACAGCGTGGTAGAACTGTACGGTAACAACGACAACGTCGCGCCCTTGGTGGCCAAGGCGCAGCGGCGTCTGGCCGGCGACCAATCCACCGAGAATGAAACCACACCATGAGTGATTCCGATGGCATGAACAACGCAAGCGGCGGAAGTAATTCGGCTCGCATCGAATCTCCGATCGATGCCCAATTGTCTGCTCCGCCGGCCGGGACTGGGTACGGCCAGGCAACGCCTGCGAATCACGCGCCACCGCCCTCGGCGAAAGTTGAGTCGGAATTAATACAAAGCCGTGCAATCGTGCTTGGTACGTTGTTTCTCGTGACCGGCGTGTTCGGAATTCCGCTGCTGTGGATGAACCGCAAATTCAGCAGCACCGAACGCATCGCGTGGACCATCATTGTGACCATCTACACCGCGATCCTGATTGCCATCGTTTACATGATCTTGATGTGGAGCTACCGACAGATCTCAGGCTATTGATCGATGCTCCACAGATCCGGGCGCGGAATCGTTCGTCTTCCGGATTGAGATTCGTCTGTGAGCAGCCCGGGAATCGGCGCAACATGCACACGGCGTTCAAGCGAGGATCTTTTTCCAGCGATCCATCTGGAATCGAACCTGATCCGGCGCAGTGGAACCATAGCTGACGAAGGCGTTGACCGCGTTCTTGCTGCCAAGACAATTGTAAACCGAATCGTCGATTTCCTCGGCGTGAGCCTGCATGATGTCAAGCGGCAGATCACAAAGCGGTACGTCTCGCTGCATCGCTTCACCAACGATCGCGCCAACCAAGTGGTGTGCCCGCCGCTGAGGAACTCCCTTGCGGATCATCCATTCCATCAAGGTGGTGGCATCGAGGTAACCCTTTTCCAATCGACTGGCGATCGAATCCCTTTGCAATTGGCTGCCGGCCACGATGGGGGCGGCCAGGGAAAGCATCGCAGCGACGGTATCAAAGGAATCGAATAGAGGCGGCTTGTCTTCCTGGAGGTCGCGGTTGTAGGCCATCGGGAGATTCTTCACGAGCAACATCAAGGTTTGCAGATTGCCCATGACTCGAGCTGACTTGCCGCGCGTCAGCTCCAAGGTATCGGGATTCACTTTCTGTGGCATGATGCTGCTGCCGGTACAGAATTCCTGGGGGATCTTGATGAAGTTGTATTCGACCGTACTCCATATGATCCATTCTTCGGCCCAACCGCTCAGGTGCGATGCGATGACCGACAGCACGAACGCGGTTTCGAGCATGAAGTCGCGGTCGCTGCTGGTATCGAGGCTGTTGGCTGTGACGTCTTCGAATTCGAGTAAACGCGCGGTCTGGTCGCGGTCGATCGGAAGGGTTGTGCCGGCAACCGCTGCGACACCGAGGCTTGATTGGTTGACTCGTCGGCGACAATCGGCAAGTCGTTCCCGGTCGCGACCAAATTTTTCGATGTACGCGAGCCAGTAATGAGGCGCGAGCACGGGCTGGGCACGCTGCAGATGGGTGTAGGCGGGAATGACAACATCCATGTCGCTGTCGCATCGACCCAGGAAAGCTCGCTGCAAGGCCTCGAGTTGCGCGTCGACCTCGTCCAACGCTTCACGAATCCAGATGCGAATGTCGGTGCTGACCTGGTCATTGCGGCTTCGCGCGGTGTGGAGTTTGCGACCGACATCGCCAATTCGATCGATCAGCGCCTGTTCGACATGCATGTGAATGTCTTCCAGCTCAAAGCGGATCGGCAACCGGTCCGCATCGAGCTCAGATTCGATTTCCCGCAATGTGTCCCGGATCTGGGTGAACTCGTCGGAGCTAATCAAACCGACCGTTGCAAGCATTTCGGCGTGAGCGATCGAACCGCGAATATCCTGCCGATAAAGCCTGTGATCAAAGCTGATGCTCTCGGCAAAAGCCTCCAATCGCTCGTCGGTACCGGCTTGGAAAACTCCGCTTCGGGAGGGGCTTTTCACGTGTTGGCTGTCCCAAAGGGTGCTGGATCTTCATAATGCACCTCTGTGGTGCATGCCTTGATGGCTATTATCCTCAGGCAGAGGGTGATGACGACCCCGCCACCGAGAAACCATCCCGCGATCCTTCCAAGACCTGCTGGGACCGGCTGGGACATCAGGTCCGGCGCGAGGTGGGTCAGTTCCGAGATTCTGCCGCCGGCGACCCTCGCGGCTTCGAACACGTGGTGAAAAAGACTATGCGATTCCAATCGATGACAATTCATCTTCTCGCGGCGGTTGTGATCAGCCAGCTCGTTTCGGCCCGTTCGGCCTCAGCGGTCGATGTCCTTGTCACCGCAGCGACCGGGCACCCTTATGGCGTGGCATTGATCGAAATACCAGTCGAGAATCCCGTGATTGGACGCACCTTTCCACCCGTCGAGGCAGCAGAGAGCGCGGGTCGAATTCTCCATCCGATCTCCGATGACGTGCGTGTCCGAGCTGCTCGGCCGTCGGAACAGGAGGTGCCCACACCGGGAGGCGGACGGCTGTTGGGTCGCGTCGGCAACCTGATTCGCGAATTGACCAGCGGCGAGGAAGACCTTGAGCAAACAGTGTCGCGGCGCGTCTCTTTTTTGTTCACGGGCTCCGAGCCACTTCGTGTTCGCCTTTTTGACGCCGGCGGAGAAATCGGAACTTACGAAATCGTTCCCCGGCCCGAGGCCGACGCCCACCGAGAGATTCTCGCGCAGTGGTGGCAGGGATACACCGACGCGGCGAAACGCCAGATTGACTCGGCCGACTACCCGGCCCTGGTCGAAAACTATCTCGTCGCGATGCTGTCCGGCCGCACTCGAATGCCGCTGCCCGATTGGTACACCGAACCGGTCGACGATGACGAGTTGATGGGCACGTTGAAATTGATCGGTGGTGCCAAGGGTGCGGGCGAAGCGGTCTTTCGGAGCGCCGCTGCGGGAGTCAGCGCGCAGTCGCCCCGCGCGACATTGCCACTGCCGTCGCCACCTCGTTGGGCGCCACCGTTTGCGGGCGAACGCCTCGACGACGTTTCGGTCGAGCCGATGGCGACACGAGTCCCCCCGGAGTGCTTTTATCTGCGCTATGGTTCGTTCACGAACTACATCTGGTTCCGCGATCTATCGAAGCAACATGGTGCCGACATCTCGAAGCTGGTGACGCTCAGCAGTATCGAGAATGACGCGTCGGCGCGAATTGAATCGCAATTGAACGTCGAATCAACGGACATGTCACGATTGCTCGGCCCTTCGGTGATTGAAGACCAGGCGATCATTGGCCGCGATCTGTTTCTCGCCGATGGAGCCTCGATAGGCGTTCTCTTCAAAGCGACGAATGCATTTCTGCTGCGGACCTCGTTGAATGGTGATCGGACCAAGCTTGCCCGCGATGATCCGTCTGTGTCTCTCAAGGAGGTCAAGATCGCGGATCGAACGGTGACGTTCTTAAGCAGCACCGACAATCGCATACGTTCGTACCTCATCGAAGATGACGGGTTCTTCCTCGTCACCAACAGCAAGACAATGGCCCGGCGCTTTCTGGAGGTAGGAGAATCGGGCAAGTCGCTTGCTTCGACCGGAGCATTTCGACTCGCGCGGCAATTGATGCCATTGGAGCGCGATGACACGATCTTTGTTTACTTCTCACCCGAAATGCTGCGAGGGTTGATTGAGCCGGAATACCTGATTGAGTTGCGTCGTCGTTTTTTCGCGAAAGCCGATGCAAATCTGGTCCACCTGGCGCGCCTGGCAGCCTCGCAACACGCCGAAGCCCAAACCGACGCGGCGACTGGGATCGATGAGCTTGTGTCGCTCGGCTTTCTGCCCCAGGGGTTCGGCAGCCGAGCCGACGGTAGCGGAGTCGTTTGCGTGGGGGACGAGGTCATCGACACGCGTCGCGGTGCGTGCGGATCGTTCCTGCCAATCGCTGATGTGGAAATCGACGCCGTCACCCAGGAGGAAGCGGTCTGGTATGGCCGCATCGCCGAACAATACACGCGCCGTTTCTCGACGATCGATCCGATCATGGTCGGTGTCCAACGCGAGGAACTCGAAGACTCACCGGGTATCGAACGGATCACCGTGCACGCGGAGATCGCTCCCTGGGATCCAGGCAAGTATGGCACGATTGCGAGGCAACTCGGTCCGCCGACGCGTGTAGCGATGAAGTTCGCGCCCGACGATATCGTCGCGGTCCAGGCGCACGTTGCCTCGCCGCAACTCGGCCCGCAAACCCATCTGTTTGCCGCGATCAAAGACACGGTTCCTCCCCGCCCCGAGGAGTTCGATGGCATCTTTGCCGCTTACCGTTCGCTGCGGCAAATCCCCGGTTACCTTGGTGCCTGGCCACAACCCGGTGCGCTCGACCGATTGCCCCTCGGGCTGGGGATCGGACAGCCGGTCGGACCCGGTATGCGACGATTGATTGGCGGGCTGTATCGATACACCGACGGTGAGTTCAGCATCTTGTCCTTTCAACCGGAAGTGATGCAGGCGAGCTTGCCCTTTCTGGCTGCCACCGATGTGGAGGACTCGGCGCAAGTGCGAATTCGCGTCGGTAATCTCTACGGCAGCCAACTCGAGGGTTGGGTGCGCGAGCAGCTGTACGATCGAGAGCGCCAAAGCAGTCTCGCGGCCGCAAACTTTCTCAGTCTGATGACGCGGCAGCTCAAGGTCGATCCCGATGCGGCGCTGGAGGCAGCCGAGCGGGTCCTCGGGAACAAGATGAAGTGCCCGCTTGGCGGCCAATACGTTTACTCACCCGAGGCGGGTCGTTGGACCAGCACGGCATGGGGACGGCCGGATCCACCGCAGCTGCCTCCGCGTGAATACGTTGCGCCAACGATGAATTGGTTTCGAGGTGCCAGTGCCACGTTGACCCAGTATTCCGATCGCGTGGTCGCCGATGCCGTCGTCAACATCGCTCGAGAGTAGGACCGGCAACATTCAATCGAGTTGACCGATACGCGCCGCGATCGCTTCGGCAACGCGCGCGTCGGGGCCAAGATAGGGTGAACTGACCCAATGCATATCTGAATGAGTGTTTGATGCGTGGCGCGTCTGGTCCAAGATCGACTGGTACAGGCGACCCTCGAACAAGAGATGTGGATGAACGACAACTCCGTCGAATTTTCTGCTCGCTGCGATCTCTTCGAGAACAACGGGCAACTTCGGATCTGCCATCGCGTAAAACGCCGTTACGGTGAGCGAAGCGTCAATTCGCCGGCTGACGACTTCGCTGAGGACACGCATGTCGGCCTGGGCACAGGGATCGCGGTTTCCGCGGCCCACCATCACGACGGCGGTGCGTTCGGCAGGAGTCGACAATTCCCGGAGTGACGCTTCAAGTCGCTCAACGACCAACTCGACGATCGAATGGTGCCGCGAAATGGGATGCGATTGGTCCACCGTCACGTGCGGCGATCTTGCCTGGCACGCGGAAACGATTTCAGGGATGTCCGTTCGTGCATGCCCGGCGGCGAACAGCAACAGCGGGGCAACGCAGATGTGGTCCAGGTCCCGCTCGACAAGCGTGTCCCAAGCCTCTGCGATGGTAGGCTGCTGAAACTCCAGGAGCGCCGGCGCCACCGGCATCGGGCTGACCCGGGCGGCCAGCCGTGAAGCGAGCGAAAAGAATTGCTCAGTCCCGACCTGATCTCGTGTTCCATGCCCGACCAGCAAGACGCCGCGGCGCTTTGCGCGCGGCACGGACTGGCCGATCACTGGACCACTTCAGATTCCGCAAATCCTTCCTGGGCGAGCAGCGCGATAGCTCCGGCCAAGTCGAAGCCGGCCTCGAACTTGACGATCACCTGGCGATTGTCGATCACACCCTCTTGCTCCTGCTCGGCGAGTTCGACGTGTTGGACCCCAGCGGCTCCCTCAAGCGTCTCTTTGACTTTGGGAAAGCAGGCGAATTCGCAGTGCATCGTGGGAACACTCAGCGTCACGGCGCCCGGCTCGGCCGTTATTTCGGTGCTCAGCTCGGACGCGGCTACGGACATTGCCGGCGCATCGGAGGACCCATCGCCGCCGCGCGGCTGGGGTCCAGGCACGGTGGCAATGACAATCATGATTCCAACCGCTGCAAGTGCGGCAACGGCGTAAGCAATTCCACGCATCGAAGGTCCTCGTTGTATGCAGGTCTGTTTTTCGCTCGCGGCTCGAGCACTGGTTTAACGAGCACTGGTTTGACGAGCCGTGGGGTCACGAGCGCTGGGGTCACGCATTTGTTTTGACGTCGGCGGAATCGGCCACGTTGACCCATACGTGGACGTGGGGAGCGCCGCGGTAATGCCAGACAAACGATGGGCCCTCCAATCGCCAATTGTCCCAAACACCATCCTTGCCGATGTCGGCGTCGCTGAAGAACGCAAGCGAGCAGGCGTCGAGTCCACCCTGGCGGGAAAGACATTCCATCGCTTCGTCCTTGTCGCTGGTGCGGTACATTTCGGTCAGTTTGCCGAGTACTTTCTGCACGTGCTCTTTCTGGTCCGCAGACATGTCGGCGACCGGCAGACCTGGGAACTCGCCCTGGGCGCCACGGAACGCGACCGCCTGTTCGCGAGGAGTCCGCGGCAGGAGCGCTTCTTTCTGCTGGCGGCCGTCAAGCATCTTGTACAGCTTGTTCGCCTCGACCGCCTGGCTCCAGAAAACGTTGTCGGTGTGGTTGGGTCCTTCGTTGAATTCGGGAGCGTGACCGTAAAAGATCGGTCCGCCAAAGGCGACGTGGTCGGCCGAATCGCCGTCGCAACGCAGTGTCATGTGTCGCCCGGTCAACACCAATTCGTATTTGCCTTGATTCGGCGTACCAAAGATCGCGATCGATTGCTCGTTTCCGAATCCACCGGCGTCGTCTTCGAGTTGTTGGTAGTAACGCTCGTGCCAATCCGGGTGAATGATTCCTTCAAAAATCTTTTGAATCAAATCGCGTTGTTCGTCCGAATAGAAATCGTCGTTGATCTCGTGCTTGGTGATGTTCCAGTTGTTCGCGACAAAGGTGCGCAACAATCCCCGTTTCGGATCGCGATGATTCCAGTCAAAGCAAATGCTTTGCTTTTGTTGCTCGTTGAGAGTGTCGTACAACGTCCCCACGAGCGACTCGGCCGTTGGGGTCTGTGCAGCTTCCTCCGCGAAGCTTGAGGGGCTCGATGCCAGCACGCCACCAGCGGTCGCAGCTACGGCGGTCGATTCCAGAAACGCGCGCCGATTGATCTTGTTCGATTCGCTCATCACCAAGGGGCCTTTTGCAATCAGTGTGTGGGAATGGGTGCCGATTGGCACGGTCCGTATTGTAGGCAGCTGCGTGAAGGCTGTCGCCTCATAAAAAACGCCGCCTCAGGCGAACCTGAGGCGGCGAAGATCGGAAAACGGGGCCGAAAAGACCGGCCTGCGGCGAGGTCAAGCGGGCTGGGTCATTTCGATTTCGTAACCGGAGCGGTAGGGGCGCGACAGGAAACTGTTGGCTTCCTCGTCGCCGACGATCTGCTCGGTGCTGTCGTCCCACTTCAGATCGCGTCCAAAGCGTGCCGATATTCCCGCCAGGTGACAGACATTGAGCATCTCCATGTGTGAATGGACATCGGAGATCGGTTCCTTGCCTTCACGGGAGCAATGCAAGAAGTTGGCCCAATGGGCCTTGCGTTCGTTGTCTTCCATCGGCAATCCCTTGTAGACCTTGGCGATGGCGTCTTCGGGAAGCGGGTTGTCGGCAAGATCTTCGACCGGTTTTCCGACCAGCTTGCTTCGGTTGACAAAGATCCTGCCACGGTCGCCCTCGATCAACACGCCGTTGTCGGTGTCATTACGGATCACCATTTCGGTGCCGCCTGGGTAGGTAACGGTGAACTGGAAATTCGTTGCGGTGTTGTAACGATCATTCTGGACTGGAAAGCCATCCTTGTACTCGACCGGATGTTCCGCCTTGCCGGCGATCGAGACCGGTCCCTGCTTCTGGCCATTCAACTTGAGTGCCCAATTACAGATGTCGACGTGGTGTGCGCCCCAGTCGGTCAACTTGCCGCCGGAGTATTCGTACCACCATCGAAATTCGTAGTGACAGTTGGTATTGCCACGGCCCTTACCATCGGCCGGGGGCAGATGCCGGTAAGCGACTTCCGGCGCCGGGCCGAGCCAGCGGTCCCAGTTCAATTCATCCGGAACCGTTGCGACGGGAATTGGCGGACTTGACGGTGCGCCGCCGATCGCTGCCTGGACGCGGCGGATATTGCCCAGCCGCCCTTCGGCGACGATTGCCATTGCTTTGACGAACAGCGGGAACGTGCTGCGTTGTTGCGTGCCGACCTGGACGACGCGGCCCGTGTCCTTTTGTACTTTGCGGATCAGCTTTCCTTCGTCAATCGTTAACGTCAGCGGTTTCTCGCAGTAGACATCCTTACCGGCCAGCATCGCTTCGATCAACGGTTTGGTGTGCCAATGGTCCGGCGTGGCGACGTGAATCACGTCGATGTCGTCGTGCTCGAGCAGTTCGCGGTAATCTTCGTACAACTTCGCCTTGCCGCCGCTCATACGTTGGTTCGAGCTTTCCGCTCGTCCGCGATCCACGTCGGAGATCGCAACAACATCGACCCATTGCTTGGCGGCCGCGATGTTACCGCCGGCCATCCCACCGGCGCCGATCACGCCGATTGTGACGCGGTCATTCTTGCTGCGGATTTCGTCCGCCAGTGTTCTCGGCTGCGAAAAAAAGTAGGGGACGGAAGCCGCGGCACCAGCGGCCGCTGAGGTCTGAAGGAACTTGCGGCGGGTTGGTTTGGACTGGGACACTCGATCTGCTCCTAAACTTTGGCATTTGACGGATCTGTGCGAATCGAATTCGAACTCTCCCAGTGTAGCCTGATCCACATGCGGCGTACGAGTCCTCGAGATTGCCACGAGTGATGTTTCTTTCAACGTTTTCCAGCCGTGATTGCCGCAAGGCAGGGTGCAAGCCTTATACTCTCAATCGACATTCCGGTTTCATGAAAATCGGAGATGCCTTCATCACTCGCTTTTCCGGAATTGCAATCATGTCCGAATCGGACTCCGACATCGCAACCGCAACCACCCAGCGTGATGCATCGCGATTGAGTTCGCTGATCAATGCCAGCGAGTTCATCATGATCAGCATTGCCGAAGGCGACCAGCAGGAAGAAGCCGTCGGCGCATTGACGGCCGAGGTAAGTGGTTTTGAAGTGCTGGTGGCGTTCACGACCGAAGAGAACGCGGGCGAGTTCGTCCGCGCCCAAGGCGAATTGTTCGAGGATGGCGAGGACGTCGACGGAGTCGTCGTCGAGGGTGGGGCATTGCTCGATCACCTGCCCGAAGGATACGGATTGCTGGTTGACCCCGAGACGGACGCGGCTGCGTTGATCGAGCCGAGTTTGGCCGAGGAAATCAAGTCGTTTGAGGCGTAAACAACGCTCGATCTTTGACGTGACGCAGGTATCATTGATGTTGAAGCTGCATCACCGGAGTTCTCGTTTTGCGTTGTTTGTTCTCACTTCTCTTGATCGTCTTGGCCCTGCACGCGGGAGTCCGGGCCGAAGAATTCAAACGGTTGCCTCCCGAGGGTATCCTGCTGGATCGGCCCGATCGCGATCGACTCGATGATCGGGCCCGCGATCTGCAGGTCCGACTTGATAAGATCGCCGGATCATCTCACGATGCGCCGAGATGGCGGTCTGATGTCGAAGTATTGATTCGTGCGGTGCGATTGGCCCTGGACCAGAATCTGTTCTTCAAGCAATCCGAGGCCGGCGACGCCGACGCCCTGCTCGATGAGGCGGACCGTCGTCTCGCCGCCGTTATCCGAGGCGACCGTGGCCTGCGCTTGTTGGGGATTTCCGACGACCCCTCGAATGAACCACAGCTTGCCGTGGGCGGTTTCAAATCACGTATTGATGATTCGGTCCAGCCCTACGGTCTGGTCGTGCCGGCCGGATACGGTGCCGATCCGTCGCCGCGTCGCATCGATGTTTGGCTGCATGGCCGCGGTGATATGAAAACCGAAATCCCTTTCTTAACTGAGCGGATGACGAAGGTCGGTCTTTATGCGCCGGCCGATACGTTTGTGTTGCATCCCTTTGGACGGCACTGTAACGCGTTCAAATTTGCGGGGGAAACGGACGTTTACGAGGCGCTCGACCATCTTGGCACGTTGATACCGATCGACACCGACCGCGTTGCCGTGCGTGGATTCTCGATGGGAGGCGCAGGATGCTGGCACCTGGGCGTTCACGATCCGGGCCGTTGGTTTGCTGTGAATCCGGGTGCTGGATTTGTCGATACGATCGTGTACCAGGGATGGGACGGAAAGCAGCCGCCCTTCGAGATCGACGCGACGCGACGAAAGCTTTTGAATTGGTACGACGTGCTGCCGTCGGTTACGAACTTGAAGAACACTCGAACCGTTGCCTACAGCGGCGAGGTTGATCAACAGAAACAGGCGGCTGATCGCGTTGCGATCGCCGCCCGCGATGCCGAAGTCGACATGATTCATGTCGTCGGTGCATCCATGGGGCACAAGGTCGATCCGGCCTCGGCGTCAAAGATCGAATCCATCCTTGCCGGTTGGGAACGAGAAAACCGAGAACAACCGCGTCGTCGCATCGACTTTGTCACCCACACATTGCGATACAACGAGGTCGACTGGTTGTCGGTGACCGGGCTGAGAGAACATTGGACGCCAGGACGTGTTGAGGCTGAGATTCGCCGCGGAAATCGGATCGTGATCACAACCGACGGCGTGACGCGATTGAAATTCGATTTTGCACGTTCCGGCTGGCCGACCAAACCGTTCATCCCGACCGTTGTGATCAACGGCCAACGTTTGGCGATGGATGATTGGGACGAGGCCCCGGGTCTTCAGTGCGAATTGGTACAAGAGGAGAAATGGAAAATTGTCGATCAGATTGACGCAGCGGTTCGCAAGCGACCGGGGCTGCAGGGACCGATCGACGATGCCTTTTGTGACCGCTTTCTGTTCGTGATTCCAAGTCGTCCGGCAACGCACGGGGTCGTTCAGCGATGGATTGATCGCGAAATCAGGTACGCGCAAGACAGGTGGAAACGGTTGATGCGCGGCGAAGTACGTGTGGTTCGTGATGTCGATTTGACCGACGAGCAAATCGAGAACTGTCACCTGGTTTGCTTTGGTGACTTCAGCAGCAATCGGTTCCTCGGGGGCGTCGCCGTGCATCTTCCGATTCGGTGGACGCGTGACTCGTTGAAAGTGGGCCAGCGTGAATTCAATCCGAACACCCACGCGCCGGTTTTCTGTTTTCCCAATCCGCGCAATCCCGACCGCTATCTTGTTGTCAACAGCGGAATGACATTCCGCGAGTTCTCCAACGTCAGCAATTCACGTCAGATCGCAATGTTGCCAGATTGGGCGGTGATGGACGTGACCGCGGGCGACGACGGAATCTTCGCGGGCAACATTGTTGCTGATGGATTCTTCGACGAAAATTGGGCGCTCAAGCCCTGAGATTCGGTCGGCTCGAAACGCCCATTCACCTGCGCGAAATCCGTTTGGCGATCGCTTCGCGTGAAAGCGGCATGATCTCAGCGGCACCTCCGGGGTTATACAGCAAATCGTCCCGGCTCGGCTTGGTATCGCTGTTGTCATACTGGACCAGGTAAGCGCCGATCTGGAGTCCGGCTTCCTCGTACACTGGAGGCCAGAATTCTTCGCCGCGAATCGCCAGTGTTTTTGCGAGCAATCGTGTCGCCCTGCCGGAGAACCCACTCAGCACCATGTCGAGACGGCCGAGCGCTTCGCGGAACAAATAGAACACCAACGCCGCGTCTTTTCCGGCACCTCCGGCGTATGCCCAGGTTCCGTTGTCCTTCTCGTAGTAGAAACCTGGTTCCGGAGCGTCTTCGTTTTTACTCAGCCGTACGCCGGCCGAAGCGCCGCCCGGCTTGGGGTCGCTGTCACGATAACGCAGAAAGAACGGGCAACTTCGCGCTGAAACATCATCAACGTCATCCTCGGTCACGAAGGGTGTGCATCCGAAGGCGTCGGCAAACAAGAGCTCGACAACTGGGTTGCTCTTCACACTGCCAATGCAAACGATGCCGCGGTCTCCCTGGGCATCGACGAAGCCCTCGAAGACTTCGGTTGCGCGCGCGCGGGCGTCGTCGATTGAGACCTCACCGGGGCTCCACACCAGCGATTGTTGGATGCGATCGGGCATTGGTGCTGCATGGCCTTTGCCTTCTTCGTCGTCCCCCGATGCATGGTGTTTGGCCGCGCCGCCGAGCGTCGATACGCCGTTGAGCAGTTCGCCGAACAACACCGCGTCGCTGGCAACCAGGGTTGCATTGTCGGGCAGGTGAGTGTCGGGATTCTCGCGGACACCGAGGACGATTTCGATCTCCCCGCGCCGGGCGAGAAGTTCCCAGAAATTCTCCGCATTGACCGCGAACAAAGCGCCTGGCAATTGGTCGGCGGTCGCGTAACCGTGATCGATCAGGTAATCACAGATCCGCGATAGTGCGTCGAGCGGAATGTACTTCGCTTCGTTCTTCAGCAGCGATGCGACCTGGTGCCGGTCCAGGCCCGTGTGTTCAACAATTGACTTGATCGTGCCCGGTCGTTTGCGGCGGTCCGGCGTATGGCCGAGCAACTCGGCCAGACGAAAAGCGTATCTCATGGAATCCTGACAATTGGGAGGATAAGTCTGCTCGCAAGCATGCCCAGTTTAGCAATCAACGCAATGTGACGGGTATCGGTATGGTCGATCGTCGGCCATTGGAGGATAACAGACAGTCAAAGTTGATCGCGTTACCAGCAGTCGAGCGTGAATCATCGCACGGCACAATATCCCCGCCCACGGAAAGCGCAATCTTTTCCCCCTAGTTGCGGCCAATGGCGTCGAGTTGCCGTCATCCGCGTCACAGTTCGGCCAGGAACGGATCGATTGGGAACGTTCTCTGACCTATAATAAGGCATCTCGTCCCGATAGGCCGACTAACACTTCTCATGTCGATTCTCGCACCTCCCCGCCCACCCGCTGCGGCCGATGCATCCAATGTGCAATCGGGCGGAACCGTCGTGGACCAATTGATCGAGGAACGAATCGGCGAGGCCTGCAAGGCGCTCTGGTGGGCCGAGGTTGTTCGATCGGGTTTGCGGCTGCTGATTCTGTCGATCGTCGCGTTGCTGGTGTGGGTCATCATCGACCAGTGGGTGTATTCGCCGGGTCGGGGCGTGCGATTGATCGCCTTTGCCGGCATGTGCGTCCTGGTTGTTTACTACGCGTGGCGGCGGGTTGTACCGTTGATGGGCAGTTCGATACGCCCGGAGTACGCTGCCCGCTCGCTCGAACGTGATCTTCCCGAATTGCGTCAATCCTTGACCAGCTATTTGACGCTGCGTAACGATCTCGATACCGCCAGCCTGCACGGCCGTGTGATTCGTTCGATGGGTTCGATCACGGCCGGTCGGCTGAAGAGCTACGACGAGTTGCCGCTTGAGGCAACCGGTACGCTGCGCTGGTGGGTAGCCACCGCCGCCGCATTGGCGTTGCTCGTCGCCTATGGAGTCGTTTCACCCAAGAACACTCTGCAATCGGCCAGCCGGCTGGTTGCCCCGCTGGCGGCGATCGATCCGGCACGCCGAGTATCGATTCGGGATGTTGAGCCGGGCGATATCGAGGCGATCGCCGGACGCGACGTGGAGGTTTCAGCCGTCGTCGACGGGCTGCGCCAAGATGAACAGGTTTATTGTCGATGGGATCTGACCTCAGGCCGCTCCGAAATCGTGCTCGAGTATGATCCCTCGGCGAATCGTTATTCCGGTTCACTTCCATTGGCGCACTCTGCCAACGGCGAGGTACCGTACACGGTGCACGCCGGTGACGCTGTTTCGGGACCATTTTTGTTGCGGGTCGAGAATGTTCCGGTTGTCGCGCTGCAGTCGGTTCAGTACCAACCGCCGCAGTACACCGGCGAATCACCCCATACCAGCGGCAGCGGCGCGATCACGGCTTTGGACGGAACTCGCGTACGTATTCTGGCCAACACCAACCGACCAGTTACCAAGGCGAAAATCGAATTCAATCCGCGGCCGCTGGGAAAGACAATCCAGGCCACTGCCGGTGCGACGGAAATGGAGATCGATTCCGGCGGCACGAATCTATCGGTCGAATTCCCCCTGCGCAGCTCTCGGGGCCGATCCGCCGCCGTCGAATATGAACGCTACCGGATCTCGGTCTGGGATAACGCGGGCCAAAGAAATCCCGATCCGATCATTTATCCGATTCGCGTGATCGCCGACCTGCCGCCCGAAGTGTCGATCACCATGCCGTTCCGGTCGCCCAAAGACGTGCCGGTCGACGCACAACAAGTGATCGAAGTCCACGCGTCAGATCCCGATTACGGGTTGAAACAAATCCGGATCGAAATCCGCTCGGGCATCGATCGGATCGGCGATCCGATTCTTTGGAGCGATCCGCAAGGTGCGAAAGGAAATCGCGTCAGCGAATATCGGTTCCGCCCCGCGGCGCACGGTCTCAAAATCGGTGATACCGTCCAGATCACCGCGGTCGCAATCGACAATCGTGAGATTGAGCACGATCCGAGTGTCGAACCAAACGTTACGCGCACCGATCCCGTCGAATTGAAAATCACCGCCACCGCTCCCCTTCCCCGCGACGGCGACCCCAGCGGAGGCGGGTTGTCCGAGCCCGATCAACGACCCGCGAGCGACCACGCCACGCAACAGGAACAATCCGGCGGCGGCGAGTCCGGTGAAAGTCAATCCGGCGAGGGCCAGTCAGGAGAAGGTCAGTCTGGCGAAGGTCAGTCAGGAGAAGGTCAGTCAGGAGAAGGTCAGTCAGGAGAAGGTCAAACCGGCGAAGGTCAAGCCGTCTCGGCCAGCCAGTCCTCGATCAGGCGCCGGGCGATGGAGTCGGCACGCGGCAGCTTGAAGGTCTCGTCCTCGGGCGAGTTCAAGAGCGCGTCGCGGGAAAACCAGGCCGCCGACTCGATCTCCTCCGGGTTCACGCGCAGCTCGACCCTCTCCGTCACGGCATGGAAGCCGAGCATGATCGAGGACGGGAAGGGCCAGGGCTGGGAGGAGTGATAGCTGATCCCGGCCAGGTCGAGCTTCAGGCCGACCTCCTCCTCGACCTCGCGCGCGACGGCCTCCTCCAGGCTTTCGCCCGGCTCGACGAAGCCGGCCAGGGTGGAGTGCATGCCCGGCGGCCAGAACGGCTGGCGGCCGAGCAGGCAGCGCTCGCCGCCGTCGTGCACCAGCATGATCACCGCCGGGTCGGTGCGCGGGAAATGCACCGCGCCGCAGTCGGTATTCGTACAGCGGCGCTGGTGGCCGCCTTTCTGGCTCTCGCTGACGGCGCCGCAGACGCCGCAGAAGCCGTGGCGCGCGTGCCAGTGGGCGAGGCCGCGGGCATAGGCCAGGATGG
>JAHELS010000258.1 GCA_024644085.1 Rhodopirellula sp.
TGAGGGTCGACGCGGAGGATGCCAGATCGCGCCGCGACAAAACGGCGTCTGTGCCGGGCTGGCAACGCTGGCATGGATTGTCGATGAATTCGATGCCGATCTCGAGTCGGAATGCTTGATCGAGGACGGACAACCGCTCGTTGCCGGCACCCCAATCGCTCGATTGCGTGGAAATGTGCGTGACCTCTTAACGGCCGAGCGAACAATTCTGAACATCATTTGTCGGCTTTGCGGTATCGCGACGCAGACGCGCGAGTATGTTCAAAAAATATCCTCGAGGAACGTCCGTCTCTACGACACACGAAAAACGACACCCGGTTGGCGGTTGTTGGAGAAGTACGCAGTTCACTGCGGCGGTGGCCACAATCACCGCAGCGGTCTCTATGACGGATTCCTGATCAAAGACAATCACCTGGCCTTGGCAGGGGATGCGAACGGTCCCATGTCGGCGAGCGATGCCGCGGAAAAAGCACTTCGATGGCGCGGGTCCCAAGTCGAGCGAATGACGGCGCCGTCGATCGTCGAGATCGAAGTCGATTCGCTTGACCAACTTCGCGACGTTCTGCCCTCGTCGCCCGATATCGTGTTGTTGGACAACTTCACCCTCGAAGAACTTCGCCAAGCGGTGGGGATTCGCGACAAGACAAATGAAAACGTCGAGCTTGAGGCCTCGGGTAACGTCAAAATCGATACGATCGCGGAAATCGCCGCAACCGGTGTCGACCGCATCAGCAGCGGCGCATTGACTCATCAAGCCACCTCATTGGACCTCGGTTTGGACTGGTTCGACTCCGCGGCAAGCTAGGTTTTTGTGCACTCAACGTGTTTCCGCGCCATTAGGGCTTTCCGCGGGTAACGCAAATCATTCCGCACGAAAACATGCATCGCCGGTGTCCCATGAAATCACGGTCACAAATCACCACCCAGCGCCGCTGGGCCGACTTGCTGCAGCCGACACTCGATGCCGCTGCGGTGGTAGCTTCGCTCGCCTTTGTCCGCTGGGTAACCGGCCGAAGCGTTGACGATGTGACGATGGCAATGGGTCTGATCGCGGCCATCGTCTTTCTTCTGCTTTCCCAGCTCACCGGCCTTCAGCGACGAAGCGACGTCGGTGCCGCAGACGGCGAGATCATCAAACTTGCATCAACGTGGACGTTGACCGTATTGGTCCTTGCCCTGCTCGGGTTCGCAACTCGATACAGCGATCAACTCGCCCGATCGGTCATGATGATCTGGTTCGCACTGGCCCCAGCACTCATCGGTTTGGGGAGAATGTGCCTGCGGATTCTGCAACGCGGACTGCTGCGCCGCGGAATCGGTGTGCGGCGTGTCGCGATCGCGGGCCTGAACGATCTGGGCCGGCAAACGGCATCCAACATCACCGAGCAACCATCGCTCGGATTGATCGTCAAAGGTTTTTACGACGACCGAGAAGAAGCACGCGAGGGTGAGGAGCACGCGGAGTCCGACGGAGAATCACTCGCCGGCGACCTGGACGATCTGGTGGCTGCGGCCCGCGCGGGAGAAGTTGACACTGTCCTAGTCACCTTGCCAATGCGAGCCGAGCAGCGAATCAAATTCATTCTGGACAAGCTCAGCGATACCACTGTCTCGGTCTACATCGTTCCCGACTTCTTCGTCTTTGAACTGCTCCATTCGCAATGGACCAATCTGGGTGGACTGCCCGCGGTGAGCGTCTTCGAAAACCCGCTGTTCGGGGTCGATGGTGTCGCCAAACGTATCGCCGACCTGGTGATCGCAAGTGTTGCCCTCGTCGCGGCGGCAATCCCGATGCTAATCATCGCGATTCTAGTCAAGGCTACCTCGCGCGGCCCCATCTTCTTTCGGCAACGCCGTTACGGACTCGACGGTCGAGAGATCATGGTTTGGAAATACCGTTCGATGCGAACCTGCGACAACGGACCAGTGGTCAAACAGGCAACCAAAGGCGACCCGCGGATCACAAGAATTGGTGCGATCCTGAGAAAAACAAGCCTCGACGAGCTTCCCCAGCTATTCAACGTGATCGAGGGAACAATGTCACTCGTTGGTCCTCGGCCCCACGCAACGGCGCACAACGAACAATATCGAAAATTGATTCGGGGCTACATGCTGCGACACAAGGTCAAACCGGGCATCACCGGCCTCGCGCAGGTCAACGGTTGCCGTGGTGAGACCGAAACCATCGACAAAATGGAGCGGCGTGTCGATTGGGACCATCGCTACATCCGCAGTTGGTCCCTGTGGCTCGACATCAAGATTCTGTTCAAGACATTGACGGTCGTCTGGAAACAGGAATCGGCGTACTAGGTTCGTACCCGTGATTCGATTCTCTGAGGTCGCGCCATTTTTGATGTTGCGTTAGAACACGCACAATGGGCGGGTCGCAGTCGTAGGCCGGACCACCCTGCGGAAACGACAACGCTCAGTGGCGGCTGGAGGCTCGCATGATGAAGTACGCCAACGTCAAGATCGACTGCAGCGTCGCGGCAACGTAGGTCAACGCCGCGGCATTGAGGACCTTCGCCACGTACTGCTCTTCCTGAGGCGCGATCAAACCCTGGTCGACTAACTGGCGTCGAGCCCGGGCGCTGGCGTCAAACTCGACCGGCAAGTTCACGACCTGGAAAAACACGACGGCGGAAAACAACAGAATACCGAGCCAAATGAGCGGTTGCAGTTGCAGGATGAACCCACCAATCAACATCAGCATGCCAATGTTGGATCCGAATCCGGCCGCCGGAACCGCCATGTTGCGAATCACCAACGGCGCATACCGCTTGGCATCCTGAAATGCATGGCCGGCCTCGTGACAGGCTACGCCCAACGCCGACATCGAACGGCCGCCGTAGACCTCGGGACTGAGCCGCAGCACCTTCGCTCGCGGATCGTAATGGTCGCTCAGGTGTCCTTGAACCGGTTCAATGCCCACGTCATGCAATCCTGCGGAATCGAGCATCGTGCGGGCCGCCTGAGCACCCGACATTCGCGCCGGAATCTCGCTCATTGCCGCAAAGGACGATTTCACTTTCCACTGTGCATACAAACCGAGCAGGAAGGCTGGTCCGATGAACAGGAAATAGATTGGGTCAAAAAACATCGAGTTGTCTCGCTCGCTGGTCGTCTAAATCGGGGCGGTCAAAACGACAGCCCCCACACAGCGTAGATAGACAGCAATTTTCGGGCCAGACCGGAATTTCGCCGATTTACCAAAGCCAAAACACCGCGTGACGACTGGTTCACTTGGGTATTCGATTTCCGACCGGCCAGCTTGGTGTGCCGAAGACCGCGCCGAGGGAATTCCTGGACTAGGCACTGTCCCGCAAATGTGAGCCGAACGCGCTAGCGTCGGGCCTTCCGTTGACAACAGTTCAGATTTGCGGCCGCGGCAAGCGTCGTCGGCTCACCAATTCGCCTTTCATCATTTGCGGGACAGCCTAGTCCCTGGATCCCGGGGTGATTTTCATCGGCACAGTCTTCTCACCCCGCTGCACGACGACCACGACCTCTTCGCCGATCTTGAGGGCTTCGATTGCATAGGTGTAGTCGTAAATGTCTTCGATTTTGCGACCGGCAAGGTTGACGATAATGTCGCCGCCCCTCAGCCCCGCCTCTGCCGCTGGGCCGCCCGCCGCAACCCCGCTCAGCTTCAAACCTTTGATGTCTCCCGCAACGTAATCGGGAATCGTCCCGAGGTACGCCGTCAGCCGCGCGCGGGGCACATCTTTTTTCGACTCACCCTCTTCGAGTTCAAACTTCGGCGGCTCCTGAGCCACCAGAATTCCACGAGCGATAAGAGCGAAAAGCTGGGACACTTTCGCGGCACCTTCGTAATTCAACTTGTCGGGCGTATCGCGCGGTGTGTGATAGTCCTCGTGCGCTCCAGTAAACGCGGAGAGTATCGGTACGTCGCGACCCACAAACGCCGAGGCGTCGGTGGGAAGTCGCGAACTCGTCTTATCAAGTTGCAGTTTCAGTCCAACAGGCAGATTGCGTCGCTGTACCTCGCCGGCGAAACCGGGCGACGATCCGATCCCTTGCACCACCAGTTTCTCGCGCAGCCGACCGACCATGTCGAGATTCAAGTAGGCGGCGACCGCAGGGGTCAACGGCTCGGACTCGGTGGGCGAACCATGAGCATGCGCGTGGGTCACCTTTTCACTCGCGCCGTCACCATGCGATGCCGTCGCCCGGGGAGCATCGGGGTACAACTGATAGAAATCACTCACGTACGCCTGAGACCCAAAGAGTCCGAGTTCTTCGCCGCTCCATGCGGCCACCACCAGGTCGCGCCGCGCGTCGAGCCGACCGGAGGATTTTTCAGTTGCCAGGTACTGTGCGATTTCCAGCATCGCCGCCACACCGCTCGCGTTGTCATCCGCACCAACGTGGACCGAACCACGCTCGTCATCCTTTGCCAAGCTGTTACTTCCTTCACCAAGTCCCAAATGATCGATATGTGCACCGACGATCAATGCGGGCGCAGCCGGACTGGATTGCTTGCCCGCCGGCAAACGAGCGACGACGTTTCGTCCGGTTCCCCGTTTGCGTTCGATGCCGACTGTCGCAGCGGCCCTGGATCCTTCGAGTGGAAATCCCATCTGCAGCGAACCGTCATCCAATTCCGCCTGAGTCTTGGCCAGGTCCTCGCCCGCAGCACGGAATATCTCCTCCGCGACGGCGTTATTGATCGAGACTGCCGAAATACTGACGTTTGCTTGCGATGCGTTCCGATCAAAACGAATCAGTTGTTGTTTGACCTTGCTGGTCGGACCGCTGACAAAAATGATTCCTTTCGCTCCCATGTCGCGGGCAACCGACGCTTTTCGACGTGGGGTGCTGTAGCGAGCTATCTGTTGACGCCGCTCCGGCGTGATCTCTTGCGGCAAATCCCGCAGCACCATCACCCACTGGCCGGCAACATTCAAATGAACGTAGCTGTCATATTCGCCCTCGCCATCGGTACCGGGCACTTGCATTCCGTAACCGGCGAAGACAATCCCACTCGCCGCTGTCTCGCCATCGCCAGAGAAGGAAAGGGGTCGCCACTGGTCATCGAGCTTGAGTTTTCGGTCATTGACTTTCATCTCGTTGGCCTCGGTCAAACGCGAGCCGGCGGGAAAGTCGAACGAATGAAAAAATGTTCCGTTTTCTCCCGAGGGTTCAAAACCGAGGCTCTCGAGATAGGCCGCGACGTAGGCCGTCGCTCGACGCTCGCCCTCGGTGCCCGTCAAACGCCCCCCGAGTTCGGGCCGCGTCAGAAAATCGACATGACGCATCACATCGGTGGGAGAAAACTCCGGGGTGGACGACTCGGCGGCCGCAAGCGCAGCCGAGCGGTCCGCGCCGCTGGAATCTGATCCGATCCCCAGTCGGCGTCGAGCCTCAGCGTCATTCCAATCTGCCATGAAGATCTGTGATTGTTTGGCCGCCGTGCGATTAGAGGTCCACGCCAGACGTTTTCCGTCGGGAAGAAAAACAGGCAGTCCGTCAAAGCCATCGGTGTGGGTAACGCGAATCGGCTCTCCCTTGCCGTCGGCGCGAACCAGGTAGAGTTCAAAATTCCCAAAGCCATGCTTATTGGTTGTAAAGATCAGGTACTCGCCGCTGGGATGATAAAACGGTGCCCAGCTCATCGCCCCAATGTCCGTGATCCGTTGTACGTCACCGCCGTTGGTATCCATCGTGAAAACCTCGGCCGTCGCGCCATCCTCTGAGAAGCGACGCCAGCAAATGCGATTTCCATCGGGCGAGAAAAAAGGACCGCCATCGTATCCCTCGACATCGGTTAGCCGCTGCAAGTCGCTGCCGTCCGAATTCATGATGTAGATGTCGATCATGAAGGCGGGATCGATCTCGAACTGTTGTTTTTCCCGTGGCGACAATTCACGCTCGAAGGCCTGTCGGTTCGACGCGAACACGATTCGTTTCCCATCGGGGCTGTAGCTCCCTTCGGCGTCGTAGCCTTGTGCATCGGTCAACCGCGTGAATTCGCCGCTGTCCAAATCTTTCTCATAGATCTCGAAAGTGTCGTCATAATCCCAGGCATACCGTCGTTGCTTGCCGCTGTTGCGAAGTTCGATCTCGGCGGTTTGTTTATCCTTCGCGCCGGGGTCATCCTGTGTGCTCGCGAACAGCACTTTGTTTCCGTCAGGATGAATCCACGCACACGTTGTCTTTCCGAATCCGGGCGAAACCCTTTCGATGTCGCCCGTTTCGAGATCGGTCACGTAGATTTGATAGAAGGGATTCGACGGTTCTCGCTCGCTCTGAAACACCATCCGTTTCCCGTCGGCACTGAAGTAGCCTTCGCCCGCGCGACGACCGTCAAAGGTGATTTGACGTGTATCGCTCAGAAGCTCCTGCTCCGGATTTACTGCATCGGTGTTGGCGTCCGCCACGGGCGTTTGGACCGGCCGGGGCGATTGCGGATCTTCGGCACGAAGCGTGGAAAGCAGCAACAGCGCCACCAAACCAGTCGATGTCATGCGGATGAAATAATTCATGAGATTCAGCGTTCCGTGAAACGATGGATTATTGAATTGTCAAACCGTGGGCTCCGCGAAGACAAATCAGGTCTTCGCTCCAGCGCGAGAACAGTTCGCGCCGCTCGTCTTCGTCATCGAAAACTCGAACCGTATTGATTTTGTGTCGGATGTCGTCCTTTACCAACCCGTAGAGCTCGCGATACTCCGCCGCGGCATCGGGCAGATCATCCGATGGGTTGTCCGGACGCAGCCGAACGGTGGCCTCGAAACGGTAGATTTGAAGCCAACCAGGCCGCTGGACCGCCACGAGCCGGACATTTTGAAGCTTCGCCGTGCCACCGAAATAACCGTTCTCGGTCAGATGACGACGAATCGTCAACTCCATATCGCGATCGCCACACCAGTCATTCCAACGTTGGCGAAGATGTTTAATCCAGCCAATCATGAAACCTCCCTGAATCGGCCCGGGAATCCTCGGCCGGCGCAGCCCGCAGTCCTCGCGGGCCGATACGCTGCCGGGCGCTACTGGATCGGTAAATCGAAATCGCCAGTCAAATCACGCCAAACACAATGAATATGGTTCGCAGGATTGCCCGCCGCGTCGGCCTGCGTATTGACGAACTCGATCAGAAAATCCTTGCCGCGAACACGATAATAGTGACCCACGCCCGGCTCGGTCGCGCCGGCCCACGCGAAGTGGACATGCTCCCATCCATTGCGGTTGATCGATTGACGGCGCTGCTGGGCGACCTTGTCCGCCACTGCGTTGGCGTAAACATTTACCAAACGCTTCAGCGTTTTCTTTTGCGAATCATTCAATTCACTTTGAGGAATTCCCTCCGGCTCACCCACTTTTGGCTGCGGCTCGCCGGCGAATCGAATTTCCTGTGGCGCCTTTTCGGCAATGATCGCTGTCTTTCGCTGAGACTCGTCGAGCGACTGAACCAGTTGGAATGCGAGGTTCTCCTCCTGGCGTAGCACACGGGTTCCTTTGCCGAGGGGTCCCTCGACATCGTTCATGATGGTGCCGGGGTTGGCAGCGAAGAACTGCGGAGTGCTGTCGACCACCCTTCCATCGCGACAGACAAAATTCAACGACAAATGGTGGCCCTCAAAGCTCATCCCCCACGCGGCGGAGTCGTTCGGGGTGCCGAATATCGTCATGTAATACTTGTTCGGATCGCGAGCCCACCGGCGCCCGTCCCCTTCGAGTTCACGCAGGACACCTTCGAGCATCATGATCTTGCTGGCCTTGTCGTAACCCGCTTCACTCAGCGCGGCGCGAACCAACCGCAGCGCGGCGGTTTTTTGCGCTGCGTTCATTTCACCCATCATCAGGCCCTTGCGTTCATCCTTGGGGATGAAGTGCCAATCAACACGCTTGGGCGTGTCATAAGGAAGTACCGCGGCCGCCTTCTGTTTGTCGTCGAGTGTGCCAATGAACGATTCGGCAAACGTTTGCATCTGCGCCCCGGGCGGATC
>JAHELS010000056.1 GCA_024644085.1 Rhodopirellula sp.
CCGAAGTCAAACTCGAGGACACCTTCGAGATCGGCGGAGAAGTCGGATTGCAGGATTCGCTATTGTTCGATCGCGGCGTTGCCGCAGCCCCCTTTGCCGGTACGGTGCCCGATCCAACGACGATCAGCAATCCCGGATTCAACTTCAACAATCCCGGAACTCCTAACCTGAATCTGTTGAGACCGGATACGCTCGCAGCAAGCGGCGTTTCGACCTTCGGCGTCGGTACGTCCAGCAGTCTCGGTTACGGCGGCTTTGTGCTCAGTGCGGCCAGTGACTCAGTCAATTTGTTGCTGCGAACGCTTCAGGACGCCAACCGGCTGCAGATTCTGAGCCGGCCGCAAATCATGACCATGGACAACACCGAAGGCTTCGTTCAGGTCGGCAGTCTCGTCGCCCGGGTCACTGACTTCATCAACAACGGTGTATCCGGTACGCAGCTGGTGACCGATGATGTCGAAGTCGGCTTGATCATGAACGTTCGACCCCGCGTGGGAGCCGACGGTTTGATCGTGATGGACATCGACGCGACGCGCAGCGAGATCGACAACCAAAGCGGAACGCAGCTGCCAACCGGTGTCGCCGGTCAGGTCGTGACGATTCCGGACATTCGCACCACCACCGCCCAATCGGTCGTCGCGGCTTACAGCGGACAAACGGTGGTGTTTGGAGGTTTGATCCAAAAAACGCGATCCAACGTCAGCCGCCGTGTGCCATACGTTGCGGATATTCCGCTGGTGGGCCACTTCTTCAAGTTTGACCAGGAGTTCGAGCAGCGCAGCGAGTTGCTTGTCATCATGACTCCGATGTTGATCACCGGCGAACACGATCTCGACTACGTCAAGGAAACAGAATCGAGCCGCATGAGCTGGTGTCTGGCGGATGTCGTGGAAGCCCACGGAGACGTTGGTCTCAGCGGCGGATATGGATTGTGGGGCCCGGCAGTCGGTCACACGATCTATCCCGACATGCAGCCGACCGTTGATGATGTCATCATCCACGACTCGGTCTCCAACGAAGCGGCGAAAACCGGTGACGCGGGGACGATCCACCAAAGCACGACGATCCATTCGGGTAACGCCTTCGTGCCGGCGCAATCACCCGAGGGTCAATCGTCGCCGGTCGTGCAGGGTCCCGTGATCAACACGCCGCAGAGCAGCGGCGTGCTCGCACCGCCCCAGGGCCGGTCGATCAATCTGCCGGCACCGGTTGGGATCCCGCAGGCGATCATTCCGCCCGCGCAGGACTCGGATGTCTCGCAATCGAGTTACCCAAGCTACTTGGAGGCGGCCAGTGCGACCGATGCCAACGTGCCGACCCAACAAGCAAGTTGGGTCGATGTGTTGACAAAGCGCCGTGCCGAAAAGGAAAAAAGCTCGACGTCACCATCGGGTGATAACCGCAAGCCGACTCGCATCGGTTCGGGCAACGAAATACTGACCAGCGAGTGAATCCACGTCTTCATCCCGGAAGACAAATCGACCCAACACGACAGTTTTAATCCGAAAGAACGGACGACCCAGTCATGCGTATCAATCGACACTTCATCACTGCTGCGGCGGCCTCGCTCATTGCGATGGGGTCGCTCGGCTGCACCACCGTTTCCAACAAGTCTCAGTCGACAAAAAGTGCTTCCAGTGAGCGATCGTTGATCGATCGATTGCCTTGGATCGGAGACAAGGAAAAGGAAGTACCCGAGCCGTATCCCAACCCGGCAAAGATCGCCGCCACATGGACACCCGATACTTTGGTGCAAACCGGCCGGACTCCGACAAGAGGATTCGGCGGTCGAGTTTTCTTCTACGACGAAAAATCACGACCGGTCCCAGTCGATGGCTCGCTGATTGTGCACGGTTTTGACGATAACGCGCCGGACGCCGCCAGCCGCGTGAAACGATTCGAGTTCACACCGGAACAGTTCACGCGGCATTTCAGCCAGACCGACCTCGGTGCTTCCTACAGCGTTTGGATCCCATGGGATGCCGTGGGCGGAGAGCAGCGTCGAATCTCGCTGGTGACATCGTTCCGCACCGCCGAGGGCAAGTTGGTACAGGGTATTCCGGCAACCGTCTTGCTGCCGGGTAAATCGCCGCAGCTCAATACGGAACAACAGATCGCGAAGCTTTCGCCGCAGTACCTCAAGTATCGCGAAGCCGCGTCCCAAGGCTCGAGTCGCACTTCCGGCTTGACCACCACAACGATTCCGCGGCGATCGAGCGGCAATCTGTCGGCGCCGATGAATCAACAACCGGGGATTACGATCCCAGGCACTCAGAAATCCGACATGGTCGCCGGCACAAACGGGACACCGTCGCTTGATCTCGAAATGAGCAAGAGACCCTCACGGCCGAACGTCATGCCGGCTAGCGCCCAGATGCCGCTGCAGCGATAACGAGCGCCGGTGCTCACGGGATTCTGAGGTGCGTCTGATCGGAGGTGCGCCTGATCGGAGGTGCGCCTGATCGGAGGTGCGCCTGATCGGAGGTGCGCGTGCGGCGGTCAGACGCCGCCCGACGCCGCTGCGGCCGCGAAGAATCCGCCCGCGATACCGCCGAGCACAATCGACGCGACGAAGAATTTCCACGTGTCGGCCCAATTCGTCGCGACGTGGTAAATGATGTACAGGGGGACGAACAATGATAACAGCCCCTTTCCGACGCTTTGCTTGAAAGCGTGAATGACGATCATCAGCATGCCCGCCTGCGAGAAAATGTAAAACGCGGAACCAGACATCACGAAGAAGAGCCCGATCGGATTGAAGCTGACGGATTCATCGACGCGGCGCGATGCATTGACCGCCAGCACGGCGATCGTCAAGCCGCTTCCGAGCATGAACAGCACCAACGCGAGTCCCCACCACGGCAAGCCGCCGCCCTTGAGCAGCTTTTTCTGCATCTCGCTGTCCTTGATCATGTCACGTTCGGCTTTCTCCAAAGCCAACGTCCCATGATCGACATCGACACCCGCGGTCTTGTGGCCCTCAAACTGCATTCCCGATTCTTTGTGGTAACCGCATTTGGTACACAGCACCGCGCTGGCTTTCATTTCGGCGCGGCAAACCGGGCAAATCGCCTCGACCTGTGTGTTGAACCCTTCTTCGTTGAACAGGTCATCCATCCGGTTGCTCGCTGCGGGCCCCGAAGGAATTGGCGCTGGGGCCGGCGCGGCCGGAGGAGCACCACGGCCGGAGGTGCCACCGCCGGGAACCTTCAACGGATTGCCACACGCAGGGCACTTGACCGACTTGCCAGCCATGGCGTCGGGGATCTTCAGAGCTTTGCCGCATTGGCAACGGGTTTGAATCGGCATCTGGAACGAAACAACAGTTAACGAGGCGGGTGTCAGCGATTTCTTGGGCCGCAACGAACGGCGTCGTCATTCTAGACCTGCGGCCTCGCGCACGCGAGGATCTTCCCCGGCAAGCCTTGCTCAAACGTCATTCGCGTCGATGGGTGACCTTGGGTACAGCAGAAGCCATCCGTGTTGACCCGTTGCTCATCAATGGAAACTCCCTCGGCCCCGGCGTCGCAGCCGATACAACCGTCATGACCTGATTCGCTGCGAATTGGCGCGGCGTTTTGCCATACCGCCCCGAGAAAACGGCTCCGGGCGCTCTGTCCGGGAGCCAAGTTTCAGCATCGAAATCCTTCGCTTTCCGGTGCATCGTGACCAAAAACTCCAATCCGGCTGACCGCAGCTTCGTCGCCGATTCGCTGGCCGTCGGCATGATGGTGATGCTGGCGATGACGATTGTCCAACGGGGACTCGGCTTCGTGCGCGGGCTGTGGTTTTGTCGCGAATTGGATGACGTCGTCGTTGGTCAATGGTCGATGGCGTACGACTTTCTGATCATGGTTACCCCGATCATGTTGCTGGGTATGCCGGGAACTTTGCCGCGGTATGTCCAGCGGTACCGGATCCGGGGACAATTATCGTTCCTAGTCCGACGGATCCTGGCGGCGACCTGTGTGTTGGCGGCTGCGTTTTACACCGTCATGCTGCTGGTGCCCGACTGGTTCGGCTGGCTGATTTTTCTGGACGCGAACAACACCTCGCTGATCCACGCGATCGCAGCCGGAGTGTTGGCGATTATCGCGTTCAACTTTGTCTACGAGTTGGTAACATCGCTGCGACAGGTCCGCGTCGGGTCGCTGATGCAATTCATTCAAAGCGTTGGTTTCACGGTGATCGCCATCGCCCATTTGAGCTTCGGCGGCGGAATCACCGGGCTGATGTACTCCTTCGTCGCGGCTACATTGCTGGCGATTGTGCCGGGTGCACTCGCCCTGCAATCGGGATGGAGAGGTCTACCGAGAACGGAGGAGACGTTCGATGCGCCATCGATGTGGCGCTGCGTGCTTCCATTCGCATTGGCGATCTGGTCCATGAATCTGTTGAGCAACGTGTTTGCACTTTCGGACCGTTACATGATCCTGCATTGGTTGCCCGCCGGAGGAATGGACCCCCAGGCTGCGGTTGGGCAATACCACAGCGGTCGGATTTTCCCGGTGCTGTTGATGAGCGTGGCGACGATGATCAGCGGAGTGATGCTTCCCTACTTGTCGGCCGATTGGGAATCAGGTCGCCGTGAGCAGGTTCGACTCCAAATCCGCCGAATGATGCTGGGCGTCTCCGTGGTGTTCACAGCCGGGGCGGCGGTAACACTTCTGTTCGCACCTTGGTTGTTTTCTCAGGTGCTGGAGGATCGGTACAGCGACGGATTGGTTCTGATGCCGATGGCGTTCGTGTTTTCGATTTGGTTCGCATTGATTTCCGTCGGCGAAAACTACCTGTGGGTCAGTGAACGAGGGAAATGGATAGCGATTGCGACCGCAGTGGGACTTGGCATGAACATTGTATTGAATCTGGCTCTGCTTCCGCTTTGGGGATTGCACGGTGCGGTGGTCGCGACGCTGATTGCCAACGGCGTTGTGTTGTTGGGATTGTGGGCCGCGATGGCCCGGTTCGGCTACACGCTCGATCGAACGACATTCTACGTAACGATTTTGCCGATCACGCTTCTTGCGGGCCCATTGGCTGCGTTGGTTTGCGTGCTGGCCAGTTGTATCGTGAATCCGCAGGCCCGGGCGTGGAGTACCGAAGCGCTCGATACTGCGTCGGCCAAAGTGCGACATCAATTCGCCGGCACCTGAATCGGGAACGCATCGTCAGCGTAACAACGCTGCGACTGGCCGCGATCGCATTGAGTCGATAGGCTTGCGGCATGAACTTCCTTTGTCATGCGATGCCGTATTTCAATGATCCGCTGCTGGCGGTCTCCACGGGAGTCCCCGATTGGCTGAGTGTCGTCGATCGGCGAATTCGTGCGCGAGGGAAGCTGGCGAGAGTCTTTCTCGACAGCGACGACAACGAGCTTCGACTCGTCGCGCTAGGTGTCATTCGCCACATCGAAGACGATCGGTGGTTTCACTCAACCCAAGCGTTCGTGGAAACCAATTTGAGATTGGCCGTTGAGCTTCGAGAACTGTTGCCCGGCGACGCCGGGTTCCGGCCGACGTTCGTGGGACACGTGTTGATCGAAATGTTTCTCGATGCCTACTGGATCCGCGATGACCGGGCCTATTGCGAAGAATACTATGGCGCTTTGAGATCGATTCCGCCGTCAACGATCGAGCGTTGCGTCAATGCAATCACGGGCAAACCCACCGACAAGCTTGTCTCCACAATCGAGCGGTTTCTCGACGCCCAGTTCCTGTACGATTACCTCGATCATGACAAACTTTTCATGCGGTTGAATCAGGTCATGAAGAGAGTCGGACTGACCCTGCTGCCGGTGGAAGTTCTACAGTGGCTCCCCGAGGCTGATAAGTTGGTAGAATCGCGGCGTCAGCGGCTATTGACCCCGCCAGACGCGACCAACCCATTCCCGCCAATCCCACGTGCATAACAAGAGAAGCTGTCTGCAATGAAATACGGAATGAACCTGCTGCTTTGGACCGGCGAAGTCAGTGACGAAATCATGCCCATCTGCGAGCAACTCAAGAGCGCCGGATACGATGGCGTCGAGGTGCCGATGTTCAACCTCGACCTCGATTACGCAGCCCTCGGCAAACAATTCGATTCAATGGGGCTGGCTCGAACGGCGGTGACGATCCGCGGCGAAGAGGACAACCCGATCTCGCCCGACGCGTCGGTACGCGCCAAAGGGGTCGAGTTGACAAACAAGACGCTCGATTGCTGTGCCGCCGCTGGCGTGGAAACTCTCGTTGGCCCCTATCATTCGGCGCTCGGGTTCTTCAGCGGCGCCGGACCGACCGAGGACGAATGGAAGTGGGGTGTCGATAGCATGAGGCAAGTGGCCGAACATGCCGGAAACGTCGGGGTAAAACTGGGTGTCGAAGCGCTCAATCGTTTCGAGTGCTATCTACTGAACACACACGCCGATTCGACACGTTTCGTTCGTGATGTCGATCACCCCGCATGCGGCATGATGTATGACACGTTCCACTCAAACATCGAGGAAAAATCGGTCACCGACGCTGTCAAAGCGGGCGGCGACAAGTTGTTCCACATTCACATCAGCGAGAATGACCGCAGCACGCCGGGAACGGGCGGCGTTCGGTGGGACGAAAACTTCGACGCCATCATCAGCAGCGGTTACGACGGCTGGCTCGTGATCGAAGCGTTCGGGTTAGCCCTGCCCGAAATTGCAGCTGCAACCAAAATCTGGCGTCGCATGTACTCGGACGAAATCACGTTGGCCACCGAAGGCCTGAAATTCATGAAGGGTGAAATCGAAAAACGCTCATGAGTGACTCGACACAGGCCGAATCGGGTGCTGCATCTGTCACTCCCGGTAGCGTCGTGATGCTCTCGGGCGATTTGATGTTTTCCTCTCGTGTCAAAGCGGCAGCGGAAAGGGCAGGGCTCGGCTTTCGAATCAGCGGGTCGCTCCCCGAGAACGAAACCGAATCCATCCGCTACGTCATCCTCGATCTCTCAACGCGCAGCGGGCTGATCGACGAAATCGCGTCACAATGCACCCAGCGGTGCCCCCAGGCGATCCTGATCGCCTACGGACCTCACGTCCACGTTGACAAACTGAATCGAGCAAGGGCGGCCAGCATTCCCACCGTGATGACCAACGGACAATTCGACAGCCAGCTATCGAGCCTTTTCGATTCGAATTAGGCACTGTCCCGTAAATGATGAAAGGCGAATTGGTGAGCCGACGACGCTTGCCGCGGCCGCAAATCTGAACTGTTGTCAACGGAAGGCCCGACGCTAGCGCGTTCGGCTCACATTTGCGGGACAGTGCCTAGTCGAAACTTGGATGCGCGGCCTTGATCAGTTTTTTTCCGGTGTTGCGGTCAAACCCGTCGGGTGTCAGCGCGTCTTCGCCGGGGAACTCGTCGTCGGTTGCAAGCTGCCATTGCTCAAGCACATCGCGGAACTCCACCAAGGTTGATTCATACGAAGGATCAGCGGCAAGATTCTTTGTGCAATCCGGATCCGATCCTACGTCGTACAGAAATTCGGTCGGTCGCGGCACGTCGAAGCAGAGCTGTTGGGCGAGCGAGAGTTTTTCGGCCGCGTGCAATTCCTTCATCACCTTGTAGGTCGGACTGTTGACCGCGTCGGCGGGCGGGGTCGCGGGGGTGTCGGGTAACCAGTTGCGCAGATAGCAAAAACGCGAATTGTGCACCGCGCGCTCAAACGCGCGATAGTCGTGCCAATTGTGTTCGGCGATGGCATAACGGCGACCGAGCATGCCGATCCCCGAAAGCATCTTGGCGAAACTCCGTCCTTGAAAGCTTTCAAGCGGCTCGAGGCCGGCGAGATCCAGAATCGTCGGTGCAATCTCGATCGTGCTGACAACCTGTTTGCAGACGCTGCCGGATCGATGGATTCCCTGCGGCCAACGAATGATGAAAGGTGTGCGCACGCCGGGTACGTGCACCCCCGTTTTACAGTAGGGGAACGGACGCCCGTTGTCGCTGATCACCAGCACGAAGGTATTCTCGGCGACCTGTTGTGCATCGAGTTCCTCGAGCACCACACCGATGTGCTGGTCAAACCGGCTGACCTCGTCGTAATAGAGCGCGAGATCTTCGCGGACCTCCGGAGTGTCGGGCAGAAATGGCGGAACGATCACATCTTCAACCGTGTGTGGCGGATCAACAGCCCCTTTCTTGTAACCGCGGTGAGGATCGCTGTGCGCGGCCCATAGAAAAAAAGGTTTGTCGCGTGGCCGATCTTTCAGCGCCCTGACCCAGGCATCACCCATCGTCTCGGGCCGCGACGGTTTGCGGTAATCGATCTGATCGGCGACCGCTTCACCGAGGTGCCACTTGCCCACCGCAGCGGTCCAATAGCCGGCCTGCTGGAGCGGCTTGGTAAACAGCGTTTGATTCGCCGGCAACGGCAGATGCAATTCGCCGGCACCGGTCGAGTGCGGGTAGCGACCGGTCAACATCGAACAACGGCTGGGGCTGCATGAGGAGCATGTCAGGTACGCGCGATCAAACCGCATTCCCTGTTTCGCCAATCGGTCAATATTCGGCGTGCGTATGGTCGGATGACCGTAAGCCCCACAATCTTCCCACGCCATGTCATCGGCGACGAAGATCACGAAATTGGGTCGTTCGTCGGCCAGGCAAGGAAGAGTGATGCAGAGCGAAATCAGGGCGACAGGTTTGAGGTTCATATCGATGCTTTACGCGCAGGGGATTCGGTGGCTCGAGCGGATCCATTATGGCCGGGCGCGTCGCGATGCGGGCGGTTAACCGTGATCGGGGTCCTGTGTGAGGTTGTATGATGAGGACCGGGAACCGTCGGCGAGAGGGCGCTCCATATCGCAGCGAGGAAAGTCGAGCTGCGTCTCGGCGGAGCGAGACGGCTGCGATGCGAGGCGTCTCGAAACGAAAAACGGCGACGCGGGGGGCACGTCGCCGTCTGAGCCATCGAGTTTCGCGTCCGGCTAGCAGCTATTTGGCTCCTACCAGCTGCTGCTTTTTCTTTTCTTCGATGATCTCTTCCTGGATGTTCGACGGCGTCTGGCGATAAACGGCCAACTCCATCGTGAACGTCCCCTGTCCCTGAGTCAAACTTCGCAGATCGGTGGCGTAACCGAAAGTCTCTGCGAGCGGGACTTCCGCCTTGATCACGCTGACCGACTCGACAATGTCGTTGCTGGTCATGATGCCGCGTCGTCGAATGATGTCGCCGACGACGGTGCCCTGGAAGTCCTCGGGGCACTCGATTTCAACATTCATGATCGGCTCGAGCAATTTCGGAGCGGCTTGCTTGAAATACTCGCGGAAACAACCCTGGGCGCAGGTATAGAAGGCCTTTTCCGAAGAGTCGACTTCGTGGAAGCTTCCATCGTCGAGGTCGATTCTGGTTCCGACCACCGGATATTCGGCGACGGGCCCCTTGCCGAGGCTGTCGCGGAAACCTTTTTCGATCGCAGGAATGTATTGCTTGGGAATGCGTCCTCCGACAATGTGTTCCTCGAATTCGAAACTGTCTTCGCTGTCGGATTCGATCGGGCTGAGCTTGCCCTTGATGTGTGCGAACTGACCCGAACCACCCGATTGCTTCTTGTGTTTGTAATCGAATGAAACTTCCTTGGTGGGGCTTTCGCGGTAGCTGACCTTTGGTGCACCGACTTCGATTTCGACTCCGTATTCCCGGCGGATTCGTTCGATGTACACCTCCAAGTGCAACTCGCCCATGCCGCTGATCAGGATTTCGTTGGTCTCATCGTCGGTGAAGACACGGAAGGTCGGGTCCTCTTTACGGAACCGCTGCAGCGCCTTGCCCATCTTGTCACCGTCGCTGCGGCTTTTCGGGTTGACCGCGATCTTGATGACCGGATCGGGCACGAACATCGATTCGAGCGTGCAGAAGTCGCGCTCACCGGCGTAGGTATCGCCGCTGGCGGAATCAATTCCCATCACCGCGACGATGTCACCGGCAGAGGCTGAGTCGATCTCCTCACGCTTGTCGCTGTGCATTCGCACAATTCGGCTGAACCGCTCTTTGCGCGCCGTACGCTGGTTGACGTAAGTCTCGCCCTTTTTGATCGTTCCCTGGTATATCCGCATGAAGGTCAATTGCCCAAACGGATCATCGACGATCTTGAATGCCATGCCCACAAAGGGTGCGTCGGGATCGGGCTTGAGTTCAATCCGCTTGTCCTCGTCGGTGGGGTCGATACCACGGACTTCTCGGTCGAGCGGGCTTGGCAAAAAGCGAATCACGGCGTCAAGCATCGGCTGGACACCCTTGTTCTTAAATGCCGTACCCATGTAGACCGGGGTGGCCCCGCCCAGGACGGCGTTGCGAGTGACCGAGTAGATCAGCTCCTTGGGAACTTCTTCTTCGCTGAGAAGCAATTCCATCATCTCGTCGCTGTACATCGACAACGCCTCGAGCATTTCGGCGCGCTTCGCTTCGGCTTCGTCTTTCAAATCTTCGGGGATCGGTCCCTGGACGACCTCTTCGCCCTCGGCACCGGCATGCGTCAGCGACACCATCTCGATAAGATCGACGACGCCCTTGTAATTATCTTCCGCGCCGATCGGAATCTGCATCATGAAGGCTTCGGCGCCGAGTTTTTCGCGCAGCTGTTCGACCACGCGGTAGGGGTTCGCGCCGGTTCGGTCCATCTTGTTGATGAAGGCGAGCCGGGGCACCTGGTACCGTTTCATTTGTCGGTCGACGGTAATGGACTGACTTTGCACGCCGCCCACGCTGCACAGCACCAGCACGGCTCCATCGAGCACGCGAAGGCTGCGTTCCACTTCGACAGTAAAGTCGACGTGGCCGGGGGTGTCGATCAGATTGATCTTGTGGCCTTTGTATTCCACGCTGGTCGCGGCGCTGGTGATCGTGATCCCGCGTTCGCGCTCCAATTCCATGTGGTCCATTGTTGCGCCGTCACCGTCGCCACGGACCTCCTCGATCTTGTGAATCCGGCCGGTATAAAAAAGAACCCGCTCGCTGAGGGTCGTTTTGCCCGAGTCGATGTGAGCGCTGATTCCGATGTTTCTTAGTTTCTCCAGACTCATAACTTTCACCTAAACAGGGTCTGTGACAGCTGCATTTCCTGGGGACGCGGCGAACGAACCGCGTCGGAGTTGTAGGACCCAGGACAATCGCAATCGCAAACTCGGTTCTATGTTTTTGAGCGCAAACGACGCGCCGGTTCGTGGAACGGGTTTTTCACTACAATAATTCCGGGAAAGGCACCAGCTTGATTGGGCGGCACTTGCCCCGGAGGGGACGATCATGTTGCCGCCGGGCGGCGCGCCGAGCTTTTGCTCGACCGATTCGATTCAGGCGACAAAACTGCGGCGGAGATTCAAGCTTGGACACCCATCAGGAAAATCCGGTTCTGGATAACCGTTCTAGGGGTCCGTACGTGACTTCTCCGCTAAGTGGGCCTGAAATTCCGCCCGTTCAGAGGTGGGTTGGTCGGCGGACGAACCGAAGTTTTTCGGCTCGACCCGGGTCGAGCTACGTGCGCAGCTTCCCCACCTGGAAGAACGTTTGGGAAATATGGCAAAGGTTTGCCGTCAACGGAAGGGCAAATCCCGGTCCAACTTCCCCTTGCGAGCAAGTTTCTCGGCCGACATACTTGCCCTCTGGGAACGTCTTTCTCGGGGTCATCCCCCCTTCGACGCTTTCCAGATCGGGAGAATTCCGTCGAATTCTCCCCGGCGAGTCGAATCCCGAGTCCAGTGTTTTCGACCGTACAGACCGTTCGCCCATCCACCCGAGACCCAAATGCCTCCACGTCCTATGAGCACGCGAAGCCGTGCCCGAAAACGTTCACGGGTTCGTTCCCGCACCCGCAAGAAAGACCCGATCTTCGTCGATGGCCATCGCCCGCGGCCCATGTACGTCGATTACAAGGACGTCGAACTGCTGAAGAAGATGATCAACCGCCAGGGTAGAATTGTCGGTCGGCGAAAAAGCGGATGCACGGCGGCCAGCCAGCACGCGGTGACTGCGGCGGTCAAACGGGCACGTTTCATGGCCTTGTTGCCGTACGTTGGCGAGTAGGTACGACCATTGCCGCGCTCCTCGTGCCGCGTGAATCAGCGGCTGATCACGCCGGCGGCGCGCCAAATCAATTCAATGCGACCCATCGAGGGGCTGCGGCTAGCGCCGTCGGCTCAGGCACTGGTTGCAACCTGGCACGCCCCCTAATCGACCGGCGAAGAGGCTGATGACGTTTTCCACCGAGCGCCGCGTTGAGTTTCGTGACACCGACGCAGCCGGAATCGTCCATTTCTCGGCATTCTTTCCGATGATGGAGGCTGCCGAACATGAGTTCCTTCGATCGCTCGGGCTCAGCGTCATGCCGGGGGCGGGCGCCAATTATCCTTCGGTGACCTGGCCTCGTGTCGCAGCGACCTGCAATTACCTCGCGGCAGCCCACTTCGAGGACATCCTGCGGATATCGGTGAGGGTCGCCAAGATCGGCACGACCAGCGTCGTGTATGCGTTTCGCTTTCACCGCGAGGAGGAAGCGATTGCCGAAGGAACGATGACGGCCGTCTGCTGTCGGTTGCCCGATCGGCCGCAGGTGCCATCAACGGGGGGGTTGAAGAAAACGCCCATTCCCGACCCGATTCGGGAATTGCTCTCTCGCGGCGTTTGACGGCAAACCATTTTCAATGCCCGTGCGTATCAGCCCTAACGAGCTCCCCCGCTGTGGGGTCGCAATCCGCGCCCGCGGCCCTCACTCGGTCTTCTCGGTGCGGTTGGGCTCGTCAGGATACCGCGAGTTGATCGCGAGCCGTTGATTTCCTCCCTGTATATATCGTCGGGTAGCTCGTAATGACTTCTTGCCTTGGTGAGTTTCTCCTCTCGGCCAACGAGATTGGCGGTACTTTGGCGTACATGGAACCGGCACTGATCGTGGGCCAGGCGTTGAAGTGGTTGCCCGCGTGGTTGACCCCGTTGTGGGTCATTGCCCTTGGTTTGGTTCTCGGCGGGATTGCGACGCTTGCCGTCTACGGAACGCTGGCATTGTTGTCGTTCATTCCCCCTCTGGGCACGATGGCCGATTCTCCACGCCGCGGTGTGACCGCTTCGCTGATCGTCGGTGCGATCGCAGCGATCGCTCTTTGCGTGGTTTATGTCTCGCGTGCCCCGGAATATTCCGAATCGCTTTATCTGCCGCTCACCTGCATCGGATTGCTGATGGGGTTCGCTGTGATTTATGGGATGTGGCACCGGACGCGCAGTGAATGGACGCAAATGCTTGGCGAGGGAGTCTGGCCTTACCTGTTGTCGGTCGCGGGTGCCTTTGTTTTGATCGGTTTGGTATCGACGCCGCTGGTTGCCCGCCCGATGGAATTCATCGAATCGATCGGTCAGGTGAATCTGGTGGGCGACGGTACCGAGCGAATGCCGGTCGTCGTTCCAGCGGTTTCGCCGGAAATCGATCCTGATGAGGCTCCGTTCGTTCCCGCGAATATTTCCTACAGCCTTCGCAGCGTCCGCGCGGTGACAATCACAAGCGACCGGACGGTGTTGCTGAGCGACTCGGGCGACACGGCAGGTTTTTCGTATCCGCCTTTCCGCATTAACGCTGGCGAGAAACTCACCTATCGATACGAGGACCGTGATCGCCCGCCGCTTCCCGGTGAATCAACACGCCTGCATATCCAGAATCGCGAAATCGATCCGGCGACGGTTGTGTTCACGTTCAATTACGTTCCACAGGTTCCCGAGGCCTCTTCGATCGTCGGGATTGCAATTGTCTTTTTCCTGACCATGACCGGATTGATGGCGTTTCGCCAGGCGGCTCCGCGGGTCTGGGCGCTTGCCCTGTCGACGGCCAAAAACGAAATGGCCCAGCCGCTTTACCTGTTGCTGTTGGCGATCGGTTTGTTCGGAGTCCTGCTGTTTGGGATTTATCCATTCAACACCCTCGGTGATGACATTCGTCTGCTCAAGGACAGCGGCGTAACACTGATCATGGTCCTGGGGATGGTGCAGGCGGTCTGGAGCGCGGGGACGAGCGTGAGTGACGAGATCGAAGGCCGCACCGCGCTAACCGTGCTCAGCAAGCCTGTCAGCCGCCGGTCGTTCATCCTCGGCAAGTACGCCGGAATCATGCTGGCTGTGCTCGTGCTGTTTGTGATCATCGCGGCGGTGTTGCTGGTCGTGATCAGTTACAAGCCGATTTACGACTCCCGCGAAACCAGTCGCGCCGATACGACTTGGCAAATGGGTCACGAGGAAATCATGACGACGGTTCCGGTGCTCGGGCTGTATTTCATGGAGACGATGGCGATCGGTGCGGTGGCGGTTGCCTTGGCGACCCGGCTGCCGCTGTTGGCGAACTTCATTACCTGTTTTGTGATTTACGTGATCGGGAACCTCACATCCCCCCTGGTGGCGTCCACCGAGGGGAACAATGAACTTGTTGGGTTCGTGGGGAAACTTATTGCCGTAGTAGTGCCGAATTTGAATGTTTTCAACGTTCAATCGGCAGTCGATGCCGGAAATCCTATCCCAATGATCTACCTGGCGGGTGCTTTTAATTATCTTGTGTGTTTCGCGATCGCCATTTGGATGCTCGCGATGCTACTTTTCGAGGACCGAGACTTAGCCTAATCGGGAGGACTGGGGCCTGGCTGGAGGGCCCGCAGAAGAAGGATCTGGCGTACCGATCGAATCCGAGTCTCTGTCTGCCCCAACGTTCACGCGCAGGGAGCCGACGAGGTTGAGTCGATTCAACACGCTATCCCAACCGAGACACGAACCCGAAGCGGGCTCGGCGTTTTTCTCCAACATCTGGTCGACGCTTGCCGGACTGCTTGTCCCGGTCCTGGTCGTTCTGGTCGGGATGATCGCGGTTCTGCTGAATTCCAACGGACTCAGCAGTGACTACGTTCGACTCGGCACGCACCTCGAGATACCGCTTCCCAACGAGGTTGCCGAACAGGACGCGTTGACGCAGCTGATCGAATTCGTTGGCATCACTTTCGCAGTGGCCACGATCTTCTCACTCGCAGTGTGGCTGCAGCGGCGATCGGCCGACGCCAGGGCGCGACGAATCGTCAAAGCGCTTCACACTCGTCTGCTCAAACAAAGCCTGCGTCGTGCCGAACTCGAGGGTGCCGCGGCGCAACATGTCCGCGCCAGAGAGCTGATCGGCGAGCAACTCCCTTCGATCCAACGCGGGTTGAGCTTGTGGTACGGCGCGATTCCGCGAAGTGTCTTGATGCTCTTGGGGTGCGTCGCCGTCGCGTTGTTGGTCAATGTCTGGCTCGCGCTTCTGGCGGTGGTCAGCGGTGTGCTGCTGTGGCAACTGTTCCGACAACTTCGCCGCAAGGATGAATCGAACCTTGCTCCCTGGGAGGTCCCGCGTGCGCGACGACGGATGGCCGAGTTGGTTGGCGAGGCACCGCTGCTTGCGCGGATTCAATCCCAGGGTTTGGCCGACCGCGCTTTCGGCGATGAACTCGATTGGTTGTATCGGCGACTGGGCGACGAAGACTTGCGACGCGGACGCGTCTGGCCACTGCTGTTCCTTGCGACATCCGCTGCGGTCGCGGTGCTTGTGCTAGGTCTCGGCGTGAATCTTTTTGGCGTCGACAGCGGGCTCAGCGTTCCAGCGGCACTCGTTCTCGGTCTGGCATTGGCCGGCGCGGTTGCGGCGGCGGGTCGATTGATCGCGCTGGCGGCCCAGTTAATCGAAAGTGGCGAAGCGAGTGACGCGGTTTACAGCTACCTGGAACGAAGCAACGACATCGCGCCGAGCGAGCAACGCGTTGGCCTGGCAGGGCTGCGTGATTCCGTGGAAATCCATGACGTCACGTTGGGCGATTCGACAAGTGAGCCGATCCTCAGCCACCTCAGCCTGAAGTTGAGTCGTGGTTCGTTTGTCGCGTTGCTTGGAACCGAGTCGGTCTCGACCCGTGCACTGGCCGAACTGCTGATGGGATTCGGATTGCCATCGCAAGGGCGTGTCACGATCGACGGCATACCGCTGCGCGACGTCCATCCGCAGGCGCTCGCCAGGAATGTGATGTGGATCGAACCGGACGGCCCGATCTGGGACGGTACGATCCAGGAGAATCTTCAAGGGGGTGACGATTCGATCAACAACCAGGACGTCGTCAAAGCTCTCGAACAGGTCGACGTCTATGAACGATTGCACCGAATGCCCGAAGGGCTCAACACGATCATTGCCGCCGAAGATGCAAGACTTGACGTCGAGACGACCTACGCAATGGCGGTCGCCCGCGCGTTGATCCACAGACCGCCGATCGTGTTGGCGCTCGAGCCGCCTCCGCCCGCCGAACATTTGACCGAAGACGCTTGCCGGAAAGCTTTTCGCGAACTCGCCGACGCGGGAACGTTGGTCGTCGTGCTGCCCCGCAGGCTTCAGACGCTGCGGTCGGCCGATCGAGTCGTGCTATTGAACGGACCACGTCTGGTAGGCGAAGGCAAACATGCGGACCTGCTCGCCAACAGCGACTTGTACCGTCACCTGAACTATCTGCTGTTCAATCCCTACCGACACCAGAAAACCGATCGGGAATCTTCGCGAGCGACAAAATAGCACTCTCGCTCGTCGTCGCGTTACTTCGCGTTACTTCGTCGCGATCGGACGCCGCGGATTGTAGGTGCAACAGTCCTGTGGGCACACATCGTGCCACGGTCCCATTTCTCCAAGGGCCGCGCGATTCTCGGTTCGGCCGATTCGCTCTTCGACCAGCTCGCGAATCATGGCAACGAACTGCGGGTCGGTTCCAGCCGTTGCAGCGCGAGCGAAATGAATGCCGCGATCTCGACAAACCGCAGCAGCCTCCTCGTCCAGATCAAACATCACTTCCATGTGATCGCTGACGAAACCAATCGGGGCAATCACGACGCCATCGAGCTTATTCGCATTGTCCGTCTCGGCAATGGCGTCACACACATCAGGTTCAAGCCAGGGCTGCTGCGGCGGCCCACTACGACTCTGGAATACCAACTTCCAGTTTTTCACGTTACACGCCTCGGCAACCAGACGACTCGATTCGGTTAACTGTGTGGCGTAGTCACAGTTTTCAGCCATCGACATCGGGATGCTGTGTGCGGTGAAAAGTACAACGACGTTTTCAAGGCCCCCGGGTAACGACTCGATCGCCGGCTTCAAAGAAGATTCCATCGCGGCAATGAAGCGGGGATGATTGAATCCCATCCTCAGTTTTTCGACCACCGGCGCGCCGTCACCGACCTGTTCCTGCGCCGCCGCAATGTTTTCGCGATATTGCCGGCAACCGCTGTAACAGCTGAACATGCTCGTAAAAAATGCCAGCGCGCGCTTGCGACCATCCTCTCGCATTTGCCGCAACGTGTCGGGCAACATCGGATCCCAATTCCGGTTTCCCCAATAGACCGGCAGCTCGATTCCGCTGCGATGCAACTCGGACTCGATCGCGGTTAGCAAATCCCGGTTCTGTTGATTGATCGGACTGACACCGCCGAAATGGTTGTAATGCTCAGCCACTTCGAGCATCCGTTCACGTGGAACGTTCTTCCCGCGCAGCACGTTTTCGAGAAACGGGATCACATCATCAGGACCCTCGGGCCCGCCAAACGAGACAAGCAAGAAGGAATCGAAGGGAGGCAGATCGACAGTCATGAACTCGTGTGCGCTTTTTTTACGGGTCAGATGTTCCGGCCGTCCAAGCTAGCGTTGGATTGCAACACTGACTATACAAACCTCGGTCTCACAGCATCACTCGGGCTGAATTCGTGTGGGGCTGGTTTCGTGTTGGGGCTGATTTCGTGTTGGGGCTGATTTCGCGTTGGGGTTTGCTTCGTGATAGATCCCGGTATTCCTGCATCGATCACCGACCGCCTGCTCTCACCGGCAGACGTCAACGAGGCTGTCCCGGTTCGACCCGGCATGAGCGGGGGCCGGGTCTATCGTTGCCGCGACGCGTCGGGCCGCCAATGGGCACTGAAACGTTGGCCGGGGCAAACAACTCATGCTCGTGTCAAAGAGGTTCACCATGTGATGCGTCGTGCCCGGGCGAACGGATGCAACCTGGTACCTGCCATTCACCAACTCGAGCAGGCAACGGTCGTTCGCCACGAGGAGGCTTGCTGGGATCTTCTCGAGTGGTTGCCGGGCCAGCCTGCCGCCTGCGACGCGACACCCCAGTACATACGATCCGGCGCGGTGGCGATTGCACGATTCCATCGCAGCGTCCGGTCGCTCGGCGAACGGTTCGAGCCGGCTCCGGCGGTTTCGTTGCGTATCCAACGGATTCGCGAGCTCGGACCACCGATTGAACATGCGGTCAACCACACGCGAGGAGTGACGGCGGGATCGACCGAGCTTGATGCTGCGCTTGACGACGCGTGTCGATTGCTACGGTGGAAATGGGGTGAAATCCATACGCGAATCACCCGATCTTTAACCAGGTACACCGACGTTCCTGTCCTGAACCATTACGTCTTGCGCGATGTCCACCGGGAACACGTGCTGTTTGAACACAACGAGCCATCGGGGTTGATTGACTTTGACGCGGTCCGAATCGACACCCCGGCGACTGATTTAGCGCGTTGGATAGGCGGTTTCCTCGATCGAAGCCCTGCGGATCGCGAACTTGCGTGGCAGGCAGCATTGGCGGGATTTGGAGAGGAAAATCCATTAAAAAAAGGGGCTCAGCCCGAGCTCGATCCCGAGATGGCGAGGGACCTCTGTTTCGCCACTGCCTGGATCAGCCTCGCGAATTGGGTGGTTTGGCTTTTGTGCGAACAACGTGGATTTCCGGCGGGGCCACAGGTCGTTGCGGCTAGAATTCGTGAAATGTTGCGTACGGTGGATCTCAACGGCTAGCAATCACATCATAAAACTGGGGATACGGCGCAAACATTGACTGGGAATTCCCCAGACAACTAGAATTCGCCATGGATGGAACGATTTGACCGATATGCATAGACCGATGAAACCGCTCGCGAAAACCAATCCTTTGACGCTCATTCGGTGGGTATCGCTGGTGGCCTTTCTGGGTTGCCTGCTCGGCTCGAATTCTGCGCTTGCGCAAGACGAGTTTGGCGAGGGGACCGATCTGTTTCCAAATTTCTCGCTGGGCGGATTCGGCGATAGCAGTGATGACGAACCGATCGAGTTGTCGGCGCGATATTACGGCAGTGACGGCGGGGAAGGCCGGATCGAGGTTGAAGCGACGCTTGCCCCCACGTGGCACGTTTACTCGACGACCCAGAAACCAGGCGGCCCGACACGGACGACGCTTGCGCTCACCGGACCTGACGGCGTGGAAGCGACGGGTGACTTTACGCCCGATCGCCCGCCGGTCAAAAGCGTGTCGGAGATCTACGACGGTTTGACCGTCGAGGAGTTCGACGGAAGTGTCGTTTGGTCGGCACCTATCCGCATGCCCGCGGGCTTCGATGATGCGATCACGATCGACGTCAAGGGTTTGGTGTGCAAATCGGGTGGCGACAACCGGTGCATGCCGTTCGGTGAAGAATTGACCGCGCAATACGCGGGACTTGCTGGAGCCAGCACCGTTGCTTTCCAGGCCGCTGGAAGCAAGCAGTCGGCGACATTGTCGGAAGCCGAAAAATCGGCCGCTGAGAAATTCCGCGACGGTGACTATGTTGTCGAGTGGGCGGCGGTCGTTTCGCAAAAAAAGATCGCCCCCGGGCAGACGGCCATCTTGAAGTTCACCGCCAAACCCGACCCGACGTTTCATGTTTACAAAGCGGTCGTCGACGATTCTGAATCGTCGACCAATTTTGTCGTCACAAAAAAGGACGGGCTGCTGGTCGGTGCGCCGGTAGCCAACCAGCCTGTGGTGACCAAGGCAATCCTGCCGACACTGCCACCGGTCAGCTACTACAAAGGCGAAGTCACCTGGCAGCTGCCGGTAAAGGTCCCCGCCGACGCGACCGCTGGGGAAAAAACAATCGAAGGGATGATCGCCTACCAGGCCTGTACCGATAACAGTTGCCACCGCCCGACGGCTTTGAAGTTCACCGCGAAGTTGAGTGTCGCCGAGGCGACCGAATTGCAACCGGCGCCCGTTCAATTTGCTTCGGCAAAATCGGCCGCCGCTCTCGACGCGGCAGCCGAGACCCGATGGGTCGACACCATCGCATTGCCCGATGCGGTTTCGTCCCGCGAAAATGTTCCGCCGGATACGGACAAGACCGCGGCTGCCGCGCCACGCGGCCCGCCCTCAACCGATTCGTCGAGCGATTCCGAATCAACGACCGCGTTTCCATTGATTCTCGGCTTCGCTTTTCTCGGCGGGCTGATCTTGAACGTGATGCCATGCGTGTTACCCGTGGTCGGGTTGAAGATCATGGGGTTTGTCAGCCAGGCGGGCGAAGATCGCGGACGCATCCTTGCTTTGAATCTCGTTTACGTCCTCGGCATCCTGTCGGTCTTTGCAATCTTTGCGGTTGTTGCGGCGGTCTCAAAGTTTGGCTGGGGTGAACAGTTCACCTATTTCCCCGTGCGTCTTGGTTTGACGCTGCTGTTGTTCGCATTGGCACTGAGTTACCTCGGTGTCTGGGAAATTCCGGTGCCCGGAATGGCTGCGGGCAAAGCCTCACAGGAACTTCAAAGCCGCGAGGGACTCGCAGGCGCCTTTTCCAAAGGGATCTTCGCGACGATTCTGGCGACGCCCTGCAGTGGCCCGCTGCTTGGTTACATCCTTGGATTGACGCTCAACCTGTCGGCGGTCCACACGATCGCGATTTTCATGACGGTCGGGATTGGCATGGCCTCCCCTTACCTCATGATCGGCGCCCAACCGAAACTGGTCACCTGGCTGCCCAAGCCGGGGCCGTGGATGGAAACACTGAAGCAATTGATGGCGTTCCTGTTTCTCGGCACGGTCGCGTTTTTCTTTGCGCAGTTCAACGACACCCAGAAAGTTCCCGTCTTTGTGTCGCTGATCGCCGTTTGGTTCGGTTGTTGGATCATCGGACAGGTGCCGAATTGGGCCGAGTTCCAAAAGCGTGTCATGGCTTGGACGGCCGGCATCGCAGCAGCAACGTTGATCAGCGTTTGGGCATTCAATTATCTGAAACCGGATTACAAACTCGCCTGGGAAGACTACAGCGAACCTCGGCTGCAGCAACTACAGCTTGAAGGAAAAACGGTGATGGTCGACTTCGGTGCGAAGTGGTGCGGGACCTGCATCTACAACTACGAGGTCGCGATCAATACAACCACCACCCGTGACGTGATCGACGAGCTTGACGCGGTCGCAATGTATGCCGACTGGACGGACTACAACGAGGAAATCAAGTCCAAGCTCGAGGAGCTCAACAGCCGTTCGATTCCGCTGCTGGCGATCTATCCGGGTGATCGTCCCGACCAACCGATCATTTTGCGGGACCTGGTGACGCAGGAGGCCGTGGTCGAGGCGCTTCGCCAGGCCGGAGCCAGCGTTGGCAAGACAGCGAAGTCTCGTCCGCCCGCCACGGTCCAAAACCAGTCGGCTGCAGTTGCACTGACCAATCCGTGATCACGATCCTCGATGTCCCTGATTGACCCGCAGGACACGATCGTCGCAATCGCTTCGCCGACCACACCCGCGCCGCGCGGCATCGTTCGCCTCAGTGGGCCGGATACGATCGCAGTGCTCAGCCGATTCGGCATCGACTGCAGTACCACGCCGCGTGCACGACGTTTTGATGTGGCAGTGCGACTGGGGACTGAGTTAGGGGAGATTCCCGTCTCTGTCATGCTTTGGCCCGATGAGCGATCCTACACCGGCCAACCATCGGCCGAACTTCACACCTTTGGCTCGCTCCCGCTGCTTGAGGCACTCGTGAATGCTGCGAGCCTTAACGGAGCGAGGCCTGCACGCCCGGGCGAGTTCACGATGCGTGCGTTTCTGGCTGGAAAACTCGATCTAACACAGGCCGAAGCCGTGCTTGGCGTCATCGAGGCCGAGGGACGGGGATCGCTCGACCACGCCCTGCGCCAACTCGCCGGAAACCTCTCGCGGCCACTCGAGCAGATGCGTGACTCTGTTTTGAATCTGTTGGCTGACGTCGAAGCCGGACTCGACTTCGTGGACGAGGACATTGAATTCATCAGCGACGCGTCACTGATCGATCGGCTCAGCGGGATCGCGCAGCAGTTAGCGGCGACTCGCGAAATCCTGCGCGATCGCGGCGGGCGAGCCGACCGGCCAATCGTGACCCTGCGCGGTGAACCCAACGCCGGCAAGAGTTGTTTGATCAACTCGCTGGCCGGTAAGGAGGTCGCGATTGTTGCCGACGTCGCCGGTACGACCCGCGATGCCGTGACGATCGACGTAGAAATCGAAGGACACCCTCTAACGCTCGTCGACACCGCGGGAATGGAGCGTGCCTCAACGGAGGTCTCGCGGCAAGCCCAACACCAGGCGGACCGCGTCAGCGATGAAGCAACGCTACGGCTGTGGTGCGTCGACAGCAGCCGCGTCGACTTTGATGCCGCGCTTGCGCGTCTGCGAAGCCTCGCGAACACGAATCGCCGACCGGGCGTCGTCGATTTGTGGATCGCGACGAAATCCGATCTGCGATCCCCCGCCTCCGCGTCCGATCTAATCGTCTGCAGTGCTGCAACAGGCGTCGGCATCGACCAACTGCGGCGAGAAATCGCCGCAACCGTCGCTCACCACGATTCCGAACAAACCCTCAACGTCGTTGGCACTGCAGCCCGCTGCCATCGATCGCTCGAACAGGCTCAGTCGGCCGTCGAGGCTGCGATCGGGCTGACGCGCCGCGGCGACGGCCACGAATTCGTTTCTGCCGAGCTTCGCGTGCTGGCAAGCTGTCTCGGCGAAGTCACCGGCGCCGTTTACACCGACGATATTCTCGATCGGGTTTTCGGGCGATTCTGCATCGGAAAATGATCCCGCCAATTAATCGTTTTCGCCCGCCCGCCTTCGCGAACAAATCGACACGATCGCGACCAACCATGCGATAGCCGAAATCGCGATCGACCACGCCAACCACCAGGGCGAATAATGGAACTGCAGTTTCCAATCGCCCGCAGGCAACACGACACCTTGTGTCAAATGATCCACCTTGTGCACGCGGATCGATCGCCACTGATCGCTATCGGCCTCGGCGATCGTTGCCCGCCAGTGGCCGTCCTGAAAAACCGGCCGAGTCAACAAAGTCGTTTCGGCCAACTGCACGCCGAAACTGATCCGCTCGGGGGACCGAGGAAAGTTTGGGCGATAAACTGCATTCGTGCCGGTCCCTGCGCCGCCCGAACTCAATGGAACATCGACCGTCGACTGGACGACCGGCACCGCCGTCTGCCCGGAACTCCAGATCGATCGAAGGTGTTCGGCGAATTGGGTCGTCGCCGAATCCAGCTCTTCGTGCTTCCAGCGGTGATGAATTCGCAGTGTCAGGTCAGCACTTGGAACCGTAGACGGCGGAGAGATAAACGTGCCCGGCGTGCCGAATCGAAAAGTTCGATCCACCACGTGCGACTGCTCTCCCGCCGATGGAATATGAACGTCGCGTTGCGAAACATGAATGACTCCGTCGACGCCGAGCCAGTTGCGCATGGACCGCCAAAAACTGGCCTGCTCGCCGGCCGTCAGATCGGACGTCACCGATCGGGTGGCGGACCAAAACCTCGCCATCTCCAGGCTGCGGATCGAAACCATGTTATTCAGCATGGCCGTCCGATCGGCCAAATGCCAACGGCCGAACCAGGCGGCTCGCCCACTCGCTTCGACTTCGGTCAATCGGTCATCGTCCGTTGTATCTTTCCATACACTCGGCCATCCGCTGCCGGACTGAGTCCGCATCCACCGCGAATGCCCACTCTGAGGAGGCGGCGATTCAAGTTTTGAAAGAAGAATGTTTTCGCGTTCCCGCGGTATCCGCGCGATCATTCCGTGACCGCTGATGCCAAGGTCGAGTACCAGAATCGCCAACAGCAGAATGCCGGTTTTCACATGCGACCATTCACTTCGGTGTTGACGACAAATGACGACCATGATCGCGATGAGAATGACGATCGAATGGAATAGCGAACGTATGATTTGGTTCAAACTCGAATCGACATCGAGCGGCCCCCAGAACTCATCGGTTGGAACCTGGAATCCGCGCGGCATCAAAACGCCGAATCTCATCAGCGCCGTAATCGCGACCGCGGTGATCAATCCCAATCCTACCACCACGACAATTCGGATCGCCCTCTTTGGATCCAGTCCGCGTTCGATCACCTGTGCCGAGATGATCGCCGCAGCGAGCGAGAAGAGGGTAAGCCACTTTGCTGGATACCGGAACGAATCATAGCCCGGTAAAAACTGGTACAGGATCCAATACGGACCACCGACGGCGCTGTCGACATTCGGCATCATGCCCGACATATTCTGGATCCACCACGCGAATCCGAAATGGCCCATTGCCGCAAACAGGCTCAGCATCGCCATCACCATCCATCCGTCGACCCCCTCCCGGCGCGATAACGATGCGCGGTACAGCAGGGCGACGAGCGTGAGCATCCCCATGTAGATCGAAGGCGTCCACATGCGACCGTCGCCGGGGATCAATCGACTGATGCGGCGATTGGTTGGAACGAGCGATCCAAACGCATTCGGGGTCGTCAATTCAATGCAGTGCCACGGCGAGAGCGAGTACTGGAATGCCTCGAATCGCTGGCTGCCGACGCGCGGCGGATCAAAGAGTCGATCGTCACCATCGCGATGCACGCGGTCACTTTGATGGCTCCACGAGAGGGAAGCCGCCAACTGAGGCGCTGCCATCGCCGCGGCCAGGATCGGTGCTGCGCACAGCACCGTCATCGGGTGTCCATTTGATTTCGCTCGAATGCGTCTCCCAACGGCAACAACGAAAACAAGAATCATTCCGTGGAGCGCCGTTTGCGGATCGCCCCCGAGCAGCATCATCGCCATTGCCGCCGAAGCAATTAGCAATCGAGTTCTTGTTCGGAGCGCAGCGGCCAACAGCGATCCAACGACCAACGGCACCCACGCCGCACCGACAAGAAAAGGCGGGTTCGTATGGAGGAACAGAACGCTTCCCGACAGCGGGTAGACGATAGCAGCGATCGACGAAGGCACCACTCCCAGAGCCGACCATCGTGCTGCCAGAAACGCCGCCAGCGATGCCAACACCAGGTGCAAGGCAACGTACCAACCGAGCGCCACATCGCTGGGAATCGGCAACGAAAAGACCAAATACCGCACCGGATAAAAAACGGCCGTTGTCGTTTCACCGGCCAGCGGAATGCCGGTTTGATCGTGCGGGTTCCACAGCGGTAACCACTGACTCGCGCAGCGCTCGGCCACGTGATCGTACAGTGGTGCATAAAAGTGGCCGACGTCGCGGAAAGCGAGCCGGTCAAAGCCAAGAAGAACGTTTGCAAACAGCAACAAGATCAAAACGGGCGCTACCAGAACGCTCGTTCGGATTGGCTGCATGATCGGGCGGTCATCGGGGTGCGGTGACAATACCGGCGTGCGATTGGGCACGCAGTGAATCGGCCCGCTCGACAACTTCCAGCGAAGGTTCTAACGTTTTGGGCACCAGTTGGACATCGATGATTCGCTCGTCACGAATCTCGCCGGGCCATAGGGTCTCGGCGACAAAATCAAGCCCAGGGAATTCGTACCAGGGAGGATTGAATCGCCGGCGGATCGTTTCGGTACGATATCCGTCCTTCTCGATTCGAAACTCACGTGTTCCATAGTAGACAAAACTGCTCGCGGCCGGTGTCGTCCCAATGACCTGATTGTCAACCGAAACGGTCGCACCCGGCGGGTTGGTACGCACCGTCATGCGGCGACGGACGCATCCGACGCTGGCAAGTGCGATCAGAGCCAGGCAGAACAGGGTAGTTCGCAAGGCGATAGTCCTCGGTGAAATCTGGGAGCCGCGCAATTCGTAGGCATTGTCAGTAACAAGAGAGGGGGAACCTTTACCAGAGCGTTTTTTCCGCATGTTTCACGTCGGTCACGCAAATCGCCCATCCGGCAAGGATGCGGAGAATCAACCTTGGCATAAGCCGCGGAGATCGCGGGCTATGGTGAAGATTTGCCACGGGTTGGGCCCAACTGCGTCAGAGAGGTACGCCAGAAAAGCGGGCCAGAACAGTGCAGCAGAAGGGGGGGATGCTCGCCGAGGACTACCGAAACCCCGGGAGCTAATTCTTCACGAATCGTCCCGAAAGTGGCGATTCTTGCGGCCATCGGTCCCGTTTCACGCTTAATATAGTGAAGCATGGATGGGATTCGTGCGCGCGAAGGGAACGGTTCATTGAGACAATCTAATTTATTCATTCCGGTGCTATTCACCATTGGAACGTTTTTGTTTCCCGGTTGCGGTGATGGAGGCAACACGGTCATCCAGCCTTCATCGGACGAGCCGACTGCTGCAGAAATCGCAGAGTACGAGCGAGAGCAGCGTGAGATGGAAGAGGAGCGCGATTAGCGAACTCGAAACGACGCATGCTTATTTCTATTTATTGATCATTCTGAAACTACTTGCCTGGACGAAAAATGAGACCGCTATCGCGCGCCCCGCAGCGTGGCTTTACGCTTGTCGAATTGTTGGTTGTAATCGCCATCATCGGTGTTCTCGTTGGCTTGTTGCTTCCTGCTGTGCAGGCGGCTCGGGAAGCGGCCCGCCGGATGAGTTGCAGCAACAACTTCAAACAGATCGGGCTCGGTCTGCACAACTATCACTCGACCTACAAGCAGCTTCCGACTCACATGGGCGGAACCGGCGAGAACCTACAGGGAAGCGACCGGTACTATCGTGCCTCGGATCGAACCAACAACCAATCGATCAGTTTTTTCGTTGGCGTGCTTCCCTTCATCGAACAGCAGGCGCTGTGGGAAGATATCGCCGCCCCTCATTCCGTGGACCTGTCGAATCCGGGAACCAATCGTTCTCCTGCATGGCCAAAGATGGGGCCCACCGTCACCGCCAACAATGCTTCCAACGAATCTCCATCGACCAACACCTACAACGATGCTTACCAGCCTTGGATGACAGAGATCCCCACGCTCCGTTGTCCCAGTGATCCGGGCGTCGGCCTGCCCGCAATGGGCCGAACCAACTACGCGGCATGCCTGGGGGACGCGAATCGGTTTCACGATGCCGGGCCTTATAACGGTCGTCTCCAGCCCGACAACCGGCGCCGAGACGAGATCCGCGCGTCGGGACGTGGATTCTTTATTCCGCGAATGAAGGTCAAGTTTCGCGGCGTCAAAGATGGTTTGGCCAACACCATCATGGCGGCGGAAATCGCTACCGACCTGGGCGATCGAAATATTCGCACGCGTCCCAACGAGAACGTTGGAACCGCCGAGGTTCAGGATAACCCACTCGCATGCGAGGACGACATCGATCCGGAACGCCCGCAATTCTGGCTACCCACGGTCAATCTCCGGTCGCGCGACAACGAGGGGCGTGGATATCGCTGGGCTAACGGAAACGGCATCTTTTCCAGCATGAACACGATCCTGCCGCCGAACCGCGAAGTCTGCGTCCGATTCGGTCCGACCGGATTCGGTATCTTGCCGCCAAGCAGCCAGCACACAGGTGGATGTCACGTGTTAATGGGCGATGGAGCGGTCGTCTTCATCACCGATTCGATCGAGGCAGGCGATTCGTCTCAAGGCACCGTAATTAATCGCGGCAATGGCGCACGCGCGCCCGGGTCGAAGAGCCCCTATGGTCTCTGGGGCAAGCTCGGCACAAGGGCCAGCAAGGAAGTCATCAAGGAACAGTGGCCTTGAGCAATAGGATGTTTCCCGATTAAGGAAAGTAGCCCCGATCAATTGATCGCCGGCAACGACTGCCACACACGAAACCTGTTCGCCATCGCGGACAGGTTTTTTTGTTTCGCGTCACTCAGTTGCACCATCGTCGTTTGTCACGGTGCAAGTGAGCGGCGTGCAGAGATTCCAATGCGTCATGCACGAAGTGTCACAGTCGGATGCAGCGCGTCGGAGAGGGCATTAAGATGTGGGAATCTTGAAATCCACGTCGCCAGGATCTCTCTATGTCCGCCACCCGCCCAGTATTGATGCTTTTGTGCACTCTCACTCTCTCCGCAGCCAACGTCAGTGCCCAGCAAACGCTGGAACTTCGCTTGCAACTGCAAATGCAACGGGCGACAGACGAGACGACGCCCGAGTATCAAACGACAACCCGAGACGAAACGTGGCAGGCAACACGGACGGCGGTCATCGTGTGCGACGTTTGGGATTACCACCACTGTCTCAATGCGGTTCGCCGCCTCGAGCAGTTCTTGCCACGACTCGACGAGGTGCTTGCCGAAGCTCGGCGGCGAGGCGCCGTGATCATCCACGCGCCGAGCGACTGTATGGATGCGTACAAGGATCATGCCGCGCGATTGCGAGCAACCAATGTACAAAGTGCGGCATATATCCCGCACGCAATCGAGTCGTGGTGTTCGGTCATACCGCGTGAAGAACACGCCGCGTACCCGATCGATCAATCCGACGGCGGCGAAGATGATGATCCGAAAGAACATGCGGCTTGGGCCGCCAAGCTTGAATCGATCGGACGAAATCCGAAAATGCCGTGGCAAAAACAACACGAGATGGTCACGATCGACGAACAGACCGATTACATCACCGATCGCGGCGACGAAGTCTGGAACATTCTTGCAAAGCACGACATCGAGAATGTCATCTTGACCGGAGTGCATACCAACATGTGTGTGCTCGGCCGACCGTTCGGTCTTCGACAAATGGCCCGGAACGGGAAAAACGTGGTCTTGATGCGAGATATGACCGACACGATGTACAACCCACAGCGGTGGCCCTTTGTGAGTCATTTCGAGGGGACTCGCCGCGTGATCGATCACATCGAACGATTCGTTTGCCCCACGATCACGAGCGACCAATTGATCGGAGGAGAACCGTTTCGTTTTGCGGGCGACTCGGACAACAGGGAAGTCGACGTCGACAAGCCGGATCCGACTGCGCAATGGGTGAGCGTCTCCGTTCCACCGGCTGAGTCTCTGAAAACGAATGAAGGTCGCGTGCCAACTGATGACGACGCATCACGCTGGTATCGCTGTGTTGTTCGCATTCCCGATTCGTGGCTCGCCTCGCCCATCACGCTCACCGTCAGCGGATCGAACTTTCGCCAAGCGTGGATCAACGGATACGAACTCACCGAGCATCAAGCGACCAGCGACCCCACGTCCCTTGTGATCCCTCGCGAAGCGATCGAGGCGGGTGACGCGAACTTGATCGTGCTGAAGGTCAAGTCTGGGAATCTGGCCGAGGCGCCGAGGTTGCACGCTGGAAATGCGAATTTGACGCTTGCGGGACTTTGGCAGCTACGGATCGGCGAAGATTCGACCTGGGCGAGCATGCCGTTGCCGGCAAAATTCGGCGGTTCGGCTGAGATCGTGTTCAGCCCCGACGATCAACTTTGGACGCCGCGAACGGTCACCCGTCCGTTTGAGTTCACCCACGGGATCGAAGGTCCTGCGTGTGATCGCCATGGCAATATCTTTGCGGTCAACTTCGCGAAGCAAGGAACGATCGGTCGGGTCCGGCCGCACGGAACCGGCGAGGTGTTTGTTGACTTGCCCAGCGGCAGCATTGGCAACGGCATTCGCTTCGCCCCCGATGGCAGCTTTTTTGTCGCTGACTACACCGGTCACAACGTGCTGCGTGTCGACCCCAGCACACGACAAGTCTCTGTCCACGCGCATCACGATGGAATGAATCAGCCCAACGATCTCGCGATCTCACCCGACGGAAAGACGCTGTTTGCGAGCGATCCGAATTGGTCGGCGGGTACGGGCAACCTATGGCGCATCGACGACGACGGTTCGGTCACCCATCTTCTCGGTGACATGGGAACCACCAACGGGATCGAGGTCAGCCCGGACGGAAAGACACTGTACGTCAACGAATCCAAACAGCGAAATGTATGGGCGTTTACGATCGATGCCGACAATACAATCCGCGATAAAAGGTTGGTGCGGCAATTCGATGATCACGCCTTTGACGGGATGCGGTGCGATGTCGACGGCAACCTCTATATCACGCGTTACGGCAAGGGAACCGTGGTTAAGATGACACCGCAAGGAAAAGTGATTCGTGAAATCCCGGTGCTCGGTAACCGCCCCTCGAACCTTTGTTTCGGCGGCCCCGACCGAAGAACGGTCTATGTCACGGAAGTCGACTCGCAACGGATCGTCAGTTTTCGCGTTGACCGGCCA
>JAHELS010000057.1:0-7451 GCA_024644085.1 Rhodopirellula sp.
TAGTCCGCCTTGCTGAGCTGGATCAGGAAATGCTGAAACGAACCCTGGGTGTTGCGACAAGCGGAACGCAAAGAGACATCGCCAATCTTCGCCAAATGGACGAGGATGTCGACATGCTGCACGGTGCGATCATCACTTATCTGGGCCGACTCTCGCAAAAGAATCTGATAGAGCCGCAATCGACGCAGTTGCACCAATACATCGGTATCGCAAACTACCTGGAGAACGTTGGTGACGTCGTCGAGAACAACGTGCTGATCGACGCGGTAAAGCGAATCCGACTTGGCGTTTCGGTCAGTCCCGCGACCGTCGACATGCTGGCTTCGGTCCACAACAAGATTTGTTGGGCATTTGAGCGCATGCTGGAATCTTTAAGAACTGGCGACCCGATTGCCGCAAAAGATGCGATCGAAAGCAAGTCGGCTGTGGCGGAACTCGCCGATCGAGCAACCTTTCACCTGAGCAAGCGTCTGGTGGCCTACGAACCGAATCGGGTTGCCGCCTTCAAAGTCGAAACGGACATTCTCGAAAATTTTGCGCGGATCAATACGCTGACTCGGCGGGTCGCACGTGTGATGATTCGTGTTGACCCAGACGCGGAAAGTCACGAAAACGACGTGGCAGCAATCGACAACTCGCGATAGCCAAGCCATGAAGATAAATCTCGTTTCAGAGATTCTCGGGTGCGCCGCACCTCATGGCTCTTCCAATGGCTGCGGCAGGCCAAGCGTTGGTGATCGAAATCGACGTCAACTCTCGGACCCCAACGGTGCGCGTTCCTGCGTTCAAATATGTCCTCGGCAAATGCTGCAAGGCCGCGATCCAATGGGCCTCTCGGCGAGGATGCATGGACGAAAACCAGAACAAGGCATTCTTCAATGATCGAGCGAACATCGACCTGAGTTGTTTCAGTTTCGCGCGGATCTCAGGCGTCCAATCTGCAGTCCAAAACCGGTTCCAAACTGGACTCCATATCGGCGAGTTCCCAATCGGACCCCTTCACCGCCGCCAACCTTCACGCCCGCATTGGGCGTTCCCCAACGTAAAATCTGACCGCCGCCATATTGCACGCCGATGTTGCGCGTCCCGTAACGGACTCCTTCGCCGCCGCCGTATCGAACGCCGAAGCGATCGGTGCCGTAGCGTACGCCCTGTCCGCCGCCATATTGAACTCCCATACCGGGCGGTCCGAATCGTAGTCCTTCACCACCTCCAACTTGAATCGCGTTGGGCGAACCGATAGACACTCCCGGTCGAGCCAGAACGATTGGCTCCGCTTTGGCAGACGGGCTGGTCACAGAGGGCGCCATGACCGGATCGGCCGACGGCGAGACCCGGGCGGCGGGCTGTGGCGTCGCGGGCGTCTGCAGCTGAACGGTGTCACTTGATTGGCCCTGATCACTTGATTGGCCCTGATCACTTGATTGGCCCTGGGCGATTTCGACCATTCCAAAGATCGCGCAAAGCAGGGCCGGCAAATAAAGGTTCATCGTGGTATTCCGGTAGGAACGAGGGCAGTTATTACCGTTCCAATCATAGTCATGTCAGTGGAAAACCGGCACCCCTGGATCCGGCCAGACCCCGCATTCCCTGCCGGCATTCCGATTCAATCGTGATGATCCGGATGATTCTGCCCTATCGGGGGCGAGCCAGCGGCTCACCGATCTTCCGAAGTCCCAGCGGAACCTGCTGTGGGTGCAGGTCCAACATCGACAGGTTGAACTCTGAAATCCTTGAGACCGTTTCTTCGGTGACATTGGGACAGTCGAAGAGTCTCAATCGTGTGATCCTTTTCTGCTTTTCGAGTTTCTCGACCAACTGCCGCACGCCGTCGTCACTCAACGGCGTATCACGGATTTCGATTCTCCTCAACGATGGCATGGCCAGAACGGAGTCAAGACAGTCATCGGTAACTTGTTTTGAACCGATCAAAAGAAACTCGAGCGAAGTATGATCCTTTAGCGCAGCAATCCCCCGATCGGTGATCTTGTTCGATCGAACTCGAATCCCCCTGACCGGAACGTCAGCCAGACATTCCAATTGTTCGTCGGTGGCTGAGTAGGTGACCAGAGAGATCGTGCCCAGGTTTGGTAGCTCTTTCAGGTCTGCGGCAATCTTGCCGGTCAGAGACGTATGCATGTGAACGTCGGTCCGGCCGGTGATGCGATTTTCCCGCTGGCGAAATGCCGGACCTGGGGCGATCTTACGGCGCCTCGGCGCTTTGGTCCTGACAGAGACGTTCCGGAGATCAGGCAACTCTCCTCGCAAAGAATCAATGCCTTCGTCGGAAACCTCCGTGTTCGTCAGTCGTAGAGACCGCAGCGACGTCAATCGTTCAAGATGCTTCAGCCCTTCATTGGTGACCGGCGCGTCACTGATCGAAAGATACTTCAATTCCGAGATCGATCCCAGGTGGGCCAGTGTGAGATCGCTCACGGATGATCCCGATACCGACAAAGATTGGATGGGGGCATCGGTAATACTCTTCCAGCCCGCCGGGGTGAGATGCTTCGATCGAAACACCGAGAGGTGAAACAGAGTTTTCACTTTTGCCAGGTCGCCGCACTGATCATCCGTTAGATCATCAACATGAAGCATGAACAATTCCAGTTGATCAAGTTGGTTGAGTGATTCGACAAGTACCGGGCTAACTTGCACTTCGGACAAACTCAAGATCTCGATCTGCTTCAAATTCGCCAAATCTTTGATCATCGATTCGTCGACGGGCAGGTTCAGGGACAGCGATTTCAGTGTTGCGATCCGGCCCAATCGCGACAGGTTCACTCTTGGTGAGAGCTTACCCGCGAATGAAAGTGATTTGAGATTCTGAAATTCATCAAAACGACGCAGAGCGCGATCGCTAAGATTGGTCTCAAATAAAGCCAGGCTCAATTCCGTCTTCACTCGCAGCAATGCATCGATGCACGCGTCGGTAACCTCGGGACCACGCAAATTGATGCTCTGCAATGTCGGCAGATACTGCAACCATTTCACCTCGCGATTCCTGGTCAGGGTGACTCCGTAAACCTTGCCGTCAGCGAAGAAGACATCGGATCCAAGATCCCGGAGCGCGCGTCTGGCTCGCTCCTCGTCGCTCATTGTCAATTCTTCCACGGCATCGGCGGCCAGACCCGCAAATCGATTTGAATCATCGGCCGCCAACCTTTCCAACGCCGCCACGGCTGCCGCAAAGCTGTTCTTCTGACGGGCGATCTGCACGAGGGCTGCCACACAACGCGTTCCCACTTCGACGTCACCTGTACGGGCGGCCTGTTCAAGAGCGGCGATTGCAGTACTGCCGCCCTGAACCAACTGATCGAAGGCCGCCTGACGAGATTCGAATTGTCTGCTCGACAGACGTTCGATTGCAATCGCGGCGTTGATCCCACGCGACTCATCCGTCTGGGCGGACGCTTTGTCGATGCAGCAGAAAAAGGTGGCGATCGCCTGAACGATGAAGACCAACATCACGCTTTGGACTTTGCGGGCATGCCCCATCGAAAAACTCCCATTTCCGATTGTGTGGTATGGACGTCAATCCCGAAGTTTTAACGGACCGCTGGAGGGATCGCCTAGCGCAATTGCGCTCATTCCCTCAACACATGCCGACGCTCTACAATTCATTGCGATTGTATTTGCCCGAGGAGACTTTCATGGCCGGCGAGCTCAGTGAAAACCAGTTGAACGAGATTCGCGAGCAGTTGCAAACAGGCCACAAGTTGAATGCGGTCAAAATGTATCGCAAGTGGACGGGAAGCTCGTTGGTCGAAGCCAAGAAGTCGGTCGAGAAGATCGCCGCGGGCGTCGACGTCGGAACAAGCTTCGGCGATGAACTGCCGGGCAACGAGATGGACGAGATTCTCAATGCGATCCAACGAGGACAGAAGCTTCAAGCAGTAAAACTCTATAAGCAAAGCTCCGGATGTTCGTTGAAGGATTCGAAAGATTTCATCGAAAACCTGATGAAGGAATTGGAGATCGCGGATCCGGGCTCTTTTTCGACAGCCGGCGGTTGCGGTTCCGCCGTCTTCTTTTTCATCGTGGTCACCGCCGGTGTTATGCTCGGTATGTGATGCCGGTCCAGCATCCGTGCGACTCGATCCGACACATTTCAGGCACCGGTTGTGTCTAATGGCGATAGTGAACTCAGCACAATTCGCCTGTGTAGCCGTCATAGCTTGGCCGTTCCATCAACCCGGATCACCCAATGCCCGCCATTTCCGCCTCTCGCGTCCGTTTCATTCCACGAGTGCTGCTGATCAGCGCGGCGATGCTTGTGCCGGGTTCATTGTCCGCGCAAGAGTCTCGGCCCGACGCGTTAGATGCAACCGATCTCCACATCACCGGTTCGCTTGCACACGAATGGTGCCGTGGATGGACCCTTGAGTCCCGCGTCGCCCAATCGCAGCTCATTCTTGTCGCGCGAGTCAGCAGCGTCAGCGCGTTAAACGTCGTTCGCGGCGCGAAGGTCAACACGGCGCTTCGCGAGTATCGGTTTCAACCGGTTCGTGTGCTCAAGGGAGTCTTTGCCAGAGACGAACTTTCCATGACACATTCCGACCTCGGGCTCCCCGCTCCGGACCCGGCTTCGCCACCAGCATTTCAGCAGGGCCAATATCTGTTACTTTTGCTGGCACGAAACGCCCGTCGCCCGTCGAGTTTCTCCTGTGTATCGGCGGCCAACTGGGCCCCGACTCGACAAGCTTTGCCCGAGTTGACAGGGCCGCAGGACCCCATTGTTTCCATGACGGAATCACTGATTGCGGTGACGCAGACACGATCGAGACGATCGCGCGCCGATCTGACGCTCGAGCAGGTGAAGAAGCTCTCCGGGCCGGCGGTTGTACCGTTGCTGTCCAGCCTCTCCGAGCGAGCCTTCTGGGCGGCGCAAGTCACATCGGCCGAGACGCTTGTTGACTTGATGCAACATGAGTCGCGGGCCATTCGTAGCGCCGCCACTACCGTTGTGCATCGCATCATGGAAATGGGAATCGATGACGACAAAGAAACAGTTGAAAAGTTCGCCTCAGCTCTGCGCAACCTATTGCAGTCGGATGAAGTCGATACGACGACTCGCACCAGCGCTCTGCGGGCACTCGGATACTCAGGAGAAACGGGACGGAGTCACGACTGGGTGGGGGATCTGCTGGTGGGCCATTTACGAGAGGGCCGGACAAACGCGGAACGTCTTGCGGCCGCTTCAGCATTAGCGGATCTCGATGACGATCGACATCGTCACGCTGCGATCGAATCGATTGACCGACTGCCGTTGGACGAACCTTCCAAACGTGAAAGGTCCTTCCTGGGTGAAGTCGTCCGATTCGCAGATACCCATGCGGGTCCCGCATTGCTACGGAGAATTCAACAAAAGTTGGTCGCGGGCCATCCGGCGCTGACCGAAATCACACTCCTCGGGCAACTCAAGTACGTCGAAGCAGTTCCCGCACTGCTTGAGGCAGGAATTGACGAGGTGCACAACGATGAGCAAGCGTTGGCGATTGCCTTCGAAGCGTTACGCGACGAGCGCGCAGTCAGTCAGCTCGTGAAGTGGCTACAGCACGTCAACTTCAATGTCCGATGGGCTGCGTTTGGCGCCCTCAGCGCGATCGACAGCGGAGAAGCCATAGCAGCCATTCGTTTACGAATGAAGTCCGAACATGATTTACGACTGAAACTGAGGATGGCGTCCGCACTCGGACGGCATGGCATCATCGACGGTTACCCCTTTGCGATCGAGCACGTGGCCGATCCAGGCATCACGCAGTATGCCGCCGAAGCTTTGGCCGCGATCGGGGATCCAAGGGCGGGCAAGCAGCTGCATGAAATTCTTGAACAGAGTAACGACGCACAATGGAACGCGGCTGCCCTGCATGCGTTGGCCGTGATGGGAGATGCGAGTGTGAAGCCCCGATTGGTCGAGATCCTCGATGACCGCCGCCACTCGCTGCTCGCAGCCGCGATCACCGCATCCCGCGAACTCGGCGACAAGGAAATGATCGCGGCGTTGGTGCCGCTGATTTCATCACGCAATTTCACAGTGGCTTCATCCAGCATTGATGCGATCCGAGTCCTCGGCGTCGCAGAAAACGACGGCGCGCCGGCGACTAACGATGCAATGAACGACGCAGCCACCGAACTTCTGAAACTACTCGATGATCCGTATGTGGATATCCGCTTGCGGATCGCAGCGCTTGATACACTCGATTCGATCGAGGACAAGCGACTTTCCGACACAGTCCGCAAACTCGCGGACCGGCCGGAGTTGGAAAACACAGCATTGATGCAACGAATCGATCAGTATTTATCCACGGCACGACGCTCCGCTGGATAGGTCGCTGCCTGCATTGCAACTGTAAATATGAATTCCGGCGTCAGGTTCTGCGGACCGAGTCACTGCGTCAACGCGAGCGGAACAAGCCGGTCGCGCGACGAATGACACGTCGCTGCCGATACCGACCCGGATAACGGCTGTCATACCGGTGTCGTTCACGAAAATAGGGATCGTCCAACAAGTCCGGCGCGTCGAAGGAACCGTATCGGTAAGGATCATGGACGTACAGGTCGAATCCATACGGATTGAAGTAACCGTTTGGAACATATTGACCGTTTGGATCCGAGCCAAAGCCAAATCCGATCCGATTGCCGTGAGTCGCAGCGTGGTTCGTTGCCACGTGGCGACGGTGCCAGTGCTGGGATCGCTCCTGCGCAACCACGCACGAACACGCTGTCGTGGACAGGGCGAAAACAAGTAAAACGAAGAGGCGGACCATGAATGAATCTCTCGCGGGTTTTGAGTCAATGTCGTTCAACCCTAGCCCGACGCCCACCGCCGGCGACTGAAAATGGCACCACGCTTCGCACTGGCCTCAATTGTCGATCGTTACAACTGTCGCATCCGGCCTGTTCCCAACCGCTTTACCAGGGGCCGATGATCTTGTCGAGGATCGCCAAAACGAACAAACCGATGGTTGTCAGCCCCGAGGAACACGCAAACAGCATTAGGTTTCTGGTACGACGCGTGCCCGGCAGGAAACCGGTGATCAACCCGGCAATCGCCCCCGCGATCCCGAGTACAACGAAACCTCCGAGGATTCCGTAAACAATGACTGCAATCATTGCCGGAATGATTGCATCAACACCCGATCGGTAGCCAGCGAACGGGATGGGAAAACGATAGACCAATGCCATCGCCGCCGCGATCGGAAACGCCATTCCGATTGACCACAGGGCGCCGCCAAGAATCAAACGCCAGGAAGCGCGAGAAGAATATTCTCTTTGCGAGTCCCCGACCGATTCGGATGCCCGGTAGGGATTGGGCTGGTTTGCAGGTTCCGCCATCGACACATTCTAGCCGAACGTCGGACCGAATCGCTTCGGCAATCTTGCCGGCAGCAATCTTGCGCGCTCAACACGTCGGTCCCAGCACTCGGTGCCTGTCGCAATGGTAAGAA
>JAHELS010000057.1:7551-30210 GCA_024644085.1 Rhodopirellula sp.
TACCGCGCTCCGCCTCGTACTCACGAACCCGGGTGGACATCGGAACGATGTGTGTGCTGCTTCTCGAATTCTGTGAGATCATCCGGATCCGATTCGTGCGGATCATCCGCCTCCTGGAGTCCCACCGAAAGCAGCGCCCAGTAGAGTGCGCCAATGATCAAGGCAGCGGATCCAATGATCACGGTCGTGGTGAACGCGGTAAAAGCCATGCTTCGTTCCTCCCTTTTGGTGGAACAGATCGACGTTCGGTTCAGAGCTATCCATTCTATACTGCGGGGAACCGCCAGCCAAATTTGCGTCGAGATTCTGTGGAGTCGTCTTGAGCTTACATGTGCCGGCGCCCCTTGGTTACAAGTCTGATTCGTCCTTCGCAGCCATCGCCAGTCAATCGGCGGTCATCGAGTCGTAAACCTGCACGTCAGGAATCACGACCGAATCTTCGGTCGAACTCGTCGCGATCACGAAAAAGGACGCGGCGACCAAGAGCAGCATGAAGGCGGCAACCAGAGCGTACAGCCAGTACTTTTTACGAGGTTCCACGATCGAAGAAGGAGGCGGATCGTAAGGGTTTGCTCCCGCACCATCGTTCCATGTGTCCAGCTTGCGGGAGTCCTTTGGCTGAGAGTCATGCGGCTGAAATTCTTGCGGTTGGGAATCAGGCATAATGACATTCCCTCCTTCTCGCCAAGTGCAATCGAATGGCCATTTTCAGTGGATTCCGAAATCTGTCTTGAGGGAAGATAGGGTGCCACTTGAAAAGCCGCAACCTTTTTGAATGCTCTGTATGATTCGTCCACATTCCACAACAAACAAGTGGATGCTCGTTGTATTCGTCGCTGCGACGGCGGCATCCTTCAGTGCGTTCGCCCAGGATCCGCATCCCGGACGCGACGTCGATGGCACGATGGTTGCCTACCGACAACCGATTCCGGGTTCGGAGATTGGAATCGAAATGATTCCTATCCCCGGTGGCACAATTCACCTCGGTGCCGAGTCAAACGTCACCGTCGAATCAATGTGGATCGGAAAATTCGAAATCACTCTCGAACAGTACGCCGAGTTCGCGAAGTTGCATGACGTCTTTGTTGAGTTTGACTCGAAGGAAATTCGGCAGCTTCCCTCACACGACTCCATTGACTCGGTGTCCGCGCCAACACCCATCTATGAACCGAGTTGTCGATATCAATACTCCAGCCGTGATGACAGCCCGGCCTCGTCGATGTCCCAGTTCGCCGCTCGGCAATTTACAAAATGGTTGAGCCTGTTGAGCGGTACCGATTATCGGTTGCCGCTCGAGTCCGAATGGATGTACGCTTGCCGCGCCGGCCAGGCACCACTGAAAATCAATGAAATTCGAAGACAGGCCGTATGCGGCCACGGCGGGGAATCGAAACAGCACCCCACCGGCGCTGAATCATTGGTTCTGCGCGTGGGAACACGGCAACCCAATGCGTGGGGAATCTTTGACATGCGAGGAAACGTCGCGGAATTCGCAATCCAGAATGATGCGTGGGACACTAACAAGCCGTTGCCTGTCGAATACCGCGTTCATCGGGCCTACGGTGGATGCTTTGAGGACCCCGCGACCAATTGTCGGTGGAACTCGTTCGTGACCGTCGACGACCAGTGGTGGGAAGAAGAAGCGAACATTCCGCGCAGCACGACGTGGTTGGCGTCCGTTGACCGCCACATGACCGTCGGGTTTCGAATCGCGAGCCCCGCCAATCGGATGACCAACGATGAGCGGAAAACTGCGTGGCAACCCGATTCGCAGTACCTCGCCGAAGACGTGGCGACGAAAATTGACGAAGGACGAGGACGGCACGGGAAAGTCGATTCGCAGTTGCCCGCCGCCATGGGGCAATTCACCCGTCCAAATGGTCTGAAGCTATGGGAGCGCGCACGATGATTGCCCCGGACCTCCTCAATTCCTCGGGCTCCACCGGCTCGGGCTAGATTCCACCATCCATTGGACCCGCCGCCACGAGTAACAATAGGCCGAACAAGTAGAGGGAGACCGTTACGACGACTCCCATGATCGCCGCCGAAATGAACGCCTCTTTCGAGTTTCGTTTTTCCTTGAGCGCTATCGGGAACGCGATCGCCGTCGGTACCCACAGCGCTCCGATCGCGAGCCACACGAATCCCTGCGTTCCCCGGGAAGTCAACAACATCGCCGCGATTTGAAAAGCGATCACGCTCGGAACTGAGAGCAACGTGATGACGCCGTACTGAGTCGCCTTTACCATCCAACGCGACACTCTTCGCTGCGGCGACGTGTGTTCCACAGACTCCGTTCCCTGCGCAGATCCCACGTGTGCCGCGGACTCGTAGGGATTCTCTTTCGTGTTCAATCGTTCACTCGATAAGAAGCTGAAAACGCAGTGCTACAGGCGTGAGAACTGCTTTCATCTTAGTAGGATCCGGTGGGCCGAATTCAACATTGTATTTTGCAACCCGCCTGCGAGAACTGGTATCCTGCGCTATGAACGGACACCCTTTGTCTTTGAAGAGGCGTAAAAATGATCCGTATGTTTGTTCGCCATGCCGTCACGAATTTCGATGAGTGGAAACAAGGCTACGACGCGTTCGATGATGAACGTAAGGGCTTGGGAGTCGTTGGGGATGCCGTCTTTCAAGGCGCAAACGATCCCAACGACGTCACCGTTTGGCATGACTTCGAGTCGATCGAATCGGCGAAGGCATTCTCCGAGTCGGCAAGATTGCGAGAAGTGATGTCCAAAGCCGGCGTTGCCAGCCAACCCGAGATCTGGTTTACCAACCAGTCGTAGCGTTGAACGCTCGCAAGAGTCGCAGCCGTTGCACGTGGGCAGTACCCACTCCCATTTCACGATCAGCCGGAGCCTTCAACACCACTTCGCAACGTCGATTGCTCGGCGATCGTTTTTAGAAAGATCCGTCGAATGGCGTCGTATCCGCGATCGTTCGGGTCTTCGATATTGGTGTAGAACCAGTAATGCGGGTCGTCGCTGTCGTAGGTGGAACGCCAGAATTGGCGGCAATGGGAACCGTGCCCCAGAAAGGTTTCGTGAAGCGGAACCACGTGGACAAAGTCGTACTTGCCCGCAACATCACGTATGACACGGTTGTACCGGTCGTGGATTGCCAGTCCATCCGGCCAATCAGGAAGAAACACGCTCGGAGCATCGCCGACCCCGTCGGTCGGGTCGTAGATGTCCCCAAGATAGATTTCGCAACCGTCGGGAAACTTTTCCGCCAGCTCGCGAAACATCGTATCCAACCGATCTCGAAAGTTTTCGATCCACGGCTCGGCCTGTTCGAGCGTTGCCGAGTACATCGCGCACTCGCGCGGCGGACTGCGACCATAGCTGTGAATCAAGTCGTTGCCGCCGGAAGTCATCAAGACGATCCCGAATGAGTCGTCGTACGTGGGAATCGTTTCAAGAATCACATCCAAATGCGTGCTCGACTCCGATCCAGAGATCGCATAGTTTTCGGACTCAAGATTGGGAAGCACTGCTGAGAGACAGACTCCTTTCATGTCGGCAAACTCGTCATCCGGATTCTCGAGCACACGATTGAAAAAAGTGTGGCTCGGAGATTTCGCCCCCAAGCCCGCCGTGATGCTGTCTCCGACACCGATCACTTGCACTTTTCTTTGCGACCACACATCGTCAAATGAAGACAACTTCACTTTCGGCCCAGCCGGCCCCTCGCCTACAGGACGGGAGAGAAAGAATTCGATGTACGCCGGCACACCCGGAATGACCACCGCTGCGACCAACAGCAGCAGATACAATCGCCGGCGACTTCGTGGCCTTCTGTTCATTATTCGCAACCCAAAGAACGGGTCTTCTCTCATGCATATCGCCGCGGCAGGTTTGTAATCAGACGCGATGTAAAAACTTTTCTGCAGACGCGCGTTGGTCTGATTATATTCGTCATCGCGATTTCTTTGTGTGGCACCCTCCAATATCAGGTTGAAAGGAAAGCGTCGTGCAAGCACTCACTCACTGGTCTTGCACTCTGTTTGGTCACCTTGGGCTATTTCGGTGTCGTGCGAAATCCAGTGATGTCAGGCGGCTTGTTGCACAGCCGCCACGCCGAGCACTGCCATCGTCGCCAGCGCTCCGGTTGTCGCCAATGCTCCCGTCGTCGAAACGATCGTCGGCGAACCGAAACGGATGCAGTACTGGGTTCGCGCTGCGATTCACGGCACCAATGCTTCGGGACAAAACTGCCATCTGATCGGTGACTGGATGCCGGGTGAAACCTGCGAAGGTGGTAGACCGGCACAATGTTTCGATGTTCCAATTGCGCCGCCGCCCAGGCTTCGTTTTGAAACCGTTTGACCACGCGGTCATCGAGCATGGCCGCAAAGGGGAGGACTTTCACCGCAACGCGCTTGCCGAGCGAACGCTGACGAGCCTCGAAGACAACGCCCATTCCGCTACGACCGATTTCGTGTACCAGCTCGAAATCGCCAAGCATTCGTCCGGCAACGAGATCGCCAGCCACCGAGGCGCGCTTTGGTCGGCTTGTTTGTGACTTGTGAATTCGGTTCCACCGGTGCCGTCGTCGCCGTTGCGTCACCGTCGGACAACCCGCTCAAGTCGCCCGAGGAAAGAGTGTGTTCATCCGACGAATCCGGAGACAGACGTTCATGATCGCAATCGTTCGACGCCAAAGCCCTAACCCCGTGTGCTGAATGCAAATTCCCCGCGTAGAGTTGTCCCGTCTTTCGAAGAATCTAAAGCATATCGCGCGAGCCGATGCTCCGTCCAATTCACCGCCGAATTCGATGCTCAACCTGGCACGGCCGGGAAATAAATTTGGCGATCAATCCAGTTCTCTTTCCACCGCGCTGTCGGGAACCCATCTTGATTTGTCGCGACTCCGCTTGATCTCCCAGGCCTTCTTGGCGGCCGCGGTGTGAGCTTCGCTTCGCCGATCGAGAGGCCAGTTGGGATCGACGCGGTGCGCTTCGTCAAAGATCGCTTGCGCCCGCTGGACCAGGTCTGTCCGCGACGTGGCGAGGTCGTTCGATTCAGCCGCATCGGTGCGCAAGTCGTAGATCTCGATCGGTTTGTGGATCCCGCCTCGAACCGCCTTCCAATGGCCGAATCTCGCAGCCTGGATTGGCTTCTCACCATGATGCAATTCCCAGTAGAAATAGTCCCGCTCGGGCGCGTCGCCACCCTTGAGGTATTCAACCAGCGACTTGCCGTCGGTCTCGTAGCCGCTCGGGAGTGTTGCGCCACTGAGTTCGACGAAGGTCGGCAACAGATCCCAGAACGCCCATGGTTGGTCATCGACGCGACCGGCCGGAACCGTGCCGGGCCACCATGCCAAAGCGGCCTGTCGGAGGGCACCTTCATACATACCCCGCTTGTAACCACGTAGCCCGTTGCTCGCCTGGTTGAATCGTTTTCCGATTTCCGAAGTCGGGCTGAACGACGAGCCGTTGTCGCCGGAGAATACGATCAAGGTGTTCTCGGCGATATCAAGTTCGCGGAGCGTGTCCATTAACTCGCCCATGTCCGAATCAACACGAGTGACCTGAGCCGCGTAGGCCTTTTGTCGGTCGGTCCAGTCGCGATCGCGGTAAATCCCCAGATCATCAATCTCGTGACGTCCGTGCGGAAGCGTGATGGCATAGAACATCATGAACGGCTCGTCGCCATGATTTCGCAACCATCGGATCATGTCATTCTGGATCAACTCCTGTGCGTACGTTTCGCCGACGCCCAGACCGTCGTTACCCGGCAGCACAAAAGGTTGGTCATCATCGAATAGATACGTGGGAAAGTAGGAATGCGCGTGGCGTTGGCAGTTGTACCCGAAGAAATGGTCGACACCTTGCTTCCGAGGATTGCCGGACGTATCGAAGAACCCCATGCCCCATTTTCCAAACGTTGCCGTCGCGTAGTCCGCTGCTTTCGCGACTTCCGCGATCGTCACCGTTTCGGCGGGCAGAGGCAGTTGGCCTTCGGGCGGTAACTCGTAATTCCCTCGTACGGGACAGTGACCGGTATGCAAGCCGGTAAAAAACGATGAACGGCTGGGCGCGCAGACGCTGGTGCCACAATACGCTTGCAAGTATCGCGTACCCTCCGCGGCCATCTGGTCCAGACGCGGCGTCTGGATCAACTTCTGACCGTAACACCCCAGGTCACCTTGCGCGATATCGTCACTGAGAACAAAAATAAAGTTCGGTTGTGAACGATCCCGTTCCTCTGCATCGACCGGCGAAGTCGCGAGCCCAATGCAGGTGATCGAAAAAACCCCAAACGCGATTCGTACAGATGTGAACATTCTTTTGTGCATCAGACTTCGTCTCAGATCGGCTTTTCATGAATGATTTTTGGGCCAGCGTGCTCTCACGCACCGGCAAACCTTCCGGTGTGGCTTGACGTGCGATCGCTCCCAACAGCCTACACAACCAGCGCGATCGTGGGGCGCTTTGCCATTCCAGCGGGCATCGACTCAGCTGGATTCACGGCGAGGAGTTCTCCGCCGCAGTCGAAGTGGTCGAGGGGATATCATCGGCCGCCAACCGCAATCGACGCGTCGGTGGCCGCAGAGAGTACGACGTCGCCGCAATCCCAAGAAAAATGAGCGGCATCATGATCTCGCCAATCCCATCGCCGACAAACGCGTGCGAGGCGGTTGCACCGAGAAGATCAAAGGTGAAGCCAGCGTACGCCCATTCCTTCAGCAACGGCATGCGCGGCAACAACAGTGCGATCACGCCGAGAAGCTTCGCGACCCCCAGGATCGTCATCAGGTAGGCCGGGTATCCGAGTGACGCAAGTGCCTCGGCCTGTATCTCGGCCCGCATTAAATTCATCGCACCTCCGGCCGTCATCCCGAGACAAAACAGACCGGTTGCCAACCAATATCCAACAATTCGCGCGTTCATGCCTGACTACTCGTAATCGGTCCGGACCTAACACCAATCGCCGCCTCCACGTATGATCGCCGATCGAGACCGGGAATGGAAACAGCTCCGAGCGAACTTGTGACGGTCAAATGTGTCCAAGGTCACCGTGAGAGAGATTCTGTGCCGAAAGGGACCGTGGATGGGTGTTCGTTGCCTTCAAATTGATGCATTCACCGATCGCCCCTTCTCCGGCAATCCCGCCGCCGTCTGTCTGATCGAACAGCAGCGAGACGCGCAGTGGATGCAGTCGGTCGCTTCTGAGATGAACTTGTCTGAGACGGCGTTCATCCGTTCCATGGAGGATGGTTTCGAGCTTCGTTGGTTCACACCCGCCTACGAAGTTGAATTGTGCGGCCATGCGACATTGGCATCGGCCCACGCACTTTGGTCCGAAGGAATCGTAGATCAATCACAGCCCATTCACTTTCATACGAAGAGCGGGATTTTGGTTTGCACACTGCGCGGCAAGCTTATCGAGATGGATTTCCCGGCCACCCCGGCACAAACGGACAAGCCGCCGGCGGGACTTCTTGACGCGCTGGGGGTTCATCCCATTTTCACTGGCAAATCGAAGTTTGACAGATTCCTGGTCGTCGACTCCGAAGCAACCGTTCGCTCATTGAAGCCCGATTTCGCCGCGCTACGACAGATAGCGATGCGGGGAGTGATCGTCACCAGCAAGTCTGACAACGCACGTTACGATTTCGTGTCACGTTACTTCGCGCCCGGTGCCGGAGTTGACGAAGACCCTGTGACCGGATCGGCGCACTGCTGTCTCGGGCCATACTGGAGCGAGCAACTTGGCAAGTCGGAGCTGACGGCGTTTCAAGCCTCCGACCGCGGCGGTGTCGTGCACGTGCGGATCAGTGGTGATCGCGTTCTTCTCGGCGGCCGGGCCGTCACAGTCTTGAGAGGCGAACTTGTATGAGTGCTCGCGAAGTCCCGGATTCTCAAGATCCGTCCGGTGGCCGCGTTGTCCCTGGGATCGACCGGGATTGCGACACCGACCAGTGGAGTCCCGATCTCTATGAAGGCAAGCACTCGTTCGTATGGAAATTGGCAGCCTCGGTCGTTGAATTGTTGGCTCCGAAACCGGGTGAACGGATGCTCGATGTTGGATGCGGCACCGGACAACTCACCGCTCGGATCGCCGAGTCGGGCGCCGATGTTGTCGGGATCGATAACTCACCCGCGATGATCGAAGAGGCTCGTCGCCATTACCCGCAAATAGAGTTTCGATTGGCGGACGCCCACGACTTCGAATTCGACGGGCGCTTCGATGGGGTGTTCTCCAACGCGGCGCTGCATTGGATCACGGATCCCAACCAGGTTGTGGCTTGCATTTCCCGAGCGCTCACCCCGGGCGGTCGCTTTGTTTGTGAGTTCGGCGGTGACGGGAACATTCGGTATCTCGTCGCTGCGATCGAATCTGCGAGTCACCGTCTGCTGGACAAACCCGCACCGCACCCGTGGTACTTTCCAAGTATCGCTGCGTTCGCATCTGTCCTCGAACGTCACAAACTCGATGTCACTCAAGCGGCGTTGATCGACCGCCCGACTCCATTGGAAGGGAGCGATGGTCTCAGGAATTGGGTGCGGATGTTCGGCCAATATTGGCTGGCCCAGATTCCGCCGGATCAACACGAGCAATTTTTCGAGCAAGTCGAAGAGATTTCCCGAGCCAATCTCTTCAAAGATTCGCTCTGGTACGCGGACTACCGGCGAATCCGAGTCATCGCGAGAAAAACGCATGCGTGATGGGTTGCCACGAACGCGGAGTCGCAGCCCGGTTCATCGCGTCGAACCACGACGCGAAGGTCACCGTCGGATCGCCCACAAGGCGTCGAAGGTTCGAAGGTAGATCGTGCCGCCTGAGATCACCGGCGATGCCGACATCGGCTCGCCGGTATCATTCTGTGCGACAATTTCAAAATCTCGGCCGGCCTTCACCACCGTGATCTTGCCGTCCCGGGCAGTCAGGTAGATGTGGCCGTCGGCAAAGACGGGCGAGGCGCGGTGACGAACACTGTGAGTGCGTTCCATGTAGACCTCGCGCCCGGTCTTTCGATCCAGCACAAGCAGCATGCCGTTTTCGCGGCAGAGATAAACCAGATCGCCATGAATCAGCGGCGAGGGAACATCGGGCGTGTTTTGTTCTCTTACCCACAGAATCGCATCGCTATCGGTCAAGTCGCCGCGTCGATCGGGAGCAACGGCAAACACGGGACCCCCTTTCGCCGTCGGGCATACCACAATTCCCTCGGCGGCCGCGGGCGAGGAAACAAACCGGAGTGTCGGGTGATAGCTCGCGCCTTGAGGGTTGAGACCACCGAGCCTCCAGATCTCTTTCCCATCCTCGAGCGCATAGGCAACGGTGAAGTCGGCGCCGTGCGTGATCAGGTACGCCAAGCCACCGAAATCGTAGAGGATGGGTGATGCATAAGAATGCTCGTTCTCTTTCGCGGCCCCCGTTACACGATCCACCTTCCAAAGGTGATCGCCCGTGCCCGCATCCATCGCTGCCACCATGGCTTCCTGTGTTCGCGGATTCCCATCCCCATGAATCAGTTGCACAAACAGTTGCCCGTCGTGCAACACAGGAGTCGAGGACATGCCAAACGCAATTTTGAATTCCCCGTAACGCTGCTGCAGATCGACGTCCCACACAGGCTCACCCGAAACCGTGAAGCAGGCCAATTGGCCGGTACCCATCAAAGCCCAGACATGTTTGCCGTCGGTGATGGGCGAAGGTGATGCCGAGTTTCCCTCGTCGCCGCGCACGTCCTTGTTCCCTTTGCCGATTTGTCGCCGCCATTGCTCCTTGCCATCTGTCGAGAAGCAAATCAGCAGCAGGTCTTGCCCTTTGACCGTTGTCAGAAAGATCTGGTCGTCCCAGACCACCGGCGTAGCGCCGGCCGGTCCTGGCAGTTCGACGCGCCAAGCGACGTTCTTATCCTTCGACCATTCGACTGAAATGAATTTCTCAGTCGAGACGCCGTTACCGGTCGGGCCCCGCCACGATCCCCAGTTTTCGGCCGGACAGTGGTTTGCACCGACGGCAAACAAGATCGCCACGCAAACAAGAAAGGTCGGCTTCATCAGTCGTAACTCCAGAGCGGCAGTCGATCGAACGGAGGAAAGGCTATCGTGTGCATGTTGATGCCCAAAGAAAAAGGACTTGAGGGCGGTACCTCAAGTCCGTTGCCTGTGTTTTTCCGGAGGTGGGACTCGAACCCACACTGCCTTGCGGCCACCAGATTTCGAATCAACTTGCGATGCATCGACTTAGATTTGGAAAATCAGCGCAAATCCAATTTCAGTTGTTGCAGCCACATTAAGACTCACGTCTGACTTGAATGGTAGACAAATCGGCTGCAAATGTCCAATCCTGTCACTCAATAGCCACGGACGAGGGTGAACATCAGCGCGCGACTGCTTTCAAACGCAGCGTCTGGGCGAGAGTCTTCCGGGAGGGCAGTCGGAAGCGAAACTGCGTTCATTTTAAAATTGAGCCTGAAGTTTGCGTTTGGCTCATAACATCGCCCGGCCGCGGCGAATCGAAAGCTGGCGCGGCAAAGAAATCGTTCTGGATGGCTTGGCCGATCTCGTTGAGTTATGACTGAAAGTCGTCGATGAACTCGTGCAATCCGTGTTGCATGATCTGCGCAATATCGCCGTAATCCATACTGGAGCGAAGTCGTCCCAACAATTGCTCTGAATGGTTACTGAACGCGCCGGCGTCGCTTCCACTAATGTCTCGAAGCGATTCCTGTGCCTTGATGATGCCAAAGTGCATGTTGCTCGAGATTCGCACGAAATTGTGCCGCCGAGCGAACCATGAAGAAGAACTTGTTGAGCTGCTCCCAGACCACGCTGGAAATGACCTCGCGGATCGTCCTCGCATTTTCACGAGCTCGGGCCACACAAGAGATGATCGAGTTCTCATTCTCTTCGTCAAATGAAAGGAAATGCAGAACGTTTTCGCGCGTCGGTTCCGCGTAACGCTTGCCGAACGCGTCTTGATCGGCCGTGGTGTAGACCAGCGGAGTCCACTGCTATCTCAGCGACTTTGTTTCTCCCAAGGTCAACTTGTAGTTCACATCGATGAACCTGGCCACATTCTCGGCCCGCTCAACATATCGGCTGAGCCAATGGACCGTCTCCGCCACACGACTGAGCATCAAGTCGTCTCCCCAGCCGGCAACACCATGCGCGATTCATCAATACCGCCGCCTCGAAGCACCCACGTATCTTTACTACCACCGCCTTGCGAGGAGCATGCGATGCCATGCATACACAATCCGACTCACTGAGAGACTATCTCCAACGCAAGTCGACGACGTGCGATCCAATCGCCTCGCCGGGTGGATCGATCAATGATGTCGGCGCGTTGTCGAGTTTTTCGACAACGCAACGAGCCTTGCGGCGAGCGCGCGCTTCCTCGATCGTTGCTGGCAAACCGGAATAGGCCTCGCCGCTCGGATCCCACTGGCAGAGGGTGATCCGCCACGAGCCGCCGGCCGGGTGTGAAAGACAAAACGTCAACGGCGACTGTGCACCGAGTGTCGGATGCAAGCCACACTCAGGTACAAAACTTCGATAGCGCAAACCGACGACGCGCGCTTTGCCCGCCGCATCCTCCGCTTCAACCAAGGGAATCGCCCAATCGCCGACCGCGAGCGTCCAATCGCTCAGCGCACAGTCAGCAATGAGGGACCTCAAGCGAACTTCGATGCGCGATGTGCTCGCGTCGATCAGCCGAGATCCACCACGCTCCTGAGTCGCCACGTCCCCGACCAACGGCCAAAATTCTATCGCTCGGCGGATTTCCAGATTTGTCTCCCCAAGCTCGCACACGGCCATCACGAGATCCTGGTCGCGAAGCAGATGCGTCACCAGTGGTGGGCCGAGCCCGAGCCCGACCTTGTCCAGATCGGCGAGCACCTCTTGCATGTCGCCGTGCAGGTAATATGGCAAGGAAAATCGTTGATGAAGCTCGTCTCGCCATTCGATCAACGGATCATGACACGGATGTGTCGCAAGCATCGCGGCAACGGACCGCAATAACGCCGCCACTGACGCGATCGTTTCCGCAGAAGGCCCCATCCGCAGTGCGCGGAACTCGACCAGTCCCTGCCGCCCGCGTGAACCAAGAAAAGGATTCCAAAGCTTCTCGATATTGATCTCGGAGCGATGGGAATTGCCCGACGGGTCAGCGAGAAAGGGTGCGAGTGTGCCCCAAATGACTTCGGGTGCCGGATTCTCCGTTCGCCCGAGAAGCTCCAGCGCGAGTGACAACTCCGACAGTGCGCCGCGCACCCCCTCGTCGACGCGAGGCGCCTGGCTGGCCGGACCGACCGACTCAAATGCGTGCAGGTAAGACAGCGACGGATGTCGATTGAAATACCGCACCAGAGCGGGCAGCAGATGAGGCGACGTCAAGAACGGGCTGGACTCGACGCGCGGACCACCCAACGTGATCTGCCCGCCCCCACCCGAGTCGCTTTCCTCGCCGTTGTACTGCAGACGATAGGAGGCGAGTCCTTCGGCGATGGTGGCAGAATCGATCTGACGCAGTTGTTGCAGAAGCTCTGCGGTGCGTGCGACGGGGGCCGTATTCACCTCGATGACTGCCGGATCCGCTGTCACAGTCATCCAGGAAACGTGTTTATCTACAGGAGGTGGATAGCCAGCCAGGATCAATGCGCCCGCGTCAATTGACGTCGCAGCGGTGGACAATGCATCGAGCAACCGCAAAAACAACTCAACCTCTCTGATTCCTGGCAACTCAACACAGAGCACACCGTCTTGATCATGACAACAAACGAGGTAGGTACCGCCTTCGGCGAGTGAGTCGACGACTTCCGTTTCCTCGACGTGTTGGCAATGCACCGATGGGCGGGCAAGCAGCGGCTCCTGTTCAACACGGGTCGGCGGGATCGCGCCGTCGGCCCGAAAAACGACGCGATGATGTAACGGAGGATCGAGGGTTGCCGCCGACAGAGCTGCCGAATTGAGTATTCCCGCCAGCGCGTCTGCAAATGTTTCGGGCGGCGCTGATGAATCCGGTTTGGTCAGCAGTGGATCGGGCGGGCCATCCCAAACCGGCTTGCGGTCGCGACGCGCGTACAAACCGAGACTCCAACGCGGCAGCGGTTCGCCGCTATACTGACGCCCCACACTTCGCAAAACCGCTGCGCCTTTTTCGCGACGCGCCAACCTCGCGAGGATTCGATTTGCGCAGTTGCGTTTATCGTCACCCAAAGCGTCAAAGAGCCATTGGGGATGCTCCGACATTCGGTCGGTGTAAGTCGGCTCCGCTCCCACCCAAATGGACTGACCGCATCGATCCAAGTCTTCATCATGTGCGATCAATGCGCGTAGCACGTCGTCATCAGCGGTCATTACAAATTCGCGTCACCTGCAAAGGGTAGTTCAAAAAACCCACGTCGCACGATAAACTTTGTGGATGCGTCGTCTCAAAATAGTGCACACTACGCGCTACCGGTATCCCCACCCGGTCAAGCTTTACGAGCACAAGCTGTTGTTGCGCCCGCGCGAAGGGCACGACATTCGCGTTGGGTCTTCGCGGCTCAGCATACATCCCGGCCACAAGGTGCTGTGGCACCGCGATGTCCATGGAAATTCGGTGGCAGTGGTCACGTTTGAAGAGGAAACGGATTTGCTGAAGATCGACAGCGAGGTCGTGATCGAGCACTACGAGGATACACCGGTCGACTTCAGTCTCGACCCACGGGCCGAACAGTATCCCTTCCAATACGACGTTGGTGAACGTGCCGATTTGATCCCATTCTTGCAACCATTGTTCACGCAGAATATCAATGCGCTCAGAGATTGGATCGACCGATTTTGGAAACCGGGCCAAACGCTGCCGACGTTTGATCTTCTCGAGCGGATGAATCAGGCAATTCCCAAGCAATTTCAATATGGCAAACGAGAGGCGATCGGTGTGCAACGTCCTGCCGAGACGCTTGCCAAAGGCAGCGGTTCGTGTCGCGACTTTGCCACCTTGTTCATGGAAGCCTGCCGGCACCTCGGTCTGGCGGCGCGTTTCGTTAGCGGTTATCGATACGAACCCAACCTATCGCCTGGCGAGGGAGCGACCCATGCCTGGTGCGAAGTGTATCTGACGGGTGCCGGCTGGCGCGGATTCGATTCCACGGCGGGCCAGCGCGCCGTGGGCGATCACATCGCGGTTGCCGTTGCCCGGCATCCCGAATGGATCCCTCCGGTCTCGGGCACCTACCACGGCCACGCGAAGTCGAAGATGGAAGTTGAGGTGGAGGTCACGCGATTGGATTCCACATGACGATTCGTTTCGGAAAAATGCATGTTCTATTCGTGAATCGAAATCGCCACTTTCGTCAAATCCAATGAATAGGGAAACCGTCCATCACCTGGTTTCGGCGGCGCGACTGGAACGACGCCACTGCCACAGTCGGCAAATCGCCCTGTCACGGGAGTGGCAGCGAGCGTGACGGGAGGTGGTGGCGCGGCCGGCTGACGGCCGCTGCGATCAGGAATCGCCGGCACACCGGTCACGCCGACCGCCCAGGTCCGCGGCGGCGCCGGGTAATAGGTGCAGCCGCCAATGGCCCGACCCGTCCAGGTATCGATTAAATCGAACACCAGCGCGGTGGTAGGTGCGACGGTGGGATGAAGCGTCGACGGGGGCTGGCAGACTTTGTAGCGGACGCCGGCAACGTATTCGCCTTGAACCGTGGAGCGATGCAAGGGGACCAATTCGTGATTGCACACCAGCACGTAACGGTCCGGTGGCATGCCAATCACGCGGACTTGGATTCTTTCATTCGCGACATCGATAAACCGAGCCATTGAGCCAGCGGAGACCTCTTCTGCCAGCAGCGGCCAAGGTTCATGCGCGCGACGCAATTCCAACGTGATGTCACCGATTTGCACACTTCCCAATTTCGGATAATTGATCTCCAGCAGCGGCGCGAACCACTCATGTTGCAGCGGTAGTTCACTCTCGCCAAGGTCGCCAATGATCGTACCCAAATCGTCCCACAAGACTTGAGGCAGCAGGAAACGATCATGCAAAGCACTCTGCCAAGCCACCGGCGGTTTCGTGTACGGTTGCCGACTGAAGTGGGCGATCAAAGCACGCACGAGCAGAGCTTGCAGGGACGCGAGCCGAGGATGCGGGGGCATATCGAAACTGCGTAACATGATTTGCCCCAACCGCCGACTTTGCCGCTCCGGAGCGTAGAGTTGATCGACGCGAATCTCGGCGCGATGCATGTTCCCCGAGGCGTCCGCCAGCAGATGCCGCAGCAATCGATCGGGCACCCAGGGAAGCTTCGAATCGTGTGGAAAGCGTTCCAGTGCGATGCCGAGTTCGTACAGCGCATCGTCGCGACCTTCGTCCGGACGCGGTGCGTTACCGCTGGGCCCGATCAGTGTGCCAGAAAAAAAGTAGGACAAACTCGGGTGGTTCTGCCAGTACGCAATCAACGATCGCAATATTTGCGGCCGATTCAAAAATGGACTCTCCGCGGGCGTCGGTCCGCCAAGTGTCAATGTTGTGTAGCTGTTCGGTCGTAGACTTGTGTCGTCGCGCCTGCCCCCGTGTTCGCAGTCAAGACCGACCTGATCGGCCTGAGCGTACGCGGTTTCGTACAGTTCGGATTGTTCTTGCCAACTGGATACAGCGGGTAGAAATAGACGGAGCAAACCGTTGTCCGGTTCCAGCACGAACCGTTTCAATCGCGGATCCTGCGGCGGCGGGTAGCCTTCCAACACAACCGCAAGGCCGAGAGTTTCCACGGCTGATTCAATCGCAGCGATCAAACCGACGTAATGTTCGGCATAGTGAATCGGCGGCAGAAAGACATGCAGTACGCCATCTCGAGGTTCAACACAGATCGCCGTGCGTGGCGCTCGCCCATTACCGCCACGGTCGGCAATTTCAATCTCCTCTCGCGATCGATCGATCTCGATCTGCCGCGCGAAGACCTCGCCGTAGACTTCCGGTAATCGAGGTTTCTCTTCAAATAGACTGGGCTCGATCGCGATGTCATCCGGTTCGGTCGCGTGCTTCGCCAGACTTTGCAGCGGCAACCGGAAGCCCAGTGCGAAGTCACCGGGCAGCAAATGCAATCCGTCTCGCCGAAATTTCCACACTCCGCTGGTCCAACTTTCGGTGCGAAAGTCCCAACGCAGAGGCAACACATAGCCCGCCGGGTCTGCCTGTGGCGTGGAAAGTCGATTCGCCAATTGTTGCCGCTGCAGCGGATCGACCAGTTCGTCGCCCCGCGGGGCGTCCCTTAAGAGCGTTGGATTGATTGTCAACTGATGCAGGGGGTCTTCGTGCGCAGGGATGACAAATTGCGTATCCAACCCCAATTTTGCGGCCAGCATCTCAGCAAGCTGCCGAGCATCGCCGGAGGTCGCACAGCCGGGTAAGTTCTGACAGGATGCCAGCAGTTCACCGTTTCGCCATAGCGGTTGGGCGTCGCTGCGGTAGCAGCAACTCAGTTGCCAACGCGCCGACAATTCTCCTTGGATATGTTCGCCTTGACAAACGTGTACCGTGCCGCCCGGTGCCCATCTTGTTCTCAAACGGTTCAAAAGCGCGTAGGCCGCGCGAAGTTTATCCGTCCCCAGCGTCTGATTGGTCCACTCTGGGGCAGCGGAGTTGACAGCCGAGACAAAATTGACCTCAGCACTGGTGCACAAGCCAATTTGTTCTCCGCTCAGCTTGTCATCCAGATAACGGCCGCACGCCATGATGTCGCGCCAGTGCGTCTCGCTGATCGGCTTGCCAGGCTCCGTTGGTTTCAACCGTCGGAGCCGAATGTCGTTCTGGTAGCTTGCCACATGCTGCTCATCGATTCCAACTAACGGTACCGTGCGAAACGGGTCCGGAGCACTTGCCAGTGGTACGTGGTTCTCCGCCGTAAAGGTCCCCAGGCTGGGATCGAGTCCGATCCAGCCGGCCCCGGGCACAAACACTTCGCTCCAAGCATGCATGCAGGCGTTATCGGCCGACTCGTCTTCGCTTACGTCACCGTTGTCATCGGTCGTAAGCGAAATCAGGTATCCAGATGTGATACGCGCGGCCAAGCCCACCGCGCGCAAACTTTGCGTTAACACCCAGGCCAATTCGGATGCTGATCCGCCGCCTTGTCCAATGACGGCATCCAGATCAATGGGCTTGGCATCCATCGGCGACTGCCAGCCAAGTTTTTCACAAACATGATCTTTCATTTGCGTCAAAAACTCGACGAGATAACGCGGTGATCGATCAAGCTCCGCCAGCCAATCGGCAAAAATTGGGCCACAGCGTTCCCGATGCAGATAGGGCATCAGTTCCTTTCGCAACTGGTCCGAATATTCAAACGGAAAATCGTTGGCAGACGGTTCGACGAAAAAGTCAAACGGATTGACCCGATCCAGGTCGACGATGACGTCCACGTCGAAACCGATGCGGACAAAAGGTTCCGGAAGATCGAGCCGCCCAAGATGGTTCTCGAATGGATCACGCACCCACGTCAGCCAGGGCTGCGCAGCGTGAACCTTGAGCGAATACGCCTCTACCAGTGCGTCAGTGTGCGGCGCAGGACGCAGCCGCAACCACAGCGTCGTTGGGTCGATCTGGCAATCAAATACGTAGCCAATATGGTGGTTGAGGGCAACACGCATGGTCATGTTTTACTGTGGCGGCGCAGGTCTAACGTGTGCGGAAAATCGGAATTGTGCTCGGGTGCAGCGTCACGCTGCCGCAGTGGCGGCAAGTTCGTGTAATAGTCTTTCAGCTCATTGACCCAATCCGGTAGCGGCGGATCACTCGGGCTGTGTCCCCAGGACCAAAAGCGAGACATGCGCCGCGCTTCTGCTTCGAACGCGTTGATGGGAAATGTTTCGTAGCCGAGCCCGCCAGGATGACTGACGTGATAAACACAACCACCGATCGATCGGCCCAATTGAACATCAAAAATATCGAACACCAAAGGCGCATGCATTTCGATGGTCGGGTGCAAACCAAAGGCGGCTTTCCAGGCCTTGAACCGGACGCCGGCGACGTACTCCTTGGCAACACCCGTTTCATGTAGCGGCAAGGCGCGGCGATTACACGTCACGCGATAACGCTGTGGTTCGAGGCCCCGACAAATGATCTCGAGCCGTTCGACGGCCGAGTCAACCACGCGTGCTTGGCGTTGAGCGGCAGTTTCTTCTCCCAACACCAACCAGGGTTCGAGCGCCATCCGCAGCTCGAGCTCGACTCCGCCATACGTCACGCGACCATAGACGGGAAAACGAAATTCGAAGAACGGCTCGTACCAACCGAGCTCGAACGGGTAACCGTCATCGGCAAGTTCCCGCATCACGGCTTGGAAATCGCTCCGCACGTAGTGAGGCAACATGAACCGATCGTGCAGTGCAGTTCCCCAGCGGACCAATCCGTGACGATAGGGTTTCCGCCAAAATTTCGCGATCAGAGCCCGCAGCAAGAGCATTTGGGCCAGACTCATCCTGGCATGAGGCGGCATTTCAAATCCGCGAAACTCCACCAATCCCAATCGACCTTTGGGCCGGTCGGCCGGATAAAGTTTGTCGATACAGAATTCGGCCCGATGAGTATTGCCAGTCAAATCGGCGAGAAAACTACGCAGGCAGTAGTCCAACTCGATTGGCGAAACCCCCGACTCAATTTCCTGCAGGCTCAATTCCAATTCATCAAGCAAATGATTGCCGCGCTCATCGATTCGCGGCGCTTGAGACGTCGGACCGATGAACAAACCGGAAAACAAGTACGACAGTGATGGATGGTGTTGCCAGTACGTGATCAACGATCGCAATAGATCAGGCCGGCGCAAAAAGGGGCTGTCGCTCGGATGGACCGCGCCAAGTGTCACGTGGTTACCGCCACCGGTGCCGGTATGCCGGCCGTCCAGCATGAATTTTTCCGTCCCCAAACGTGACAGACGCGCTTGTTCGTACAAGGCGACGGTGTTTTGTTCCAGATCGTCCCAGTTGTCCGCCGGATGAATGTTGACCTCGATCACACCCGGATCGGGAGTGACCTTCAGCGAATCCAATTGAGGCGCTGAGGGTGGTTCGTAGCCTTCGATCATCACCGGTATGCCTAGCTCCGCCGCGGTATCCTCAATCGCCGTGAGCAATGCGGCATAGTGATGAAAGTTTTCCAGTCGCGGCATGAATACAAACAAATGTCCCCCACGCGGTTCGACACACAGTGCGGTGTACGGAACTTCGACGATTTGTTTGAAGTAGGCGCGTACGGTTTCGGGTGGTGCATCTGCGGCCGGCGGTTCAGCACCGGCCACCCATTCAGTCGATCCGTACTGCGGCGGCTGCACCGATGGCGGTATGTAGTCGTGCGCGAAGAATTCCTCGATCGTCCGGGGCAATTGACCCAGTGGTAGCCGGAGCCCCATCGGCGAGCCACCGGGCATTAAAAACATCTCGCCGCGCGGGAAGACCCAGGTTCCCGATCGCCAATGATTGATTCCCCAATCCCAACGCAGCGGCAAAGCGTAACCAATCGCACCGTCCAAGCCGCGTTGCAAAGCCAGACTGAGGTCGTCGCGATACTGGGGTGCCCAGGGAATCGCAATGTTGTCAACTCCCTCCGGCTGCTGGCTTTCGCGCCATAAGTAGTACAGCCAGTCCTCACGCGCCGGCACCAGGAACTTCGACTCCAAGCCCAGCTTGCCCGACAAGACTTGGCCGAAACGCTCGGCGTCCTCGACCGTGTAGTCAGCAGATTTGGTTTCGTCGGCCAACAAACGTTCGTCGCGCCACAGTGGGATGCCATCGGTCCGCCAAAAACAACCCAGCGCCCAACGCGGCAGCGGTTCACCCGGATACCATTTGCCCTCGCCATGATGCAGCAACCCACTCGAAGCGTACGTGTTCTGCAACCGCTTGAGCAATACACCGGCCCGTTCGCGCTTGTGAACACCCAATGCTGCGGTGTTCCACTGCGCGCCCTCCATATCATCGATCGAGACAAACGTTGGCTCGCCTCCCATCGTCAATCGAACGTCGAGCTCTCGAAGGTCGCTGTCGAGCCGCCGTCCAAGTGTGCGAATGGAATTCCATTGCTCATCGGTATACGGCTTTGTAACGCGTGGATCTTCGTGGATCCGTGTGACGACGTTTCGAAAGTCGAATTCAACTTCGCATTTCTCCGATGACCCGGTGACCGGTGCCGCACTGATCGGATCCGGCGTGCACGCCAGCGGAATGTGACCTTCGCCCGCGAACAGTCCTGACGTTGGATCCAAACCAAGCCAGCCCGCACCTGGAATGTAAACCTCCGTCCAAGCGTGTAGATCGGTGAAGTCGTGGTCCGTCCCAGAAGGCCCGTCGAGTGATTCCTCATCCGGCTTCAGCTGTATCAGGTAACCAGAAACAAACCGTGCAGCAAGACCAATGTGGCGGAGAATCTGCACCAGCAACCAGGCAGTGTCGCGGCACGACCCCTTTCGCAACTGGAGTGTCTCTTCGCATTTCTGGATGCCGACGGCTAAGCGAATGTTGTAGCCAATGTCTTGCTGCAACTTGTGATTGAGATAGACGAGAAAGTCGACGCAGCGGCGCGGCGTGTGGTCGACGCCCGCCAGCCATTGAGCCAGCAGCGGACCGTCCTCGGTCACCTCGAAGTAGGGATCCAGCTCGTGCCGCAAGAGCGCGTCATACTCGAACGGAAATGTCTCCGCATACTCTTCGACGAAGACGTCAAACGGGTTGATCACCGTCATTTCCGCGTCCAGCCGCACGTCGACAACAAACTCTGTCACCGGCTCAGGGAAAATCACGCGAGCAATGTAATTGCCAAAAGGATCTTGCTGCCAGTGCAGATGGTGATCGGCCGGCTCGATGTTCAGGTGATAGTGATGAATCGGGGTACGAGCATGCGGTGCCGGCCGCAACCGGATGAGATGCGGCGACATCCGAATCGGGCGATCATAGATGTAGCGCGTGTAATGTTCTATGCCAACGTGTATGGCCACGGTTGCGTCAACTCCGCTGGTCCAGTCCAACACACCGCGGGGGGCGCATCACGAAAACCGGTAGTGAGCTCTGTTCGTCTGGTGAGATCCGCCGTGATAAGTGTAATCAAACGTGTCCGGGTTTGTCAGTGAATGTTGCTGCGGCGAGAAGCTTCCCAAGAGGCCTTGGTGTAGGATGGCGGCGTTTTCTCCCTTCCGCTGTTGCCTCGCCGAACAATCCCCCATTCGACGACCCCAAGTGGGGTAAGTTGAGGCGTTGTTACATGACTAAATCAGAGATATCACCGTCGACTGAACGGGCGAAGATCGACTTCCTCACGATAAGTGCTGCTGCAATTATTGTTTACTTTCTGTGTTGCTTTCTCCACGAAGCTGTCGGGCATGGCGGAACGGCAGCGTTGCTGGGCGCCAAGGTGACGAAAATCACCAGCGCTTATGTCACTCACGAGGGCGCATCGAACTTTCAGGCAAGGATGATCGCAAGCGCAGGAGTCCTCACCAACTTGCTCTTTGGCTGCCTGGCAATCTTCATGCGACGGCACTTGCAGCGTTCAGGCAATGATGTGGCGCACTACTTTATCTGGCTATTCGGTCACATGAATCTGTTTACCGCCGGGGGCTATCTGATGACTTTCGCCCTGATGAAAGTCGGGGATCTGAACATTGTCGTTCGTGGACTTCCTTTCGAAATGGCGATCCGCATCGCGATGCTGATGGTCGGTCTTGCGATCATCGTGTGGACGTTCGTTCATGCGGGAAAAACGCTCGTCGAGTTCGCGGGTCAGGGAGATGATCGGATGCGACGTGGCGTAACGATGACGCTGGTGCCGTATCTTGTCGGCGGCAGCGTCAATGTCGGGGCATCCTTGCTTGGCGTCGGCAATGTGCCAGTGGCGATCGTTCTTATGTCTGCCATCGGCGCCACGTTTGGCGGCATGTTCCCGCTTGTCTGGGTACCGAAAATGATGCCAAGATCGAATGATCCGATCAGCGTGCTCACCCCAACGCGAAGCATTCCCTGGCAGATCGCGGCCGTCGTTTTCCTGGTGCTGTACCTATTATTTGGCCGTGGAATGTCCTTTGCCTGACCGGGCTCGCCACCGATTTAGCCGATCTTGCTGGACGCGTCGGTTCACTCACCGAAACAGCAAGGCGTTGCTTCGTTGCGAGCTCAGGGCGCCCCCACTCGCGCAAGCCAGCAACCAGTACTAGCAGTTGCATCTAGCTCGGCGTGGACTCTGTTTAATCAGAAACGCCAATGCAGATTCAATAGAACGGCGGAAGCAAGACTCAATTCTTGAGAAAGGGGAGTGGATCAGTGGCAAAGCGGTGGCGTGGAGACTCCTTCGACGCTTCGGTCGGTTACACCGACGCGAATTAGCCTGAAGCGTAATCCGCCTCGGTCGATGTAACGAATGGCACTTAACCTGAGCGGCAAGGCGCTAGCCGCCGGTTCTTGGGGCCAACGTTTCCTTGCAAAAACCGGCGGCTAGCGCCTTGCCGCTCAAATCGGATACCCTGGATTAAGCGACATTCGTCGATGTAACCTCGTGCAGGTAAGTGACCGGATGCCGAGAGGTCCAGAGGCAACTTCCACGCCCTTGACGCCGACTCCCGAAGGGAATCGATATGATTACGCTGGATACTTGTCGAGTGCGCGATCGCGCTGTAATCAAACTGGAGCGTTCAGCGGATTACATAATCCACTCA
>JAHELS010000259.1 GCA_024644085.1 Rhodopirellula sp.
GCCAGTGCAGTCGACGCCGAATACGCCCCTTTGTGCTGCAAAATGCGGTTTCAGCCTCGGATTTCTTGTAGAAATGTTGAAAAAACCGGCGTGAATCGACTGTCGGGAATCGCCGCGGACACCTGCGGACCCCCGCATACCGGTCCGAGAGCTTGCGACGACCGTGCCGCCGAGCATTCCGATCGCGAGTCCCCCTGGCGGAAACGCTATCAATGACCCGCACGGCAAGTAGCCGTTGACCTGCACGTGTCCAGCTTGCTAATCGCTCGTTTATGTCTGGTAATTCCGCCAACATTGACGCCGCAACCGATGGTGCCGAGCTGAAACATTGACGGTGAATGATTCCACCTCCCGTCGTTCGCTATCGCCCGCCTTTTTGGTGGTCGCGCTCGTCGTTGCGCTGATCGGTTGCAACAGCCGTGCCCACAACGATTTGTATCGCCAGCGCATGGCCAGTGAAATCCGCGTTCTCGAGGATCAACTCTATGATGCGGATTACCAGAATCGCGTGCTCCGCGACCGATTGAGCCAATGCAAGGTTGACACCGGGGCCGTTCCAGCAAGAAAGACCATCGAGAGCAAACCCCGTGTGCAAAGCTCTGACTCGGAATTTGACTCGGAATTTGACACTGAATCTGACATGGAACACGGGTTTGATTCGTTCGACGATCTGAATCTTCCCGAAGTCGACGAAGGAATTGCGGTCGAACCAGACGAATTGGACACGATGATCGACCCGGGCGCAAGTCGTGGACCTGAATCCGATGCATCGTCGAATCGCGAACCGTTGAAAGATCCCTCCGCCTCGGATTCATCGCGGTCACGCGATTCGGAATCCTCGGAGTTGTTACCGGCGCCGGGCGGGCCGGAACCGCCGGGCAAACGCGACATTGACGTGCCCGAGATCGTACCGGGCGAATTGTTGCCGCCACCGATCGGCGAGGAAGACGATCTGAAACCTCCGGGGCAAATCCAATTGCCGGACTCGGTCCAGGCGGCGGCAGGTGTGCCCAATCAACTCCGCATCCATCACGCATTGTCGGGCGGTCATCGCGTGGAAGGATCCATCACGGGGATGGTGATCGTCGTGAACGTGATCGACAAGCTCGGAAAACCGGTCAACCTTGACCAATTTGATGTCGACGCGAACTTGTCGGTCGTTGTTCTGGATCCCTCAAAAGATCCCTCGGAAGCGAAGATCGGCCGTTGGGATTTTGCTAATTCGGAAGTAGCCTCATTCGTGCGGTCCAAACCGATCAGCGGGCTGCATATCCCGATTGATTGGACCGACGGCCAGCCGGAGGTAGACGAAGTAATCGTGCATGTCCGGCTGCGCGGCGAGGAGGACGAAATGAGGTGCGAAGGCCGGTTGAACGTGGAAAAGCAAGCGGCGATCGCCGAGTGGACGCCACGCGGCGAGGCGCTTCGCTAGAGTACGCGACGATCGACTCGAGGGTTTCCGCGGGCCCGTGATCGTTTCCGGCGTCCGCGTCGTCGGTTCCACAAAAGATGGAATCAACGTTTCCGAAACGTTACCTTGGCTCGGATTCACCGTCCGGCATTCCAAGAGTAAACGATGGGACACCTTGCTTTCGTTGGCGGCGCCGCCGTGTTGCCCAATCGTGTCATTGATGACGGCGTGGTGGTTTGCCGTGACCGCACAATCACCTACGTCGGCACGGCGAGGTCCCGAGTCCCGGCAAAGGCAAAGATCGTCGATGCGCGAGGTGGATATGTATGCCCTGGCTTCATCGACATCCACGTGCACGGCGGCGGTGGTGCCGACGTGATGGACGGTACGCCCGAGAGCGTACAGACAGTTTGCCAAGCGCACGCGCGTCATGGAACAACGACGATTCTGCCCACGACCAGCACCGGCAGCGCGTCGCAGATCCAAGCAATGATCGCCGCTTGCTGCAAGCTACGCGATCGGTGGAAAGTCACTGATGGATCTCGAATTGGCGGAGTTCATTTGTACGGACCCTATTTCGCCAAAGATAAAGCCGGGTGTCACAACGCCCGGCAATGTCGAACACCAAGCGCGCCGGAGTTTCGATCCTATTTCCAACCCGGTATCGTCAAGGTGGCAACGTGCGCCGCCGAACTACCAGGTGCCGCCGCATTCTATCGCTATGCCGCCAAACAAGGTTGCCTGGTGACGTGCGGCCATTCCAATGCCAGTTGGTCAGAGATGAAAGCGGCATTCAAGCTTGGGATGCGTCACGTCGACCATTTCTGGTGCGCGATGAGCAACGTGTCGTCGGTTCGCAATCGTTTGGGTGTCCCAATGCAGGGAAGCATGCTGGAGTTTGTGCTGGCTCACGACGAGATGAGCACCGAAGTGATCGCTGACGGAATGCATCTTGCGCCCGAGCTGCTGCGTTTCGCATGGGACAGCAAAACAACCCGTCGTCTGTGCCTCGTTACCGACTGCAATCGGGCGCTGGACATGCCGCCGGGACGATACCGATTCGGACCCTGCGAGGACGGGGCGTGGTTCAAGAGCGACGGCAAGGTCGGATGGGCGGACGACGGCGGGTCACTCGCCAGTTCGGTCAAAGGCATGGATCACATGGTCAAGACAATGCATCGATCCGCACAGATTCCGTTGCATGACGTTGTCGCGATGGCAAGCCTCACGCCGGCCCAGCGGATCGGCATCGATGGCAGGGTAGGAAGTTTGGCAAAGGGAAAAGATGCCGACATTGTGGTCTTGAATCGCCACTTCCGTGTCCGGCGCGTATACATTCAAGGAGAAGAGTTTTCCGGTCATTCTGCATGAATCGAGTGATCGGTTCACCCGACACGCAGGAGCGTCACCCAGCCATGTCCGATGGCGCATCACCGCCCATTACCGCTAAAGAGATTCGCGTCGAAAACAGCGCGACTGCGAAAAAACCAAGAAAAAAGAAGCGAACCAAGCATCGCAGTCGGCCCGCGCGGCTGATGATCGCTTCGACTCGGCTGGTCGTGTTGGGTTATGCCGCAGTCCTGGGAACGCTGCTGGTAACCGAGACACGTCTTGTCTACCCGGGAGCCTACTTCAGCGACAGCCGCTGGGCCGGACAGCCGGACCCGGAAATTGAAACGGTCGCGTACGCGTCGACCGACGGGGTCACCATCCGCGCGCGATTCCTGCAGCGCGAAAACAGCGAAGATGTGGTTCTTTTTTTTCACGGAAACGGTGTCAAAGCCAAATGGATGGACGATTGGCTCCGCCAGCTGTCCGAGGAGTTTGACGCGACCGCAATGATCGCCGAATACCGCGGTTACGACGACGACGAGACTCCCACCGAGAAAGGAGTGCTTGCCGATTGTCTCGCTGCACGCGATTACCTTTGCAACCGGCTCGGCAAGGCCCCAAGCGACATCATTCTTTACGGGCGCTCGCTCGGTGGCGGGTGCGCCGTCGCGGTTGCGTCACAGGGCGGCGCGAAGGCACTCGTGCTTGATCGGACCTTCGACCGCTTGGTCAACGTCGCCGCAACCAAGTACCCGATCATTCCGGTGCGGTGGCTGATGCGAAACCGCTACGACTCGATCGCCAAGCTGACCGTTTACGACGGACCGCTCGTTGTAATGCACGGGACGTCCGACAACCTGATCCCGATGCAACATGGCGAAACACTTTACAAGTCGGCGCGGACACCGAAAAAACACTGGATCGCGATCGAGGGAATGGGCCACAACGATTCGTTGCCGCCGCACGCGCTGCGCGATGTGGCCGCCAAGGTAAGCGAGTTCACAGCGCGCGAGGTCACAGCGCGCGAGGTCACAGCGCCGCCGTGAGTATTCCGCGGACGTGTTCAATCAGCCCGGAGGGATCCTCGTGCGTGTAGGCAACGTCCGAGGCTTCCTTGGTCGCCAATCGTTTGACCTGGCACCGCGACTGAGCCCATTCGTTCCCGCCGGCGATGATGGCAACGACAAAACCTTTCTGGTCCGCGTACTTCAACTGTGCACCAAGTTTCTTTGCGTCTGGGTAAACCTCGGCGCCGATCCCGTCAGCTCGCAAATTGGCGGCGAGCCGCAAGTAGTCGTCACGATACTCAGTTTCAAAGAACGCGATGAATACCGGCGCGGGTGTTGAGACGCTCGGCAGCAGCTCAAGCTGCTCCATCGCTGCCAACAAGCGATCGAGTCCGAGCGACGCACCGATCCCGGGCAGGTGTTGCTTGGTGTACAACTCGGCGAGGTTGTCGTAGCGTCCGCCACTGCACACGCTGCCGATATCGGGCAGCTCGTCGAGCGTGGTTTCGAATATCACACCGGTGTAGTAATCGAGTCCGCGGGCAATCGAAACATCAACCTTCAGCCGCCGATTCGGAACGCCCGACGCAATCGCACCCCGATAGATCTCGGCCAGCCGCTTTGTTCCGGCCACCGCTTTCTCGTTGCCACCGGTGATCTCCGGCAACTGATCAAAGACATCCGAGGCCTCCCCGGTGCACTGAGCCAGAGCGAGCACTGCGTCGGCTTGCGTGTCATCGATCTGCGCGACCCTGCACATTTCCGCGCACGTTTTGTCCCGGCCGATTTTCGAAAGTTTGTCGAGGCTGCGCAGCACTGGCACCGCGCGATCGGACAGCCCCAGGTGCTCGAGCAAACCGCCGAGAATCACGCGGTTGTTGATGCTGATCGTGAACTTGTCGAAACCGATCGCTTCGAGCAATCGGTTGATCACTGCGACCGCTTCGATATCGGCCAATACCGATTCGGTACCGATCGTGTCGAAATCACATTGGACGAACTCGCGGTAACGGCCGGCCTGCGGATTCTCGCCACGCCACACCGGTGCAATGTGATACCGTTTGAACGGGGTGCCAAGCTTGGGAACATGCTGCGCGGCAAATCGCGCCAGCGGGACCGTCAGGTCGAATCGCATGCCCACATCGCGGCCGCCGGCGTCTTGAAAGCGATAGATCTGGCGGTCGGTTTCATCGCTTCCCTTGCCGGTCAGGATCTCGAGGTATTCCAGCACGGGTGTATCGATTGGTGCAAACCCGAAAGATCGAAAGACGTCCCGCGCCGTCTGCATCATCTGCTCGCGCGGAATCATCACCGAGGGCACATAGTCGCGGAAGCCTTTCAGGGTACGCGGTTGGATCAACGACATGGGCGTCCAGGGCCAGCAAAAAGTCGGGTGCGAATTTCAATCACGGCGGGAAATGTCAACAATAAGAGGCTCGGCAGCCGATCGGGTTCACACCAACGGCAAAGATGTCGGTTTGCGGCTGCGGAGCGAATCGCGATCTTTCAACGAGGCGTCGGGGAATTGGGGACCAAACAGAGCATCGGCGTACTCGTCGATCTGCTCGGCCGACTCGAAATACTTTTCGTAGCACCAATCATCCTCGAATTCGCAATCGTCGGTGGTGTAATCCCGGCAAATCTGCGGCCGCGTGTCGTAGATTCCACAACGGTGATCTTGCTGCAGATGCTTGCAGGTCGTGTGCACGAGCAGATACCAATCGTCGTTGTCGACAAAAACGGTGGCCCGATCATGCAGAAGGTACCATCGAATGAAGTCAAAGTCCTTGCGACGGACCGGTTCTTCGATCGCCATCGCAAAGTAGTGACAGCATTTCGCGGTGCAGTAGTCGCAGAGGTTTTCCCCCTTGGGAACCTGGTTGCGTCGTCTCTTCGTGGGAGGTGCGATCGCGGACATGTCGGAAAACTGTTGGGTGAGGTCCAGGTGGTACATCGGCGGCCGTGAGAAAATCATCTCATCGACGCCGATGGCCGGTTACACGGTATTGATGGCCGGTCACACGGTATTGATGGCCGGTCACACGGTATTGATGGCCGGTCATGCAGTATCAAAGCCCGGTAACACCGTATCAAAGCCCGGGGTCGGCAAGAATGCCCCCAGCATAAACAATGGGAAAGACTTAACTGCCGCCGCCGGCAATCTCGGGAGAACCTTCGTGGAAGTCGTCATCACTGCCCTTGGACCGGACAACGTCGGACTGGCCGATCCGATCATCCACCACGTGACCGGACGCGGGGCCCGGATCGCAGAAATCCAAATGTATGACCATGACGAAGAACATCTCTTTGCCATGCTTTGCCGGATCGACATTGACGAGTCCGAGTTCAAGCCGCTGATCGATGCGATGGACCAGATCGGCAAGCATACGAAATTGGCCATTCGTGTCTGGAGCAGCGAGCATCGTGCCACGCGTCCGCGATTGGCTGTTTGTTGTACTTACGTCGAATACACACCTCGCGCGATCCTTGAAGCGGTTGAGGAGGGAAAACTGAATGCGGAAGTCGCCGTATTGATTTCCAACCGGAAAAAGCTCGCCGGTCTGGCAGATGAATTCGGCGTCCCTTTTCGGATGATCGGTGACGGCAGCGGCGCAGCGGATGACGAAGCGATGGTCGCGACGCTGGACGAATTCGACGTCGACTTCGTCGTGCTCGCCCGCTACATGCGAATTCTCCCCCCCTCAACGTGCTGGCAATTTGCCGGAGGTCGCATCATCAACCTGCACCACGGTCTGTTGCCGGGGTTTCCCGGGTTTCGACCTTATCACGATGCCCACAATGCTCGGATGTTGACCTTCGGTGCAACGTGCCATTTCATCATTCCGGAACTCGACGCCGGCAATCAAACCATCAATCAGCGCACCTTCTCGGTTGACCCGGGCACGCCACTCGAAAAGATCATCGCCCGCGGTGAAAAAGAAAACGAACCTGATTGTCTTGTCGAAGGCGTGCGCCGCGTTGTCGACCGCGAAGTGTACCTGCATTTTCATCGAGTCGTCGCCAGAGACCGCGCGAGGTGACAGCAAACCTCCATTCGGTTTCGGTTCAGCTTCTCGCGTGAACGTTCTCGCAACGAGGGCCACAAGTTGTCACGCGTCGCGTTCGCTTGCGGTTTCTGTCGGTTGCAGTATGATCGGTCGCATCCGAATCGTTCAAATGGCTTAACGGTGTGAAGCTTTTCTACAGTTCCAAAACGGCATGCGCGGGCATGACTTTGCTGCTGGCAGCGGCCGGCTGTAACAGAGATTCTTCATCCGCGAGCGACCGGGAAGTGGCCAGGCAGAATGAAAGCTTCGTTCGCACTGCTTGCGGTACCTGCCACCCCTTCACGCCGGCCGACCGATTGGACAAAGAGTCGTGGTCGGAAGTGATACCGTTCATGGCCTGCAGGATGGGAATCTATTCACACAAGGGCGAACCGTTTCAAAGCGAACGGGGTGACCCAAACCTTCCGCCGGAGATTTATCCGTCGGAGCCCATCATCTCGCACAAACAGCTTGACCAGATATTCCATTACTTCGAAACGCTCGCACCGGGCCGGCTTCCGGACCAGGATCGTCGTCTGGCGATCGACAAACCAACGAGTCGGTTCAGACGCACGACCAACGAGCGAAGCTTTCGCGCGGTCGAAAGAATTCCCGTCACGACATTCGTTGATTTCGTCGAGGGCGAACGTCAAGTGCTCGTCGGCAGCATGACTGCGACCGGTGACCTTGCGAGCTACGATCTAAGCGGCAATTTGCTTTGGCATGAATCATTTCCGTCCGCCCCGACTCACGTCGATCGATCCAGTGATCAAGAGTGGCTGGTAACGTGCATCGGGTCGGTGATGCCCAGCAACGCCAAATCAGGTTCGATCCATACCTTCGATCCGGAATCCAAAACAACGACGACCCTTCGAGAAGGACTGCGGCGTCCCCTGCAAACATTGCGCATCCCCGACAGCCCCCATGTTCTGGTCAATGGTTTTGGGCATCTGGTAGGACGAACTTTTATTCTTGACCCGCAATCCGATTCCGAGGTGCAGCAGTTGGCTGACGTGCCTGGAGCGATTTCCTCCACATTCGTCGACTGGGACGATGACGGACAGCTGGACATTCTGACGCTGTTCGCACAAAGCCGCGAAAGTATCAAGCTGTTTCGTAACACC
>JAHELS010000058.1 GCA_024644085.1 Rhodopirellula sp.
CGGCGATCGCCCAACCCTCGCTGTCGTTGACTTTTGAATCGATTGCGTAGGAGACCGCAAAAGGTCCATCTGTTTGTTCGATGTCGGCAAATGCGTGTGCGATTGGAACACTGAGCCACTGTCCATCGGACAAGGAATCACTGGTCTCGATCGTGATTTCGCTGAGCACAACATTTCCGTTGGGGGACAGGCCTGCGCGCTGATCGGGCGTGTCAGTCAGTGCCTCGAGTCTCAGCGTTTGCCAGTTGCCATCGTCAAGCGGCGCGATGATCGTCGTCGTATCCTTGGCCGCCGCGGTGCCCGTGACGCTCACCGATCCATCCTCTTGGATTTTCATTTCGATGCCGGCTTCGCTGGTGGCTTCGCTTGGCCGCAGCACCCGTGTGTTGGCCGAAGCTCCGCTGACCAATGATTGTTCCCACGTTTTCTGGGCTAGATCGACCGAATCAATCGGCCCTTGCATCTGGCGGCGAATTTCCGCCAGCGTCACCTTGAACTCATCCTTTTGGGTGACCTGCTCGTCGGTGGGAACGGGTATCACCGGAGCGTGGTCCTTGACGTTTCCGTCCATCGCGCGGCCGTCAAGGCTGTTGAAGAACGCGGAAAGCGAGTAATAGTCTCGCGACGTCAGCGGGTCGAACTTGTGGTCGTGACAAACCGCGCAGCCCGCCGTCATTCCAAGAAAAATTGTGCCAAAGGCATCCGTTCGGTCGATCACATTGCGAGTGAAGACTTCGTCGTAGATCGAACCGCCCTCGTTCGTCGTCACGTTCAGCCGGTTGAATCCGCTGGCGATTTTTTCCGCATCACCGGCATCGGGAAGCAGGTCGCCGGCAAGCTGATGAATGATGAACTGATCGAACGGCATGTTCCGGTTCAACACCTCGATGACCCAGTCACGGTACGGCCACATCTCGCGATAATTATCCAGGTGCAATCCGTGAGTATCGGCGTAACGCACGAGGTCAAGCCAGTAACGCCCCACGTGCTGTCCGAAATGAGGAGACTCGAGGAGTCGATCGACAAGTTTCTCGTAGGCATCGGGCGACTCGTCGGCAAGAAAGGTTTCGATCTGCTGGCGGCTTGGGGGTAACCCCGTTAGATCGAGGCAAACACGTCGGAGCAGCGTTCGCCGGTCGGCAATTTCATTCAATTCAAGGCCAGCGTCGCGGGCCCGCGCGGCGATGAAATGATCGATTGCCGATCGGCCGATCGTCTCGGGGCCGCCCCGGATTTCCGGTCGCACCGGCGGCGTGAACGCCCAGTGCTGTGAGATCGCGGCGCCGGCGGCCACCCATTGCTTCAACAACGACTTTTGTTTTGGCGAAAGTGGTTTGCGGAAATCGGGCGGCGGCATTACATCGTCCGGATCCTGTGAATCAATCCTACGAATCAGCTCGCTGGAATCAACGTCACCTGCCTCGACCATGCTTTCGATCCCATCGGCGGTATCGAGTCGCAGATCGGCAAGGCGATGTTTTTCATCCGGGCCGTGGCAAGCGAAACAGTGGTCCGAGAGAATCGGACGCACGTCGAGGCTGAAATCCGGCGCACCGCCGGACGACGGTTCCTCGGCCGACGCGTGAAGCGAAACGACCAGGGCAAGCAAGGCAAAGCTCGATCGAAATCGCATAAAGTTCAGAGGTTTCGGGTGAGAATGAAGGTGCGTGGATCCAGCACGGGCGGGTGAAACCATTTTACTGTCGAATCTCAAAGCGACAAAGCGATCCCGCAGACGGTTTGGATCGATCTACGACGGTCCAACCCCCCAACCGCCACCACCGGGGGTTTCCACCCGCAGTCGGTCGCCCGGTTCGACGTCAATTGTGACCGTGGGCGGAAGTTCGACGATTCCGCCGGGCTTGATCCAAAGGTTTCGACCCGGTTTTCCAGCCTTGCCGGAGGCGATTGAATAAGGGGAAGTCAAGCGACGGGTGGTGATCAGCGATACGACCAGCGGCCTGAGAAACTCGAATTCGCGCAGGATGCCGTCGCCGCCACGACGTCGGCCCGCGCCGCCGCTGTCGCGACGAATGGCAAATCGAATCAGCCGGACCGGAAGACGTGATTCGAGCACTTCCGGGTCGGTGATGCGAGTATTCGTCATGTGCGTGTGGACTGCATCGGCGCCATCATGATCCGCCGTCGCACCGCTGCCGCCACCGATCGTTTCGTAGTAGCCGAATGATTGGTCGCCCATCAACAAATTGTTCATCGTTCCCTGCGACGCTGCGGCAACCCCGATCGCGCCGAGCAACACATCCACAATTCGCTGGCTCGTTTCGACGTTGCCGGCCACGACCGCGGCACACCTGAAAGGATCCTCGTGCGGCGGCGGGTCGAGCAATCCGGGCGGAATCTTGATCTCGACGTCGCGAAGCACGCCATCACACAGAGGAAGATCACTTTGCGAAACACACCGCAAGACATACAGCACCGCCGCGGTGACGATCGCGGGCGTCGCATTGAATCCATGCGGATGCACACCTCCCGAATCAAACGTGATTTTCAATCGATTGCCAAGACGAATGATTTCGACCCCGATCGGGGTGCCGTCGTCGAGTGAATCGGTGAATCGCATTGGCTGATCCGGTAACGATCGAATCCACTGCTGCATCGAATCACCCGCTACATCGAGCAAGCGGGACATCAAAGCGTCGACGACCGGCGTCGAGTAATTCTCGGCGAGTTGGTTCAAAGCACGAGCACCGTGCGCGCCGGCTGCCTGTTGGGCCGCGATGTCGGCAAGGTTTTCGTCGACGCTGCGTGAAGGATAAGCTCCGCTTGAAAGAAGAGTCCGCAGTTTTTCCAAGTACGAAACTCCCGATCGCACGAGGGCGAAGTCACGGATTAGAACTCCTTCTTCGGCAAGGCAGGTTGCATCGGGTGGCATCGAGCCGGGCGTACGTCCTCCGATTTCGGCGTGATGGGCACGAGACGCCACGAAGAAATCAGGGCGTCCGCCTGCGCAAGAATCACTGCAAAAAACCGGGCTGACTGTCGTCACGTCCGGGAGGTGCGATCCACCGGCGAACGGATCGTTGCTGAGATAACAATCACCCGGCGACATCGACCCAAACACGTCGATGATTCGACGCACGGTGTGTCCCATTGCTCCGAGGTGAACTGGAACGTGCGGAGCATTGGCGACCAACGACCCGTCGGAGCGAAACACGGCACAACTGTAATCCCGTCGTTCCTTGACGTTCACGCTGATGGAAGTGCGCCTGAGTACTTCGCCCATCGCATCGGCAATTCCCTGTAAACGCCGAGCAACGACCTCCAATAACACCGGATCATCAAGGCCGTGCCGATGGTCAACGACGTCAATCTGATCGGGCGTTTCACTCGTTGGTGTTAACTCGAGGATCCCGTCGTCGATCACCTTCGCCGACCAGGGCGGTTCGACGACCAATGTCGAATGCGGACTGACGATCATCGCCGGAGCCGGGACGGTGTCTCCGATCCGCAGAGAATCACGATCGATCAACGCGGCGTCAATCCACTGTGACCCGTGCCAAAAGCGCGTCGTGTCGTTTGGCTGCGATCCCCCGGCACGCGGTTCGTAGGGGGGCGATGTCGAATCACCGTGCAATGTCGCCTCGCATCGAACGGAGACGAGTTCGAGCGCATGATCTTTTTGCGAGTAACCAAACGCGTCGTGATGCGCCAGGTGAAAACGCTCGCCGAGTGTCGATTCGGGCGCCAAGGGGATCGCTAATGGCGACTCGGTTCCACGGTACCGAATGTCACACTCGATTCGGTATGTCGTCGGTAGCGAAGTGTTCTGTTCGCTTTCGAGCAAGGCGTCGGCTTTGGATCTTAAACTCGAGACGAGTTCATCCAGCGAAGCGATCGGCACTTCGTTCAACGGGAGGTAAATTCCCTTGGTCACGACGCGGCCGACATCCGCAAGTCCCATCCCAAGCGCGCTGAGCATTCCCGCGTCGGGATGGTCGAGGATGCGGCGGATTCCGAGTGAATTTGCGACACGGCACAGGTGTTGTCCGGCGGCGCCGCCGAAACCGACCAATGACATCTCGCGGACGTCGGCTCCCTTCGCGGTGCTGACCGTGCGAACCGCCTCGGCCATGTGGGTCACGGCAATCTCCAGGAAGCCTTCGGCAATCGCCAGGCCGCCGGTGGTCGTTTCCGACAAGCCTTGCATTTGGCCGCTCGAGGCGATTCGTTCGCCGATAGCCGCAAGCCTCGCTTCGGCGGCACCGCGATCCAGAGCAAACGGAAAGCGCGATTCAGGAATCCGACCGAGCAACAGATTCACATCCGTCACCGTCAACGGACCTCCACGCCCGTAACAGGCCGGTCCAGGGTCGGCGCCGGCACTGGAAGGTCCCACCGCCATTCGGTGGTCCGCGGTCAACTCGCAAATCGAGCCGCCGCCGGCCGCCACCGTTTCGATGTCCATCATCGGTGTCATCACGCGGACACCGGCGACGCGAGATTCATAGCGGCGCCCGACATGTCCCTGGTAACGGCTGACATCCGTGCTGGTGCCGCCCATGTCCAATCCGATCGCCGCGTCCGAGCCGGCGCGTCGAGTGACATGCCCGAGCGCCACCACGCCCCCGGCCGGTCCGGACAAGATGCTGTCGCGACCACGAAACGCATCGGGCGCGACCAGGTTGCCGCTGCTGGTCATCAGCCGCAGTCGGCAATTCCCGGCTCCGCCAAATTGTTTCCAAAGCCGCGAAACGTAACTGGCGAGGATAGGGTTCAAGTAGGCGTCGAGCACCGTTGTTTCGGCGCGTGAAACGATTTTTATCAGCGGCGCGACCTCGCTCGATCGAGAAACGCTTCGAAAGCCGACCGCGCGGGCAATCGATTCGGCGGTTCGCTCGTGATGGTCGTTGACATGAGCGTGAAGCAGGCAGATTGCCAGGGATTCGACGCCGGTCTTCTTCAATCCAAGCAGCTGATCCCGCAGGCGGTTTTCGTCAAGTGGCAACGTTACGTTTCCGCTTGCATCCAAACGCTCCGAGACCTCGATGACCTCGTCGGTCAGCGGTGCGGGTTTGTCGATTGCCAGGGCAAAGAGGTCAGGTCGGTCCTGCTCGCCGATTCGCAACAGGTCGGCGAAGCCTTCGGTGACCAGCAACGCCACAGCCGCGCCGCTTCGGGTCAGCAGCGCATTGGTGCCGCGCGTTGTTCCGAGGCGTACATCCACCGGTGGCAGCTGAACAGCAAGCGGTATCCCCAACAACATCCGCGTTGCCAGAACGGGGGCTTCGATACCGGCGTCGATTTCGATCTCCGATCGATGCTGGTCGAGAGAGCTCTCGTCCATGGTGCGGTCGAGTTGGAATTGCGTCCCGGAGTGGCTTTGCACGATTCCGAGCCGCTTGCGACTTCCGGAACGATCCATCCGATAAACCGCCGCGCCGTTCCAGAAAGATTCATGCTCGGAGGCCGGCAGATCGTCGAGTTCAATCCTGTTCCTTGCCGCGACCGTTGTTTGCCGAGCGCGAACGACGCCGGTGCTGAGAATTTTCAACTCACCTCGACCGCCGGAATCGGTGACCAGGCAATCGGTGAACGTGCCGCCGACATCGGCCCACACAGCGATGCTCATGGCCGCCCTATCACTCGTTGAACAACGACAAGCTGTCGTGAGACTTGGACTGGTCGACCAGGGCAACCACGACGTCTCCGGCCTGCAGGCGATCGTCCGCTCGGGGCACGCGAACGAAGCCGCTGCGCTCGATCGCTGCGATCAGACAGCGCCCCGCAAGCGGCAACTCGGCGAGGCTCGCGGCGGTCGCCCGTGTGCCTTCGGAGACTTCCAGTTCGTAAATCCCGATCGCGCCATTGGGCAACCGGCTTTGGCTGATGATCGCTCCCTCGTTGAGGTAGCCGAGGATTTGCCGAGCCGCCACGTCCCGCTCGCTGACGGCGCGATCGATGCCGAGTTTGCCAACGACGTTGGCATAATCGGGGCGACCGACGACGCACATCACGCGGGCCGCGCCGAGTTCCCTCGCTTCGACGCCCGCCATGATGTTGCTCTCGTCATTTCCGGTACAGGCGACGAAGTAATCGACGGTACCGCATCCTTCATCTTCGAGGACACTGCGGCGATTGGCGTTGGCGTGGACCACGGTGACCTCGGGCAAGAGCTTGGCCAGGTTTTGGCAGCGATCCGGGTCGCGTTCGAGCAACACGATTCGGAAATCACGGCGGCTGAGTGAATCGGCCAGGTGGTATCCGGTTTCACCGCCGCCGGCAATCATGATTCGTTGCTGAATCCGACGCTCGGATTGGGAAACGAATCGGTTGCGCGTTTTAACGACCTCTTCAGGAGTCCCGATCAAGCTGACTCGGTCACCGGCATGAAGTTCGTCCTCACCGCTGGCGATCCACATTCGGCCCTCGCGCGCGATCGATCCCAGACGGACGGAGCCGGGCATTTTCAGGTCCCGCAGTTTGTGACCCACCGCCGCCGATTTCGGATCGACGTCAATTTCGTAGATTTCGATTTGCCCACGTGCGAAATGTTCCAGCGGGATCGCATCTGGATTGCGAATCGCACGTGCCAGCTCAAAAGCGGAAAGTTGCTCGAGACTCAGCAGACTGTCGATATTGAAATGGCGCTGGTAGTCAAACGTGCTCAGGTCGCGAAAGGCGGGCGCGTAGACGCGGGCAATGCTGCGTCGGGCTCCCAAGGCCTTTGCCATGCTCGCAGCAACAATGTTGACCTCGTCATCACCGGTCACCGCCAAACACATGTCGGCCGCGCAGACGTCGGCTTGAAACAAGACAGTGCTTCGAGACGCGCTACCGACAATCGCGCGGACATCCAACTCACTGTTGATGCGTTGAACATTTTCGGGGTCGATGTCGACGACCGTGACGCTGTGACGACGTCGACACAGCATGTCGGCGACCCAGCGTCCGACGGTACCGGCGCCGAGAGTAAGGACTCGCATGAATTGGGATCGGACAGCTTACGGAAGAAACTCGCAACGGACACAGACGTGATCAGGACATCCAATCGAGCATACACAACACCGCAAAGATAATCGCCATGAATCCAGTGATCCATCGACCGGTGTGCCAGGAGTGTCGAAGAATCAATTCGGTATTCTCGTGACGTGTCGCGCCGAACACCAAGGCAATCACGATGATCAACGGCACGTAGTAAAGAAGGTAGGTCGGCGAGATGGAAAGCATCAGATCAGATCACGCTGGGAGAATGTTCCGGGAGAATTTAGCTGCATTGAATGGGATCACCGTTTACGCGACGCGCAGCTAGCCCGGCGCACTCTCCGGCGCGCCATCGGACGCTTCCTCGGTATCGTCCGCCTCCTCGTCGGGATCTTTCTTGCGACCGCTGATCGGTACCGCCAACGGCCCGCCGTACGCGTCATAGATCACGAGAATGTTCAAGAGCCCCGCGATCACGGTGTACCACGTGCCCATTTCGTAACCGGCACCCCGCCGCGCGTACCAGGCGGAAACCTCATCAGCCTCGCTCTCGATAACCGGGCGGTGTGGCGGCGCCATGAAACCACCCCAAAGCGGTTCGTACGATTTCATCGTGCTGCCGTCAAACTGGTCGGTGTGGCGACGCATTCGATGACCCTGCACCAGCGCCGGCAACGCAGCTGCACCGACTCCAGCTTGCAGGAGATAATGCCATCGTTTGTCACCCGGTTGCCACGAGGCGTACACCACGTGACCTCCGCCGAGCGCGAATCCGAGAATCCACGCCGACAAAATACAGACAAAGAAAAGAAATCCTTTCGTTCGACGACCCTGGTAAATGTGCCCGGCTCCAGGAATCAGCCATGCAAGCAAAGCCGCCAATGGTCGGTTGCGAAGGTCGACGTACTGGCCGTCGACGACAATGGTGGTGCTATCGTCCTTCGCCATGCAATCACTGCGAACTTGGGAAACGGGGTGAAGGGGAACCGTCCTATTGTGGAACAAACCAATTCGCGGCGATAGGTGAATGCACCTCGCTATCAACAGCAGTGCTTATTTATCAATGCTTTCGCGTCCGCAGTGACAAAAGTCTCGGCGTCGACGAGATGCGTCGATACCAAGCCCTTTGACAGAGTCACTCTTGACCCACAAGCCGAAGATTGGGTACAGCCTTGTGCGAATCATCTATTTGCAACCCTTTCCAACTGACACGGCCCAAGCATGGATCGCTTCGCTATCGGATACAGTCTCGCTGGATTCCTCGTTCTCGCCGCCAGCGGCTGCGGATCCAAGGTCGCCGACTCGACCCCAGCGAGCGAATCGGCCGCTTCGGCGCTCGCAAATGCGACACCCAGCGCAGCCCCGGTCGCTGTCGTCAGCCAGTTCCTCGATGAGGTCCGGCGCGGTGGTGAGGATTCTCGCGCGGGCAATCTGTTAACCCAGCAAGCCCAGGCCGAACTGAAACGAATCGGACGTTCGATCGAGCCGATCGGATCCCCCGACGCACGGTTCGTCGTGACGCGCGCCGAAAGCGTGCCCGGTGAGGAGAATTCGGCACTCGTCCACAGCATTTGGACCGAGCCAAACGGGGATGGATCCAAAAGCGATTTCCAAGTCGTCTGGGCAGTGGAGGAAGAACCGGTGGGTTGGCGAATATCGGGGTTGGCGATGGAAATCGATCCCGCCCAGGATCCCGTCATCATCGACTTCGAGAACGGCGAATTGATGGCAAAACTGCTGTCACAGTCGGATGTTTCCGACACTCAGGCGTCCGAATCCCGATCTCAAGCCGCGGGCGAATCGACAATTTCTCGATAAAGCGTGCCCACCACCCGAAAGAGTTCGGCCGGTCGAAGTTTACGAAAAAGGGCTGCAAGGGAAGAGCAGCCGCCGTAGGGGGCATATTGCTGTCTAATCCTTCCCCATGGGTCTGATCTGGCGCCCCGCTGGACGCATTCCTCCGAGAACGCAAAGGCGGAAAAGCGTCGTTTTGCTGGTGTGGCCCGATTGACACCATCTTTCCGAGGATTAATGTATCGGCGAAATTGCGCGATCGGAAAACTTATCGCAAACTTCCTATTTTGCGTAACCGTTCAGCGTGAACAGGCGAATCGTATGTTGCGGTTCGCTTTGACCTGTAGTGGGCCTCAGGATTCGGGCTCGAGTTAAATCAGATGTGCGAATTCGGATCGCACCAAACACTCCGAACTCTTGGGAGATTTCGATGAATCGGACTGTGGTGAGCGGTGCTGCCGCGTTCGCACTATTGATTGGTGCTGGACTGGCAATGCACGAAACGACTGCACAAGCTGGCCACTGTGGTGGTGGCCTCTTTTCGAAGCTACACGCCGGTGGCGGCTGTGGCGGCGGCGGTGGATTGTTCAGCGGTCATGGCGATCGCGGATGCTCCGGCGGCGGTGGATTGTTCAGCGGTCATCGTGACCGCGGATGCTCCGGCGGCGGCGGTGGATTGTTCAGCGGTCATCGCGATCGCGGCTGTGGCGGCGGCGGTGGACTGTTCAGCGGTCATCGCGATCGCGGATGCTCTGGCGGTGGCGGCGGATTGTTCAGCGGTCATCGTGATCGCGGATGCTCCGGCGGCGGCGGTCACCATGCCGATCGAGGCTGTGGTGGCGGCGGCGGACTGCTGGCTCGGCTGAAGGCAAAGCATGCAGCACGCAAAGCGAGTTGCGGCGGCCCGGCACCCGAGCCTTGCTGTGATCCGGCACCTGCACCTTGCTGTGATCCGGCACCTGCACCTTGCTGTGATCCGGCACCGGCACCTTGTTGTGACGCAGCTCCGGCACCCTGCTGTGGTGGCGGCGTTGCCGTTGCTGCACCGGCTGCCCTGCCTTGCTGTGGCGGTACGGCCGCAGGCGCCGATATGACCGGCGGAATCGAATTGGCACCCGGTGAAACGCTTGTTCCCGGCAGTGTTCAAACCTCCGACGGTGGTGGCGAATTGAGCGCCCCGGCGAGTGCCAGCGATGCGGGAGAAGAAGCTGCACCGCCAGCGCCGACTCCCGACGCGAAGACCGACGCTTAATCGCGTCAAGATCGTTGCGGACACTCACTCTTGTGGATCAGCCGCAACGCGACACGCCTAATAGCCTCGCCCGTCGAACGATTGGCGAGGCTATTTTTTTGCCTCGACGAACCGTTGCACGATATCGTGGCGGATTCTTCCGATGTCGTTGAAGTCTTCGACGTCGTCCGGCTTGAGAAACAGATGTTCGCTCGAGTCGCGGTCGCGGACGAAAAACCACTCAGGCGTCGTGACTGCGCTTTGGCTACGCGAAGAGTTGGTTTCAATTTCAGTTTGTCCGACCGGACGGCTCCATTGATGGGGAGCCGAAGATACAGGGGGAGCTTGCGACGAAATCTCGCGGATCGATTCGGCCAATTGACCGCTGGCAGCAAGTTGCCCGATCCGCAGAGGTCCGCAATCGCTCAGGATCACGGGAAGACGAATGTCTGGACTTCGCAACGGTCCCGCTCGATGACCGATCCACCCACCCTGTCCGAGCCGAAAACCGCTTGTTCCCAGAATCATTACTTGCGGGTCTTCAACACGAAGTGATTGCAACAGGATCTCGATCATCACGTCGATCAAGCGAACCTGGCACCCGTAGGTTCGCATCCACGAAGTCGCCAGATCGGGATGCGACGATTGCTGCAGTTCGATATGCGGCGGGGAAACCTGGTCGAAAATCGGATCGAGCCGGTCGAGCACAGGGGCTTGATCCAATTCCGCTTCGAGCATCTCCGCCTCGTCCAAACGCCCTTCGTTATCACGATCCGATTGGTCGATGGGAAACAGATGTCGTGGCGCATCCCACCGCTGGGTCAGAAAACTGCTGTGCATCCAAAGCAGGCTCCAGGAATCGTCTTCGGCGTCTCGCTCGATCGCAGCTGCAACAAGCTGTCCCAATTGAGTTTCGACAATGTCCGGTTCGGGCATCGTGGCGTTTCGGTCATTTCGCACACAGTGGACCTGATCAAAGCAATGCTTTGGGGCGACATCGACGGCGGTTTCGGAGTCGGTCATCAACTCGACCGAACCGAGACCCTTCCAAGCGTCTGTCCAACCGCCGTCAAAAATCTCGCGCAGTGTCTCCGCTGGATCGTCCCACGTTGCGACGCATCGGTCCCACACGCATCCACCGCTGGCCACCGCATCGATCGCAGGGGTCTCGTTCCAGGACGAGCCGTAACACCCCAGCGCGGAGGTTGCCAAGGCGTCGAACGAGAGAATGACGAGCGGACGATCGGTCACAAATATGCCCAACGATGGAAGTTCATGGATATGCAGCGGAAGCCTTCGGCTTGCTCCATCATCCGTCACAGACGGAATTATCGGAAATGGGGAGGGTGCGGGTCGCGTCGCTTGCGCGATTGTCGGTCTCCACCAGTCTATTCGCCGACGTAACCTTCAAGGCAGTGGTCGCAGCCACCCTTTTCTCGCCACAACGGAATCCAAGTCGCATGTCCAACGCTCCCGAAACCACCCCCGACGCGTCGATTGCATCAAGCTTTGTCGTCACCACGGGCGCGGCGGCGACCGACTCCGCGCGGGGTTCGGCGTCGCAACAAGCTTCGACCGAGCCCAGTGCGTCGGTACCGTCGAGGAGAATGATTGACGTGTGGGACGTCCCATTTGATGCGGTGACGCTTGTTGAGGCCGTTGATCGCATCGAGTCGCTGATCGATCGCGGAACTCCCAGCTACGTGATCACGGCAAATTTGAACTACGTGATGCTGCACCACCGCCAACAGGAAATGAGGCCGATCACGCAGGGTGCCGACCTGATTCTCGCCGATGGTCAACCGATCGTTTGGCGCAGCAAGCTCGGCGGCACAGCGTTGCCCGAGCGTGTCGCCGGCAGCGAAATGATCTATCACCTGGCCGAGCGGGCGAGTCAAAACGGATGGGGAATCTATTTTCTCGGCGGAGAACCGGGCGTCGCAGAGGCGTGCGCCGACAAGCTCGTTGATCTGTATCCAGGCTTGAAGGTCGCCGGGGTCGAGTCGCCGCCGTTTCGCAAGTTGACAGCGGAAGAACAGGCGGACCAGGATCGTCGCATTCGTGAATCGGATGCGAAATTGTTGCTTGTGGCGTTCGGTCAACCCAAGGGAGAGCGCTGGATCCACGAGCATTACGAGCGACTCGCCGTACCCGTATCGATCCAACTTGGTGCATCGTTCGATTTCATCGCCGGAACGGCCACTCGCGCTCCGCAAATCTATCAAAAACTGGGTCTCGAATGGGCTTATCGAATGATGAGCGACCCGCGGCGTCTGGTGCCCCGGTATGCCGCCAACGCTTGGTTCCTGCTCGGCGCGCTGGTGGAGGACTGGAAACGCAAGGTCACCAGCTGGGGCATGGGCAAATGGACGACCAGATGACCCGGAGGGCCGACTAGGAGTTGGCGGTCGCCGGTTTTTTCTTCGGCTTGAAAATCTCGGTCGCCGTTCCGAAGTGAACTTCGCCGGCGTTCATCAAGGTTTCGCTGAGCGTCGGATGAGGATGGACGCTTTCGGTGATGTCGTGAACTTCGCATCCCATTTCGATCGCCAGCACCGCTTCGGCGATCAACTCGCCCGCTCCGCTGCCGACGATCCCACACCCGAGGACCCGCTGTGATTCGGGGTCGACCAACCATTTGGTCAAACCATTGGTGATCCCGAGGGCCTGGGCACGACCGCTGGCTGCCCATGGATAGACCTCGACATCGACTTTTCTTCCCGCCGCCTTGGCTTCTTCTTCGGTCAAACCCGCCCACGCGATCTCCGGGTCGGTAAAGACCACGGCCGGGATAGCGACCTTGTCAAACGCCGCAGGTTTACCCGCGACCACCTCCGCCGCAACGCGCCCTTCGTGGGTGGCCTTGTGCGCCAGCATCGGATCCCCCGCCACATCACCAATGGCCAGGATGTGCGGATCGGCCGTTCGTTGTTGGTTATCGCAGACGACGAATCCGCGGTCGTTGATAACGACTTGGGTATTTTCCAACCCGAGACCTGCGGTGACTGGTCGCCGTCCGATGCTGATCAGAACACGATCGTAACGTTCATGGCCGAATTTGCCGGGCCCCTCGAACGTGACTTCGATCTTATCGTCGACTTCGGTCAGCGAGCCGACCTTCGTGCTCAGCAACACACGGCCTTCGCAAAGCTTGTCGATTTCTTTGGCAAGTGGTTTGACCAGATCGCGGTCGGCGCCCGGTAACAACCCGTCCATCAATTCAACCACCGTGACCTTCGATCCGAGTTGCGCGTAAACGCTTCCCATCTCCAAACCGATGTAGCCGCCTCCGACCACCAACATGGTTTCCGGCACGTCGCGCAGTTCCAGGGCACCCGTGCTGTCCATGACCCGGTCGCTTCCAATCGCGAACGCGGGCGGCATGGCCGGAACGCTGCCGGTGGCCAGGATACAGTGGTCAAACGTCAGTTTGCCGCCCTCGGGAATTGACTCATGATCGCCCTCGAGTTGCAGCGTGGTCGAGTTGATGAACGAACCCCGAGCTTGGATCACCTTTACATTGCGGCGTTTGGCAAGGTTTCCCAGCCCGCCGGTCAAGTTGGAGATGACCTTGTCCTTGCGGGCGCGCACCTTGTCGATGTCGATCTTTGGTTTCTCGTCATAAACAACTCCCCACTCCTCACGCAGCGCGTCGACTTCGCTGATCACCTTGGCCACGTGCAGCAACGCCTTGCTGGGGATGCAACCTCGCAACAGGCACGTTCCACCCAGTCGCGGTTCGGCCTCGACAATCGTGACCTCCAATCCTTCGTCGGCTGCCAAAAAAGCTGCGGCGTAACCACCGGGACCACCACCGAGAACAACAACTGGAGAATGCATGGGTCGAAACTTGATGGATCAGGGAAGGAGGGGGAAACGCGGGCGGGTCGCTACGAGCCAGCGCGCGCCGATTGGGGGCTCGAATCATTCGCTGCCGCGTGATTGCCGCCGGCGGAGGACCGGCGCGACGCGGCGCGATGCTTCCGCGCCGCTTCTAGCGCGACAGGAATTCGACAACGCTGTTCGCGTCCACTGGCAAACTGATGTCGCTCGAGCCGGGAAGTCCGAGCACGGTCGCTCGCAGGTTCTCGCTGTCGAACGTCACCCAATCAAGCGCGTCGGGAGCCGCGTTGGCGATCACCCCGCGATAAAGGTTCTTCAAGTTCTCACGTCCGCGAACTTCGACGATATCACCCGGTCGCAGCAGGAAACTTGGTTTGGTGACCTTCACGCCGTTGACGCAGAAATGACCGTGAGCAATCCCCTGGCGAGCCTGCGGACGTGTCTTGGTAAACCCGACGCGGCGGACAACGTTGTCCAACCGCCGCTCGCACATCAACAACAGCAATTCACCGGTGTTGCCCGCCTTGCGACCTACCGCATCGAAATAACGACGAAGTTGACGTTCGCCCAAGCCGTAATAGTGCTTGATCTTTTGTTTTTCCATCAATGCCAGCCCATAGTTACTGGGGCGGCGTCCACGAACATGCATTCCCGGAGGCGAAGGGCGACGGTCGAGCGCGCGAGCGGCCCCGGCGGTTTCATATATCAGCGTGCCAAGACGTCGGTTGATGCGGGCTTTGGGGCCGGTGTAACGTGCCATCAGCTGTTCCTTTTTTTGCGCCTCGGTTCGTGCGCGCTCGGTGTTGGCATGCACGGCTCGGTGTGCCGGCATGCGGGGCGTGATCCACCGATGGCCCGGCCACAGAAGAACTCGAATCCCTGGAAAGAGAGGTTCTTCGATGACTGCAACCAACGAGAGCTGGGCCACGACGATCGAGGCCCAGTGGTCACGCAACGGTTTCTGTGAAGGCCGCCAGTTTCCTAAGAATCAACCATTTTGACAAGAGGCAAGCCCGTTGGCGCGAGGGTTTGCCGCGACGCCGCTGGTTGCCCGAGAAGCAACCGGACCCGGCCGTCACCTCTGGAATTGCTCATCGCCGCAGCCAATCCGTCCCGTGGCGTCATCGCTCTCCAGGCGACACCTCCGGCTTCGTAGTGGACCCATTGCTCCGGAGTGGAAGCAGGCATTCGTTTTCGCTAGGCTCTGTCTCGCAATTTGAGCCCTGCGCGCTGGCGTCGGGTCCAATCAGCGTAGAACGTGGCTTTTTCAGGCCCGTGGCTAGCGCCATCGGCTCAGAATCAGGTGCGAACGCATTCGCGGGCCCGGAGCCCGGGGTGTGGCACGAAAGGCGATCCCGGCTTGATCGCCCTGAATTGGGAAGTCTTGGAGAATGCAGGTAATGGCGGATTTTGACGTTTTCGGGGTGGGAAACGCCCTGGTGGATATCCAGACGCGTGTGGACGATTCCCTGCTGGAGAGACTGGACCTCGAGAAAGGGATCATGACGCTGGTCGATGACGCCCAGCAGGCCGAGGTTCTGGGGATGCTCAACGGTCGGACTTTGCATCGCTGTGCCGGAGGATCGGCGGCCAACACGGTCGTAGCCATGGCCGATCTGGGAGGGACCGCAGCCTTTCTCGGCAAAGTGGGAAACGACGAGGTCGGCTCGTTTTTTCTCCAGGACATGCGGGAACTAGGGATCACCATCGACGTCCAACCCGCTGCTGCCCCGACCGGCACCTGCGCCGTGCTGATCACCGACGATGCGCAGCGCACCATGCTGACAAGCCTGGGCGCCTCGGCCACGCTGACCGAGCACGACATCATCGAGGCGCACATCAAGGCAGCCAAGTACGTCTATATCGAAGGTTATTTGCTGACCGGCGAAACCACCAAGGCCGCCGCCTACCGCGCAATGGAGCTCGCCAAACAACATGGCACCAAGGTCGCATTCACCGCCTCGGATCCCTTCCTGGTCAACATGATCCGCGATGAGATTTGGGACTTGATCACCGGTCCGGTCGATCTCTTCTTTTGCAACGAACAAGAGGCAAAGAGTTTGACTGGCCGATCCGATCCGATCGGCTGCGCGGCCGAGATTCATCAGCACGCTGAGAACGTCGCGCTGACGCTCGGTGAGAAAGGTTCGATCGTGATGCACGGCGGCGACGCCTTTCCGATCGAAGGTGTCGATGTCGACGCGGTCGATACGACCGGTGCCGGTGACATGTACGCCGGCGCGCTGCTGTATGGCATCACCAACTCAATGAGTTGGCGGCAATCCGGGCACCTTGCCTCACATGCCGCCGCTCGCGTCGTAGCCCAGATGGGGGCGCGACTCGAGCGCAAGTTCACCCCCGCCGAAATCGACGCGTTTGCAAAAATGGACTGACGCCACCACGCGAGTCCTCTCGTTCGCAACCAGGCCAGCCGGCCGAGCACCGGCTAACCTGACGGCGGATTCGGATGCTTAGAATCCGATGCTTAGAATCCGATGCTCAGTCCGAAACCGCCCCGTCCAATTCCAATCGAGGTGCCGCGTCCATAATAAAACGGACTTCCGTATCCATACCCGCCGTATCCGTATCCGCCGTACCCGCGCCCGTAGTAGCTGCGGTACGGCGAGTAATACCCGCTGTTGATACCGATGTAACCGCTTCGGTACCGCGGTGCATGGTAGCGTTGTCCGTAGTGCCCGCCATAGTTGCGGTAGGTCACCACAGGTGCGCGATAGCTGCGGTAGCAATTGTGGTCTGCCGATGCGGTTTCGGTCAGGGCCAGTGGGGCCGCGATGAGCGCAGCGGCAAAGAGTGCTTTACGAAACATGGGATTCGCCTTCTTCGTGGAGGGAGGAACAGGTCGACGGTTGGGACCATCGACACTGATATGAAATGCATCCACCGCGCCAACTGGAGGAATAATTGGCGTTTTGAGTCCTAAGTCCTTTGTCGGTAACCGCTTGTGGCCATTCTGGTTTTCGTCACCCGAGGCCAGACTTGTCGTCAAAACGACCGCACCGTTTATCGAAATGAGCCGCGCTCGGGTATGCTTCTCCGCGAATCAAACCGCCCAAACCGAGGAATCCCAAACCGAGGAAACTATGGCCGTTGAGATCGAGACCGTTTACCTGGGCCAACTCCACTGCGAAGCGACGCACGGTCCAAGCGGCACACAGCTCAGCACCGACGCGCCGGTGGATAACGGCGGTAAAGGCGCTTCCTTTTCACCGACGGATCTTGTCGCAACCGCGCTGGGAACTTGTGTGATGACGATTCTGGGTTTGGTAGGCGAGCGTCACGGCGCGGTCCTGGTGGGGACGAAGGTTCACGTCACCAAAGAGATGATCACGAGCCCCGTTCGCCGGATCGGTTCATTGCGAACAGTCGTGACGGTGCCCCCGGGAGCGGTGGAAGACGCCGCAACGCGAAAGTTGCTTGAGGCGGCGGCGCGCAAGTGCCCGGTTCATCAAAGCCTGCACCCGGACATCGAAGCGCCCATCGAGTTCATTTACTCGTAGCGGCGCCGCATACGGGCCACCGCGTGCCGGCGCGATAGTGTCGGTTGTCCGGGTTTTTTCGCGCTCCGCCATGACGGCGCGTGCCGGATAGCACGATTGCATCGACCCGCCGACTCAGGTTCGGTTTCGCGGTCGATGAGTGCCGATCGTTGAAAGATGAAGCTTTTGTCTCATGGTGCGCACCTGCATGGCAAGTGAAACGATCGACGAAACGGAACAAGTTGAACGGCAGCCGAATTTGATTCGAGATGTCTCGGCTATCGGTCTGGTGGCACTGACCTTGATCATGACGGTTTCGATCGTCACCCGGAGCCCTGCCGATCCCATCGAGACGCCGGTATGGCCGATCAGCGCGATCTACAGTCCCGACACCATCGTTTATCCACCGAACGAAACGATCACCAACGCGTGTGGATATTGGGGCGCCCTGATTGCCTCGATGATGATGGACGGTCTTGGAATTGCATCGGCAATCGTGATCGGAGCGATGGGCGCAGTGGCGACCGCGTTGTTAGTGCGTGGGCAAGTCGACGCACCGGTGTTGCGATCGCTCGGCGGCACGATCGTGCTGCTTGCCATTGCCACAGTCGGGGCGATGCTGCCGATCGAGACCGAGGGAATGCCCGTTGTCGGCGGCGGAGGATACCTCGGTGCCATGACATCGATGTGGTTGCTCGATCATTTTGCTCCGGCGGGAGCCTGGATCCTGTCGATGACGGCATTGTCGGTCGGTTTGTTGCTGACGACCGATTACGCCTTGTTGTACGCCGGCAAGGTCATCGTCAGTAAAGGAGCGAAAGTATCGCGTTCCGGTATCAGCCGCGCCGCCGGCGCTCTTCCCGTTGCTCGCCGTCGCCGCCGTCCATTCACAGACCTGGACCAGCCGATCACGATCGACGGCGACGAGGAAGAATACGAAGAGGAAGACGATTCCGAAGACGAGTTGCCTCGTAGCGAGCCGAAAATCAAGTTTCGACAGCCGAAGAAGAAAGAGTCGGCCGACGTCGACGAGTCGCACGAGCAGACCGCCGACGAGGAGCTCGCCGACGACGAAGATGAGTATGAGGATGAGTCGCTCGAGTACGACGAAGAAGAGGAAGACGAGTACGACGAAGAGGAGGATGAAGAGACTGCGCCTCCGACACGGGACATCGAGGTCGCCGATCAACCCATTCGCCTGCGAAGCGACCAGGGGCACGAATTACCGAAGCCGAAAGTCAAGGTTCCAAAAAAGAAACGCAAAGTCGAGAAGCAACCGGACGAGCGTCAGGAGCTGTTCAAGAACGTCAAGGAATCGGCGCCGCTTGGTTTCGAGGATTACAGGTTGCCGAGCCTGCATCTGCTCGAACAGAGCGACGACATTTGTTACGAGGAACAATTGCACGAGGTGCGTCGCAAGGCGCACGTTCTCGAAGAGACCTTTCGTGACTTCGGTTTCAATATCCGAGTGGTTGAAATTGAAACCGGTCCGGTAATCGCACAGTACGAGATCGAACTCGAAGCGGGGCTTCGGTTGAGCAAGATCACCGGTTTGGCCGATGACCTGGCAATCGCGCTGCGGGTACCGAGTGTCCGTATCGTCGCCCCGATTCCCGGCAAGAACACCGTTGGTATCGAAGTTCCCAATGAAACACGCCAGGTGGTCCGGCTACGCGATGTGATCGAAGAATCCGACACGCGATCAGCCAAGATGAACATCCCGGTGTTTCTCGGGAAAGATGTCAGCGGCAATCCAATGGTCGTCGACCTGGCGAAGATGCCGCATCTGTTGATCGCCGGGCGCACCGGGACCGGCAAGAGTGTCTGTCTCAACGCGATCATCAGCAGCGTGTTGATGTGCTGCAGGCCGGATGAAGTTCGAATGTTGATGATTGACCCCAAGATGGTCGAACTCAGCGGCTACGGGCGGTTGCCGCACCTGATGCACCCCGTGATCACCGACATGAAAAAGGCCGAGGCGATTCTGGCCTGGGCCGTCGAAAAGATGGAGGAGCGTTATTCGCTGCTGGCGAAAGTCGGCGTGCGTCACATCAACAGCTTCAACGATCTTGGTCGTGACGAAATCCTGCGGCGGTTGGAGGTGGACGAAAGCGATGGCAGCGCCGGCGACGTTCCCGACAAACTGCCCTTTATCGTCATCGTCGCCGATGAGATGGCCGACTTGATGATGACCGCCGGCAAGGACGTTGAACAACACATCATCCGCCTGGCACAGAAAAGTCGCGCCGTCGGCATCCACTTGATTCTCGCCACCCAGAAACCGACGGTCGATGTGATCACCGGTTTGATCAAAAGTAATTTGCCGGCCCGCTTGAGCTTCCAGGTCGCAAGCAAGACCGACAGCCGCGTTGTCCTCGATGAGAACGGTGCCGACAAACTGCTCGGAAACGGTGACATGCTCTTCCTCTGGCCCGGAACCAGTACGCTGATCCGGGGACAGGGGACTTATCTCTCGGACGAAGAGATCGATTCGATTTGCGAGCACTGCAGCATCGGCGAGCAAAACTTCGTTGGCGAACTGATGAACTTGAAGATCGAAAAGGACGGCGAGGGTGACGGCACCTCGATGGACAAGATCAAGAAGCGTGATGAACTCTACGACAGCGCTATTGAAGTGGTCATTCGCGAAGGCCGGGGATCCTGCTCGCTGCTGCAACGATGCCTCGGGATCGGCTACGGCCGCGCTGCCAAGTTGATCGACTTCATGGCCGAGGACGGAATCGTTGGTGAGTACAACGGCAGCAAGGCCCGCGAAGTTGTCATGACGATGGCCCAGTGGCAGGACATGCAGGGAATCGAATCCGACGAAGCGGAGGAGGACGAACCCGCCGAAGAGCCAGCGCAGTCCCAAGAGGAAATCTCACCCCGTCACGCAGGTGCGGCAAACAACGCAGGCAAAGGCCGAGTTGGACAGAAAGAAGAGGACGTCGAAGGCCAGGAAGAACTGTCGGCCGATCAAGAAGAAGTCGAGTACGAAGACGACGAGTACGAGGAAGACGAGTACGAAGAGGACGAAGTCGAAGAGGACGGGGACGCCGTCGACGACGACGAAGAAGAAGAAGACGAGGAAGACGACGAAGAGTACGAAGCGGCCGCGTCCGCTGAGGACGAGTACGAGGACGCTGAAGACGAGTACGAAGACGAAGCGGGCGAAGAGGAATACGAGGACGAAGATCCCAGCGCCGAGTCCGACGAAGAGGAATACGAGGAGGATGATGAAGAGGAGTACGAAGAGTACGAGGAGTACGAGGAAGAGGACGTCGCCTGAGCGATCTCTGCAGCACCTCTCGCGGTGCGTTGGTTGAACTATTCGAGCCCTGCTGATATACCCACAGCTCGACTTCGTTCACCCCTCTTCAAGCGGCGACGTTCGCATGCACGATTTTGAGCACTCGCCGCCGACACCCGGATGCACCGCTGCCATCATTCCTGCGGCCGGAAGCGGCGAACGGTTCGGCGACGCCCGCAACAAGATCTTCGCAACCCTGGCCGGGCAACCCATCTGGTTTCATGCCGCATCTCGACTGCGGGCCCGAGCCGAAGTGGGACCAATCGTGATGGCCGTCGCCGAGGCCGATCGCAAAGCGTTTGAGGCTGAGTTCGCGCCACTTGTCGAGCAACTGGGGATTCAGCTCGTTAACGGCGGTGCGGTCCGTACCGATAGCGTGGGGGCGGCGCTCGACGCGATCGCGGACGACTCGGTTGTCATGGTTGCTGTTCATGACGGTGCCCGACCATTGGTAACCGACGGCGATCTGGCTGCGGTGTTTGCGGCCGCATGGCATTCGCGCGCAGCCATCCTGGCAACACCGGTGGCCGGTACGATCAAGCGAGATGTCGGATATGGTCGCAAGAGCGTAACGATCGATCGACGCGACCTGTGGACCGCGCTAACACCCCAGGTTTTTCACCTCGGGTTGCTCAAAGAGGCCTACCGCAAACACAATGGCCGGCCGGCGACCGACGACGCCCAATTGGTGGAACGAATTGGCCACGACGTGGTGCTGGTTCGCGGTGCCGCGGATAACTTGAAAATCACATTCCCCGAAGATCTCCTCGTCGCAGAGGCGATACTGGCCCGGCAAACGAATCATGCCTGAGACCCTCTTGCTCGATGAACTGCGATGGCGCGGCCTGATTCATCAATGCACCGACCAAGACGGTCTGGCCAAACTGCTCTCCTCGGGTCGGCAAACGATCTACATCGGGTTTGATCCAACGGCGCCGAGCCTGCACGTCGGTAGCATGATGCAGTTAATGATGTTGCGGCGATTCCAGCGCGCCGGCCACCGTCCCATCGCGCTGGTCGGCGGGGCAACCGGAATGATTGGCGATCCCAGCGGCAAAAGCGAAGAACGTAATCTGCTTTCGCCCGAGCAGCTTCAAGAGAACGTCGACGGCGTCGCCGCGCAGATGCGACGCTTTCTCAGGTTCGATGGCGATAGCGGTGCCGTGCTTCTGAATAACTACGATTGGATGCACGGCTATTCTTACCTCGAGTTCCTCCGCGATGTCGGGAAGAACTTTCCCATCGGTGCCATGTTAGGAAAAGACTCGGTCCGTTCCCGTTTGGAAAGCGAAGCTGGATTGAGCTACACGGAATTCAGCTACATGCTGCTGCAGGCCTATGACTTTGTGCACCTTTGCCGCGAGCAGGATTGCTTGATCCAGGCTGGCGGAAGCGACCAGTGGGGCAACATCATCGCGGGCATCGAGTTGGGTCGTCGTATGCTCGGGAAACAGCTGTTCGGAATCACCGCGCCGTTGTTGACGACCACCGACGGGCGCAAGATGGGAAAGACCGAAAGCGGCGCGATCTGGCTCGATGCGAATCGCACCAGCCCCTACCAGTTCTACCAGTACTGGAAGCGCGTCGAAGACGACGATGTGATGCGCTGCATTGCTTACCTGACCGAGATCGAGCGCGAGGAATATGACGAGCTTGCCGAGGCGACACGCAGCGATCCGGGAAGACGAACGGCCCAGGATCGTCTGGCCCAATGGCTGACCCGGTTGGTCCATGGCGATGAGGGGCTCACCGGCGCCGAGAAGGCTTCCAAGATCTTGTTCGGCGGCGAAATTGGCGAGCAGACCGATGCCAGCCTCGGTGAAATCTTTGCGGATGTTCCCAGCAGCGACGTGGAGCGGTCAAAACTTTCCGGCGATGGATACTGGATTGTCGAAGCGTTCCAGGACGCCGGGCTTGCAGGGAGCGGCAGTGAAGCGAGACGGGCAATCAAGGACGGGGGCGCGTACGTCAACAACGTCCGAATCAGCGACGACAAACATCGATTGAGTGAGTCCGATCTGGCAAGCGAAACCGTGATGGTGCTGCGGAAGGGAAAACGAAACTACGCCCTGTTACGGTTTGCCTGAAGCTGCAATCCCGCCGTGCGCTCGTAGGTAGTTGGTAGGCCGGACCGAGCTCAGCGAGTTCCGGCATTGTTGTAAGTGGTCGCCGGAACTCGCAAAGCTCGGTCCGGCCTACGAAGCTGGAATTCGATCTCGTCCATCACGAATTCTGGTTTCCTACCTCAGTAACGTCTGCCGGCAGACATCGGCAATTGAGTCGGGCGTCGACAGGTGAAACGTCGGTATCCGCGAAGCGATCAGCGGGCCGGCGATCGCCGAATAATCATTGATGTCATGCGTGTTGATGATCACCGCAACGGCTCGACCCCTCTGTTGCAATCCGATCAAGGCCGCAATCGTCTCGGGTGTGCAAAGTTGGAGAATGACCAACAGCGTCGTTTCGCTTGAGAGTTGCGATTCACATTCAACGAGCAACTCGCTCAGCGTCAGACCGTCGGTTCGTTCGAGCCTCGCCAACGTGCGAACGATTTCGTTCAAGTGCGGGGCGCCTCGCGAGGGAGGCAACAGCACCGGACGCAGTCGCTCGTTTTCGCTGCGCATCGAAGCGGCCGCCGCCGCCTCGCCCCGTACGCGATGGTCACCGACCCAACCTTCCTCGCGAATCCGGTCGGCTGCGTCCCGGCCGTTGGTTGCCATCCCGACCGGTTCGTTTGATTCATGCAGGGCTTCGGCGATTGACGCCGCGGCGCTGACCGCGAGGTCGCCCCGCACGGGCTCATGAGTTTTCGGCGTTGTACTCTCGTGCAAATCGAGCACCAGCGTCGCACCGATGATTGACGAGGGCTCATAGATCTTGCTGTGCAGCGTGCCGGTGCGTGCCGTCGCGGCCCAGTGTACGCTGCGCATCGGATCGCCCGGTTGCCACAAACGGATGCCGCGCAGCCGCGTCGGGTCATTCATCACGTTCTCGCGCATGCGGATTTCGCCGATGGGGCGCCGCGAACCGACCTCGTAGCTGGTCAACGGAACAACACTTGGCAGCACGGTGACATACTGAGGCTGGGTGCCAACACGATAGCGGCGAAACAACCCCATCATGTCACCCGTTTCCATGATCGTCGGACCGACTTGGAAGTAGCCGCGTCGGTTGCACTGGAACTCGTAGCTGAGTTTTCGCGTCTCACCACCCCACAACAATAGAACCTTGACCCGATCTCCATCGACCTTCAACGTTGGTGGGTCGTAGATCGTCGCCCAGCGGGGCAACAGGTCCTCGACGAGCAGCCAGAGAACGGGGATGCGACTTCGGTTCGTCAGACTGATCTCGACCTGGACCGTCGATCCGATCTTGGTTTCGACATCCCCTCCGCTGCGTGCCGCGATCACTGATGTCGACCATGTCTTTGCCAGGTAGGAGTTGACCGCGATCAGGATTCCCGCGGTAATCGCCGCGATGACCCACAGCGAAGCGCCGGAAATCATGCCAGCCAACAGCAGCGCACTGATTCCCGCCGCAATGGCAAACTTTGGGGTCGGTGCGGAATGGTTCGATTCGCCAGCAGGCATGATCAGGTGGCTTCGATGGTCGGCACAGCAATTTCACCGATGATCTCTTCGATGACTTTCTCGGCCGTGATTTTCCGAAGCCGGCTTTCGGGACGGATGATGATGCGGTGATTCATCACCGGCGCAATGATCTTCTTGATGTCATCGGGCAAGACGTAGGCACGCCCCCGAATCGCGGACATCGCCTGGGCACAGCGAAACAAGGCGATCGACGCCCGGGGGCTCCCGCCGAGTGCGAGGTCGTTGTGCTCGCGCGTCTGCGAAACAATCTGTAACAGATAATGCCGCACGCGCGGGTCGACATGCACACTGCGAATTGCCGATTGGGCCTGGACGATCTCGGCTGCCGTTGCGACCGGTTTCAAGCGATCGACGGGATGGGAATGCTGCAGCAATTCGAGCATTCGCAGTTCTTCCTCCATCGTCGGGTAACCGAGAGAGAATCGCATCATGAATCGGTCAAGCTGTGCTTCGGGCAGCGGAAAGGTCCCTTCGTGGTCGACCGGGTTTTGCGTTGCAATCACGACGAAGGGTGGTTCCAGTACATGCGTTTTTCCGTCGACCGTCACTCGCGCTTCGGCCATTGCTTCGAGCAACGACGCCTGCGTCCGAGGTGTCGCGCGATTGATTTCGTCCGCCAGCAGAATTTGCGTGAAAACCGGCCCAGGCCGAAACTCGAATTGCGCCGTCTTCTGATTGAAGATCGATGTGCCAGTGACGTCGGTGGGAAGCAAATCGGGAGTGCACTGGACCCGCTTGAAGGTGCAGCCAACGCTGCGGGCCAACGCGCGGGCGAGCATGGTCTTGGCGACCCCCGGAACATCCTCCAACAGCAGATGTCCTCCGCTGAGCCAGGTCACCAGCGAGAGGACCAACTGTTTGCGCTTGCCAACAATCGCCTGTTCAACATTCCCGATGATCCGCTTAGCAAGATCCCCGACGGCGGCCGGCGTTGTGATCTCCGTCGCCCCGTCGCCCGTGCCGCCGCTGGCGGTACGCTGGCGTGAATTGGGATCTCGCGGGGGCGTCGGACCCTCTTTTTTCACGGTGGGTGGGCTCATCGGAGCTCCGGTTCGGGTTCACAGCGACACATATGGCATCACAATTGCAGCTAACATGATAGTCATGATTCGGCTGCCTCGGTGGCACTCTAAAGCGCGCCCGGTAGCGCCGAATAACTGATTGGGTTTGCGGTGGTACGCCGTCGGATCGGAGTCCGGCATAACGAGACATCCCGTTTTTTCGGGCGGAGATCATGTTCGACGTTCCCAATTTGTTGGTCACCGACGACGACTCGGCATTTCGACAGGTGCTGTGCGAGGGGCTCATACGGCGCGGTTTTCAAGTCACCGAGGCGTGCGACGGCCAGGAAGCGATCGAAGTGATCGATGTTGCGGTTGTTCACGTTGCTCTGATCGATGTCCACATGCCGCGCGTCGATGGATTGACAGTGGTTCGGAAATTACGGCAACGGCGCCAGAGCCCGCCTTGTCTGCTGATGAGCGCCGATTGGAACGATGAATCCCGCCAGGAAGCAGAGCGGATGCTCGCGTACAAGACGCTCGACAAACCGGTCCGACTCGATCTGTTGACCGACATCGTCTGCGGTGCGCTTTCGAATGTTTACGGTTGGCATCGTCGGTGAGCCAACGCGGTGCGCGGCGTGATGGCGATCGACTGACCTAATCGCCGGGTCCCAGTTCCATCTGCCGAGCGCCGTTTCCATCTGCCGGAGCCGTTTCGCTAGAATCGGGGACCGCGGCAAGTTATCTTGCCACATCCATGCCGCTGACCCCGATCTCGAGATTCGCGATCATGCTTCACCGTTTGCTGTTGTTCTGTGGATTGATTTTGCTTGCAGTTCCAGCGCACGCGGATCCACCGAATGTGTTGATCATCATGGCCGATGATTGCACGTTCAATGATCTGCCGATGTACGGTGGACAAAATGCCGTGACGCCAAATCTCGAGCAACTTGCCAGCGATGGGTTGTTGTTCAACCGCGCGTATCTGGCCGAAGCGATGTGTCAGCCGTGCCGTGCGGAACTGTATACCGGCCTCTACCCGATGCGAAATGGTTGCGCGTGGAATCATTCGGCGAGTCTGCCCGAGACTCTCAGCATGCCTCATCACCTGGGGAAACTCGGTTATCGAGTCGGTCTGGCCGGCAAGGTTCACGTGGCACCGGCAGAGGCTTTTCCGTTCGAGGTGGTCGGCGGGTTCGACAAGAATTGTGTGCGAAACCCGACCCAGGATCATGACCTTGCTGAAACAGCCGAGTTCATCAATCGAGATGTCCAAGGGCCGTTCTGTTTGGTCGTTGCCTTGGTCGAACCGCACGTGCCCTGGGTGATGGGGGATCCGTCGCAATACCCGCCTGCGAAACTCAAACTTCCGCCGAATGTCGCCGATACGAAACTGACGCGAGAAGCCTTTTCGCGATACCTGGCCGAAATCACTTACATGGATGATCAGGTTGGTGACGTGCTGGAATTGCTCCAGCAGTCAGGGCATGCCGAAGACACGTTGGTGATCTTCAGCTCAGAACAGGGCTCGCAATTTCCTGGCAACAAGTGGACCAACTGGGACACCGGAGTCCATACGGCGCTGATTGTTCGTTGGCCCGGCGTGACACCGGCCGGAACGCGAACCGATGCCATCGTGCAATACTCCGATGTGTTGCCAACGATGATCGAGGCCGCAGGCGGAAAAGTCGATGAGGCGCAGTTCGATGGCACGAGCTTTATTTCGGTCCTTCGCGGCGATTCGGACTCTCATCGGCAATACAGCTATGGCGTCCATAACAACGTTCCCGAAGGACCACCCTATCCGGTCCGCACAATCAGCGACGGGACCTATCGTTATGTCCGCAACTTAACCCCTCAAAACCTGTTCATCGAAAAGCATTTGATGGGGATCAAGGGGGACGGATTGTTGAACAATCCATACTGGCAAACGTGGATCTGGGATTCGTTGGAATCTCCGCAAACCTACAGCCTGGTGCAACGGTACATGCTCCGGCCGCCCGAGGCTCTTTATCACACCGCGGAAGATCCCTATGAGCTCGAGAATCTGGCCGGCACACCGCAGACCCGTGCCATCATGCGGGAGCTGAGCGATGAATTGGATCGGTGGATGATGTCTCAGGGGGATCCCGGTGCGGAACAGGACACGCGACAGACCCACCAAGCTGCGCGGCGGGGCGAGCATCGGTTTCGCCCACCCGCGACGGGGCGGTAACGGTGAAAGTTTTTCGATCGCTTTCTATCGGTACCGCGGCCCTGGTCGGTCCGTACTTCGCTGCACTCGTTTTGCTGACCGCAGGTGTCGGTCGCGCCGAGCCGCCATCTCAAAGCAAGCCTGTCACCCGCGTGTTGTTCGGGTCCTGTATCAAACAGAATTTGCCGACCCCGATTTTTCAAACGATGGCGCGCGAGAAAGCTGACCTGGTTCTGTTTCTTGGGGACAACATCTACGCCGATACCGCCGACATGTCGGTGATGCGGGCCAAGTACCAAACCCTGGCGTCAAATTCCGAATTCGCAACGTTGCTTTCCAGTACTCCGAGTCTCGCCACCTGGGACGATCATGACTACGGGATCAACGACGGCGGAGCGGATTACCCGATGCGCGAGGCGGCTCAAAAAGAGTTCATGGATTTTTGGAATATCCCCATTGATTCATCGCGACGGAAACGACCGGGGGTGTACCACGCCGCTGTCTTCGGCCCGCCGGAAAAGCGTTTACAGGTGATTCTTCTTGACACGCGGTACTTCCGATCGGATCTCAAGACAGGCGAGCGTCGCGTCGGCGGTCCCTATATTCCCGACCGCGATCCCGATAAGACGATGCTCGGCGAGACACAGTGGAAGTGGCTCGAACGCCAACTGCGCGAACCGGCACAGATTCGCCTGTTGGTCACGAGCGTCCAGTGCATTGCGGAGGCCGCGGGTCAGGAAACATGGTCGAACTTGCCAAAAGAACGCCAGCGGCTTTTCGAGTTGATTCGCGACACCGCAGCCGAGGGTGTTGTTCTGCTCAGCGGTGATCGCCATTGGTCCGAATTGTCGGTGATCGCAGATGATGTGCCCTATCCGCTGTACGAGCTGACCTCGAGCAGTTTCAACCAGGTACACGCGCGGGGTACTCCGACCGACAACCGTCACCGACTCGGCGAGGTGACCTACCATCGCGAGAACTACGGAGTGGTCGCGATCGATTGGGATCCGGAGCGTCCCGCAATGACCCTGCAAATTCGGGATCTCGACGGCGACGTGAAACTCCAGCAACGTGTCCTTCTGGATGCGTTACGGCTGTAACGGACACCAGAAACGTTTTCGGGCAACTATCACATGCTCATCTCCCGGGAATCGAATCGTGGCAACTTTCGACTTGCCCTCAGTGCGGCGATCGCGACCGCCGGTATCTCGGTCGCGCTGAGTTTTGTCTCGCCATGGTGGTTGCTCACGCTGCCTCTTGCCGGGCTTGTTTTTCATTCCGTCCGGCGCCGAACGCTGCGGCGTCTGAAATTGATGGATTTTCCCTTCCCAGTCGAGTGGGAACATGCGCTGTCCAGCCACGTCGCGTTTTTTCGCGCCTTGGATGAGAACCAGAAGGAACGGTTTCGAAAACTGGTCACGGTTTTCCTGGACGAAGTTATGGTCACCGGGATTCGTACCGACGCGGACGAAACGACGCGCGCGCTGGTTGCCGCCAGCGCGGTGATCCCGATTTTCGGTTTTGACGATTGGGAGTACTCCGGGCTCGGTGAAGTGCTGATCTATCCCAGCGCGTTCAATGACGAATACCAAACCGACGATTCGGTCGAACGAACGACGCTTGGGATGATCGGCGTCAGCCACCTGAGCGGCGTGATGATTCTCTCCAAACCCGATCTGTTCGCGGGTTTTGCCAACCCAGAGGACAAGCGGAACGTTGGAATCCATGAGTTTGCGCACCTGGTCGACAAGGCCGCCGGCGGTGTCGACGGAATCCCAGCCGGCATCCCGCTCGATACCGCAGAACCCTGGGTCCGCTGGGTCGGCGAAGAACTGCGGTCGACACGCCAAGGCCAGCATCACATCGACGACTACGCGTACACCAACGAGGCGGAGTACTTCGCAGTCTTGAGCGAGTACTTCTTCGAGGCGCCCGACATTCTCGAGAAGAAGAATCCTCAGCTCTATCAGATGCTCGAATCGATCTATCGCCAGAACACGAGAAGTTTTCTCTCGCTCACGCGGACCCGACGCCGCCGGGTCGGCCGCAATGCACCATGCCCCTGTGGCAGCGGGAAGAAGTTCAAACGGTGCTGTCGCCGCAAACGCAAACGCCCGCCGAAACGCTCGAAAGGGTGAATCGAAGCGCCACCAGTCCGACGGCGCTGTTTCACGATATGAGATCACAGTGATATCACATGGTCTGCGGGTGAAAGTCTTGGAAACGCCGCAAAAACGACGTTTTTATGGGTGTTTCCTGCCATTTTTGTTTCACGATCGGGCATTGGCACTCCATCTGCATCTCTCTCACGGTACCAACCGACGCGTCGTCCGGTTGGCCCCGCCACGGGGCACTACTTCAAGGAGACCCGTCAATGAATTTTGTCACCAAAACAATCACTGCTTTCGGACTGTTGGTTGTCGCTGCGGCGGCGCCCGCCTCGGCCGGAACCTACGAACACATCGACCAACTCGCACTTCGCATTGAACAGCAGGGACGCTTGCTCGTCAGCGAGACGCGGCATTACC